>CANQZA010000068.1 GCA_947628175.1 uncultured Clostridia bacterium | reverse complement strand
CAGAGAACACGCAGCGCCTTATCCGCCATTTCCTTGTTTGCATTGATGATTTCCCGCCGCTTCTCATCAGTCATGGCAACAGCCTCTCCGTTATCGTAGTAGGCGGTGCATTTTGACAAAACCACATCGGGAGCGCCTTTTGTATACTGGATATAACCGTGGTCTGTCTTGTGAACAGTGCTCATCATTTTTCTTGAGGAGTCAAAAGGTGCCTCTGCAACCCTTTCAAATGCTTTTTCCAGCTCATATTTGGGCATACCGAGCTTATTGGCATACTCTACAAGCGCGGCCTCCGTAGGCTCACCCTTAATCTCACCGTCATCCTGAAGCTCAGCATCACAACACAGAGCCATTGCGCTTGCAAGAAGCTTTTCATCCGAGCCCCTGTATTCGACAACCGTCATTTTATTCTGAGTGAGCGTACCTGTCTTATCAGAGCATATTACCTGTGTGCAGCCGAGCGTTTCCACAGCCGTAAGCTGCCTTATAACGGCGTTTCTCTTACTCATTTTTGTAACACCGATTGAAAGGACGATTGTGACTACCGCCGCAAGTCCCTCAGGAATTGCCGCAACCGCGAGCGAAACGGCTACCATAAATGTGTCAAGTGTTGATGTAAAGGTGAGCTGCTGTCCTAAAACAAGGTCACGGATAATATCAAACGCGAAAATGAAAACACATATGCCCAGCACAATAACAGACAGAATTTTTGAAAGCTGATTGAGCTTAATCTGCAAAGGCGTTTCACTCTCCTCCGCGGATGTCAGCGCATCTGCAATCTTGCCCATTTCCGTATTCATACCTGTTGCAACAACAACTGCTCTGCCATGCCCGTAAACAACATTTGAACCCATATAACACATATTTTTCCTGTCGCCAAGCGGAACATCGTCACTGCCAAGAGGATCAATCGCATCAGCGGTTTTATCAACGGCAACCGACTCGCCTGTCAGTGCCGCTTCTTCTATTTTCATAGACGCACAGGAAATGATACGGCAGTCGGCAGGAACACTGTCTCCGGCCTCAAGCACAACAATGTCACCGACAACCAGCTCCTCTGATCTGACATCCGTGAGCTTTGAATTTCGTATTACTTTTGAGGTGGCGGCGGCAATTTCCTGCAACGCTTCGATTGCCTTTTCAGCCTTGCTTTCCTGATAGACACCTAAAACCGCATTTATAATAACAACAAAAAGGATAATGATAACATCGGCATAGCCCTCACTCTCACCGCCTACTGCTGCCGTCACAGCAGAAATAACCGCGGCAACAATGAGAATAATTATCATCGGATCGGCAAGCTGCTTTAAAAATTTATGAAGAAGCGATTCTTTTTTACCCTCTGCAAGCTTATTCTTTCCGTTTTGCTCCAGTCTTTTTTTCGCCTGCTCCTGAGACAGTCCGCCCTCGTGCGAGCCGACCTCTTTTATGACCTCATCAGCCGTCTTTAAATATTCTTTCACCCAAAAACCCCTTTCCTTTCTTATAAAAACAAAGCCCGTACATAGTATTGCACTATGTACGAGTCTCATTCTTTATAACTAAACCAGCCATTATTGTGACATGTTGTTGATTTAGTTCGCACTATGTAAAAATTATGCGGAACTACTCCCTCAATACATTATTTATTATACCATATTATCCCAAATAAGTCAACAAACGAATGGAAGCTGTAAGGCGGTTCATTACACAAAATATAAAACATAAGCACCTATCTCAACTGCAATTGCAATTATAAATTCTATCGTTTTTGTTATGTTTTTTCTGTTGTCCTCATCTTGGAAAAATCCAAACTCGGCTATATATACAGCCAGAGCCATAATAATGAAAAAGATTGCTCAAACCCTTGCGACCATTTCGCCGTATTCTTCCTTACTCTTTCTGATAAACTCCTCTACCTGCTTTGCAGAAGGCATAGCGTCAGAGCAGGAATGAGCTGAAATGAGAATGGAAGCCGAGGCGGAACCGAATTCAAGGCATTCGATCATCTCCTTACCCTGAAGGAGGCTATAAAGGAATGACGAGCCGTAGCCGTCGCCGCCGCCGAAGCCCTTGAGCTTAACAGCAGGAAAAGGCTTAATGGAATAAAATTTACCGTCGTTTGTATAGGCGGTCGAGCCGTCTTTGCCGTGCTTGATAACACATATTGCCGCACCGAAGGATTGCCAGTATTCAGCAGATTCCTGATCGGATTTCTTAACGCCCACAATACCCTCGGTAAGGTCAAACTCCTCTCTTGAGCCCATAATAATATCAGCATTCTGAGCAACAAGGCTGTAATAAACAGCTATTTCATCCTTTGATGTCCAAGTATATTCGCGGTAATCAATGTCAAAAATAATTCTCACATTATTTTTCTTTGCAAGCAGCATTGCTTTGAGGCAAGCCTCTCGTGACGGGGATTTGGCGAGGGCGGTACCGCTTATAACAATAGCTTTTGCCGAGGCGATATACTCCTCCTTAATATCTTCGGGAGCCATACAGAAATCGGCGACATTATCGCGATACATCAGTATCGACGATTTTTCTTTAGACAGGATTTCCGTAAAGGTCAGACCGAGACATTCGCCGTTTTTAGCGCGTGTAATCTGACTGGTGTCGATACCCTCTTTATCAAAATAATTGACAACGAAATCACCAAACTGGTCGTTGCTTACGCAGCCGCAAAATCCGACCTTGCAGCCGAGTCTCGCAAGACCGACGGCAATATTTGCAGGTGAGCCGCCAACATATTTGTTGAAATTTGACGATTCGCTGAGCGGCATATACATATCGGTAGGGTTAAAATCAATAGCGATTCTGCCGATTGGAATAAAATCAAGCGGTTTTGACATATCAAATTCAATGTAATTCATAATTATACCTCTCTAATCCAAGGGATTAAGCCTTATTCTCCGTACCGAAAATGAGAATGTGCTTCTTGGCATTTTGATAAGCACCCTCAACCTCGGCAGCCTGTAAATCGTAATACCCTTTTATACTGTTTTCATTATAGCACCTGCAAACGGTATTTTCAACCATATCAAAGGTAGCAGTCGCAATATTAATTTTTTTTATTCCTGTGTGGGAACAGCGCACAAAATCATCGGGCGTTATTCCCGTGCCGCCGTGAAGCACAAGAGGAACATCGGTGCTTTTGTCTATCTCTTCGAGTATATCAAATCTGAGCTTGGGCGTCTGCTTATAATTGCCATGCGCATTGCCGATTGCAACTGCCAGAGCATCAACACCCGTTTCGCTTTCAAACCTCACTGCGTCCTCAGGCTTTGTGCAGTTGATGGCTATGTCCTGCGAGCCGTCCTCTGAGCCACCCACACAACCGATTTCCGCCTCAACATCAGCGCCGTATTCCCTTGCGGCGGCTATAACCTTTTTTGTCTGCGCAATATTTTCCTCAAGCGGAAGATGAGAGCCGTCAAACATCACTGAAGTGAAGCCGAGATCAAGCGCCTGACTGATTTTTTCAAAAGTTTTTCCGTGGTCGAAGTGAACGGCAACGGGGATATCGGCATTCTCGGCGGCGGCAACCATAAGCGGTCCGATCAGCTCAAGCGGACTCTGCTTGAGGCGTACCTCGGCAATCTGAAGAATAACAGGAGCGTTTAATTCCTTCGCTGCCTTGAGAACACCTAAAACCATCTCCATATTTGCAATGGAAAACGAGCCGACGGCATAATTACCCTCCTGCGCATCCGCAAGGAGGTCACGCATATTCACTAACATATTCCTTACCTCTGTTTAAAGATTAAGACGAGCCGGCAATAAGCCGAGTTCTGTCGTGGGCAATTATCTATCTCGACGCAGAATTGCTCCTGCGCTCCAGCCATCCTTCAAAGTTATGTGTCGAGCAAACAACCCTTTAGTCGATGTTGCAGCGGATAGGGTTTACATGGCAGGAAATGTCTCCACTTCCTCGGTGAGCTCTTACCTCGCCTTTCCACCCTTACCTCAAAGAGGCGGTATATCTCTGTTGCACTTTCCCTAAGGTCACCCTCGGCGGCCGTTAGCCGTTATCCTGCTCTGTGCTGCTCGGACTTTCCTCATATTGCAAAGCAATACGCAATTGCCTTGCCGACTCGTCTGCGGTGAAACCCACCACGGCTTATATTTTAAAATATATTCATATTGAATGTCAATATATTTTACAAAATGACAGTTGAAATACTTTATAATATGTAGTAAAATTTCATTTACGGAGGTGGTATGATGCCTCGTTTTGAGAACGAAGGTTATAATCCCGACAAAAACTCTAAGGGATTTGAGCCGGACAGAACCGTTCCGGCAGACGAAGATTATTATAACTACAGCCCCATTGACCTGAATTTTAACAACAGACAGGCACACGACGATATAGTGTTTGACAATCAACAAAAAAACACGGGAATAAACCCCTGTGACGATTATCCCCGTCCGCCCGCGCAGCAGAAGGATTACACGCCCGGGGAACAGCGTTTCAGAAGCGAACGAATCGAGGATTTTGGCAACGCGCAGAGAGAACCGCACAAAAGACGGGACAAGCCGGGTGCAACCGGCGGCAAAAGACCGCCGAAAAAAGGCAATAGGCTTTCCGTCAAAAAGAAAATTCTAATCGCGATACTTGTGATTATACTTGTTATCGTCGGCTCGATATTCCCCGTTTTGGGAAGAATAAATTATGACGAGCAAAAGGAAAACGAATCTATCAGCTCGTCTGAGCTTGAACACAGCGCAATGGTAAAAAACATACTGCTTATCGGAGTGGACGCGCGCAGCAGCGATAAGGCAGAGAATTCACGGTCAGACACGATGATGCTCGTTTCACTGGATATGAAACACCGTTGCATAAAACTTGTATCGTTTCTGCGTGACACATGGGTTTATATCCCCGCGCTTGATAGAGAGGCAAAGCTAAACGCGGCCTGCTCCGGCGGCGGATATCAGGGCGTTGTTGACGCGATTGAATATAATTTCGGCGTTGATATAGACAATTATGTTGTCACGGATTTTGAAATGTTCAAGGTGCTTGTTGACAGTCTCGGCGGGGTCGAAATTGATGTGAGCAAGGCGGAGGCAAAAGAGGTGACAAACCACCCGAAACGATACGGAAAAGTAAAGCTGAAATCAGGCAAACATACGCTGACGGGCGAGCAGGCTCTTGCATATTGCAGAATAAGATATATTGATTCGGACTTCGGAAGAACACAGAGACAGCGCACCGTTATGAGCGCAATCCTTGACAACGCAAAGCATTCCAATCCGTTTAAGCTCTATAAAATGGCATTTTCCAGCGCGCCTTATATTGAAACGGATATGTCAAAAAGCGGCATAATGAAATTTGTGCTTCAGGCAGGAATATGTATCACGGGAGATATGCACCAGACAAAGGTTCCTTTTGAGGGAACATGGAATTACTCGACGGCGGGAGGAAGCAGCATTATCTCCATCAAGAAAGAGGAAAACAAAAATCAGCTTATTGATTATATTTATAAAAAATCATCAAGCGAACTGAAAGAGCTTGAAAGCAAAGAGGATTAACACAAATCACAAAAAAGACGCAAAGGCGGACATTTAAAATGTCCGCCTTTGCTTTTTGCGCATATAGTAAAGAGAGCGGCATTTCTGCCGCTCTCCCGTGGATTCTTAGTCAGGAAAGATTAATCGTCGTCACCAACGCCGTTTTCAATTCCAGAAGCTGTTAAAACTTCAACAGCGCTGAACTCATCAATCTTTGAAACTGGCTTTGAATAAGTTTCTTTCATTAGTTTTGTCCTCCTTAACTAATAATCTACTTAAAGCCTCTCTGCTCCTTGGGAGCAGGAGAGCTAAAAAGCGATATTAATAAATTAATATGTGTGAACCTGAGGCTCAGCGTAGATTACAGTAATTTCACCGTCGGACTCATAAGCAAGGAATGCTCTTGCAGATGCAGTACCAGTCTGAGCTGTTACACCGTAGCTTACGCTGAACTGCTGTGCATCTGTTGTGCAGTAGTAAGCCTTAACATTACCTGAAGTATCCTTTGTACCCTTCTTACCTACCATTTCAAGTACAAGGTCATCATTGTTAAGATCCTTACCATATACAAAACCTGCGTTTACATAAGTAGCATCGCCTGCCATTGAACGGGTTGCAAGGAATACAACCTTATGAGAACCGGCAACCTGATCAGCTGATACAGCAGCAACTGTAGGAGCAGCTGTTACATCCTCATCTGTTACAGGAACAACTGTTACATCAGAACCAACATAGAAGCTATAGGAATCACCATAAGCAACTGTTGCTTCACCGATCTTCCAAGCCTTTGCGTCTGCCTTAGTTACTGTTACGAGAGTATCGTAAGGAATCTCAGCAAGCGTATCATTGCCTGAAAGCTCACCGCCGCTGATTTCGCAGCCGGTAGCTGTTACTGTGAATTTAGCTGAATCATTCTTCACATACTTAGCTGTGATTGAAGCAGCCTTGGTAAGAGCCTTGATCTCATCATCAGACATTGACCAGCCTTCAAAGGTGTAACCGATGAAATCAGGTCCGTCAGGAATCTGGATTTCACTGCCGTTTGTAACGGTCTGAGAGCTGATAGCATTACCATATGTGTCGTAGAATACAACTGTGAATTTGCTTGATGAGTTAGCCTCGATAAGTGAGGTGAATTTAGCATCAGCAATAGCTGTGAAGGTGTAAGTTGTTTCATTTGTAACAACCTTTGTGCCTTCAGCTTCCCAGCCGAAGAATGTAGCGCCTTCATTAGCCTGAGCTGTGAGTGTAACCTCTGTGCCGTAAGGAACATTGACTGTCTTACCCTCTGATACATCAACAGGATCTGATCCGGCTGTGAGTGTAAGTGTACCAAGTTCTTCAGCATCAACTGTAATGTTTATACCGAGAGCCTTCTGGCCGTCTTCTGTCTTTGTCTGACCGCAGCCGTTGTTACATCTGTAGTGAATCTTCTCAGCGTCCTTAACAGTAGCAGGTGTTCTGCTGTCTTCTACCCAGTCGTGACCCTTCTGAGGGATTACAGCGCCTTCCTTAACATGCTGACAAGTATCGCACTTCTGGTTAGCTTCTTTACCGGGAGCCTCACACTGCTCCGGAACGGCTGTGCCTGGAACATCTTTGTAATCGTGAGCTACAGAAGAGGACTGCTCTTCGTATACAACCTCACCTGTTACATCCTGTACTTCAGGCCATGTGTATACTGTATGTGTTTCGTCATTGTCTGACTTAGTAGCTGTGTTAGCAGGAACTACAACAGAAGCTGCCTCTGTTCCCTCTTCATAGTACTCTGTGCTTACAATAGCGCCTGCAGCGTTCTTGAATTCAACTTTATACTGAGGCTTCTGCAACGGAGGAATAACCTCTGTGTAGCTGTTACCGCATTCACAAGTCCATGTCTTTGTACCCGGCTTGCCGATTTCAGGCTGCTCGGTAATCTGATCTTTGAATGTGCAAGCGGTTGCTTCAGGGTTAACTTCCTGACAATAGATACACTTATTAGCATGTGTCTTATCTGTTACAGGAGTAAGCTCACCTGTGTAACTATGCTTAAGTTTATCAGTAGCTGCACCGGTCTTTACATGCTGACAAACATCACACTTCTGGTCTGCTTCCTTACCGGGAGCTGTACAAGTAGCATCCTGGGATGAGCCGGGAACATCATTGTACTGGTGAGCTGTAGGAGTAGCAACTTCCTTGTACTCAACATCACCTGTTACATCCTGTACTTCAGGCCATGTGTATACTGTATGTGTTTCGTCATTGTCTGACTTAGTAGCTGTGTTAGAAGGAACTGTAACGGAATCAGCAGGAGTACCTGCATCATACTTAGTCTCGCTTACTGTTGAACCGTCTGCAGCAGTGAACTTAACTGTGTACTGCTGTGTTTCCTCAGCCTTCTCATAGTCGGTCCAGATAATATCCATATGACCGTTTCTCTCCATGAGTATATCAGATCCAGGTGTGAAGTCATAGTTTTGATCATCAGGAATATACTCCAAAGGCTGATTTTCATCCGCCAAAAGGGCTGGATCATAAGGATTGTAAGGATCTATATATGTATATCCTTCTAAATCCAATGTCATTATATCCTTAAGGTCGCAATCCTGAAGAACCTTGAAGGTCATAACATTTGAAATCATACCTGAAATGGTATCATACTTCGTGTTTGCATCTCTGCAATAAAGGGCCTCTATTGAACCCATTGAGGTATAGAAAGTGCTTGTTTCAGGGTCACAGCCTGTACCTGTGTTTGCAAAAGGTGCATAGAACTTTGTAGCACCTACAACAGGGGTAGCCTGTGTAGAAGATGTAGCCTTTCTCCAAGAGAAGTTACCTGATGAACCGGCAATCAGACCCGGCTCAAGGTATGCAGGGTCATACTTACCACGCGTCTGGCAGGTATAAAGACATTCCATACCGCCGAATTCAAAAGCAATAGCAATCATATCGCCTGCTTTAAGTTCAGCAGGGTTTTTGATATTGCCGGCTGCCTTTACTTTTTCATAAGTTTGAGCAGGTGACCAGCCGTAATACTGCTGTCTAATATAATTACCATCGTTAACATTACCCATGCTACTTACTGTGATAGTCATTTCAGGCTTCATCTCAGTAAGAATAGAGTTATGGTCTTCGCCTCCGGCAGGATCAGTTATTACAATCTGATCGCCGAATTCAAAACCACCATCCCAGTTTACATAATCCTCTTCGCCTAATTCTGCATAGCCGTCATATTCATAGTTGTAGAAAGCAAAAGCAGTCATAGGCATAGAGCCGAGAATCATGAGAACAGCAAGAAGAGAAGCCAAAACTCTTCTAAACTTTTTCTTCACTTAGGAATTCCTCCTAATTAATATTCAATTTAAACATCCGAAAAGTGAAACACTCTTCGCGCAGAACCAAAATCATTAAAGTACAGCACAGTGATCACCTGATATTATAACAACAAAAATACTGTACTAAGTGATTAAAACAAACAGTTATTCAATCGTAACAGCAGGACATGACAAACTCTTGCTGCCACATGTCATTGTAATATTAGTATCAACTGATGTAACATTTCCGCTGGCATCAAGGTCACCATATGGTGCGGATGAAATACTGCCAGCAAACTTCATACACTCATTCGTATCAACAGAAGTTATTCTTCCGTCTGAATTGAAGTCACATGCGATTACAGGAATAACTGCGCCTGAAATATCAGAGCCGTTAACTTTAATTGTTATATCGTCTCTTGTTATAGAATAATCATAGGTCAATGTTGCATAATAAGTGCCGTCGGCAAGAGCAACACTGAAAGTATTTGCAGGTTTATCGGGACCAGAATATACTGACTGAACCTGAGCTACCTGCTGGCTTTTCTCGGAATCGGAGTAAACAGTAAGGGTGTACTCCCCATAAGCTGCTTTGTTTGCTGTTGTTCCGTCAGGCTTTGTGGCAACAACGATTGAGCCGCTGACCTCACGGTTCATATCGGGAGTTACATCGCAGGTCATTGTATAGAGACTGCCATTGTAATCGGGATCAACCGTGGTGATAGCATATTCATCGTCATAGCCGTCGGCATAATCAGCCTGTGCAAAGGTGAGATTTGGATTGTCGGACACTGTGATTACATCTGCCGCATCACAGGATTCAGAAAAGGTAACAGCCACTGTAGCTAAAGTAACTGAATCCGAAGAAACGGCCGAAGTATCGTCATTATCTGAAACAAAACCGAATACCATATTGCCTTCGCCGATTACATAGCCCATGGAGCTTACATCGCCAACCGAATCGGACATAACGGCAACCGGCGTTGGATCCACCGATGCGATATCCGAATAGGAGGCGGTGATTTCCACAACAGAAATATTCTCCATACCCGAAAGCTCAAAATTGACATTATAGGTGCCGGCTTCAAGCGAATTGCCATCCACCTGAGCGCCGTCCTTATAATAGGTACAGTAAACATAAGGCTTTTCCGTACCAAGAGTGCCCGATTGGGCATAGGATACAAAAGGAAGATTCAAAAACAATATAAGCATACCGAAAAAGGCAAAAACGCCGAGCGATATGCCGATCCACTTTTTAGATAAAGTTGAGGTCACTTGTTATCTCTCTCCTTTCAAAATGTCTAATAAATCAAGAAGGTCGTCCCAAGAGGGTATTAAAACTCTTACCCTCCTGAGACTTTTTTATGTTAAGCCGTTAAGGCATAACAACGAATGATTTAATAAAGAAATGAATTACTCAATCGTAATTGCAGGATAAGATGCATTCTGGCTACCACAGGCAGTAACAATAGTTGTATCAACTGATGTGATAGTACCACTAGAATCAAGGTCGCAATAAGGAGCAACCAAAAGACCAGCAGCAGCTCTCATACAAGAGTTAGTATCAACAGATGTAATTCTGCCGTCCTTGTTGAAATCACATGCAATTACAGGAATAACCGCACCTGAAATATCAGAGCCATTAACAATGATGGTAATATCCTCACGAGCGATTGAATACTCACCCTTAAGGGTTGCATAATATGTGCCGTCTGCAAGCGTTGTGCTGAAGGTGTTTGTCTTAGCGTCCGGATCATATACGGTATTGAACGATGTAACCTCATCCGTTCTATCGCTGTTGGAGTAGAGCGTAAAGGTATACTCGCCGTAAGGTGTCTTATTCGTAGTTGTGCCGTTCGGCCTTGTAGCAACTACGATTGAACCGCTTACTGTATGACCGGAAACCTCATTGAAGATAGGAGTAACAGTAACATCCTCATTAACAACAAGTCTGTAAGGCTTGGTCTGCACTACGCTGCCGCCAATATTGAAGCCGCCGAAGGTATAACCCGGATCAGCAGTAGCATCAAGAGTAACGACTGAGCCGGACTCAACCTCAACAGGCTCGGTATAAGGAGTACCGTTAACCGTTACAGAACCGCCTTCAACCTCAGTAACTGTTACGCGAGGAAGAGAAGCAACATAAGGAGCAAGAGCAATCTCTGCCATCTGAAGCGCACAATCCTTTGTGTAACATCCTGTTACCTGAGCATCATAAGTATCCTTTTCAGCGATTACATAAGGAGCTGAAGCCTTATGCGTATAATCGGTATTACCATGTGTAGCGAGAGCTACAGCATCTGCAAGAGCATTAATGTAGTTATCCCAGCTCTCGTCTGTGAAGAGCTTATTGCCCGCACCGTCATCATTAACAAGCTCACCGCTGCTGCTCCATGTGCCGTACTTAGCGTCTGCTGCACCGGGACCTCTTGTTACCGAAGCCTCTGTCAGGCGCTCACCGTCGTCACTGTAAGTAGCAACTTCTGCAACGAGTGCAGAATAGTTATTGCCTGATGCACAGAGAATTTCTTTTTCAAGCTGCTCACCGCGATAACCACGCTCAAGAACAAAGCCTGTGAACAT
>CANQZA010000067.1 GCA_947628175.1 uncultured Clostridia bacterium | reverse complement strand
AGAAAACAATTCAATGATATTGTGGATGTTTGGCTTTTCACTTATGACGGAATCGTATCTTTGAAAAATGCCACAACCGATGAAGTTGAACAAACCGTCTGGCTTAATAGAAATAATATTATGAGACTAAAACAGGAAAAGAAACTGGTTGATACTTTGGATTATTTTTTTGATGAGGTTGATATCTGATTTCTCGTTTATCGCGCAGTAGCACAGGGCGCGAAAAAGACTCGATATTCGTTAAAGTGTTCTCACTATCTGGTTGAATGATTATCTCCAATCAAGATATAGAATTCATATTTATTATGTGATATTCTGTTTATGAAAGAGGCGCCGCTTTCAATAACAAATAAGGAGAGAACTTTATGAAACTGAATATCGGAGATACAATAAAGCATTTGAGAAAAGAAAAGAATATTACGCAGGATGAGCTGGCGGATATTCTCGGCGTTTCATATCAGTCCATATCACGCTGGGAATGCGGCATGTGCTATCCGGATATGGAGTTGCTGCCTGTAATTTCAGACTTTTTCGGTGTTACCGTCGATAAACTTCTCGGAGTTAATGAAATTATTGAGCAGAACAAGGTGAATCAATATTTGAAGCGATTTCAAGAGGCAATAAGCTGCGGAAAAGTTTATGACTGTATTGATATCGCACGGGAGGGCGTTGCGGAATTCCCGAATAACTATATATTGCTGAACAAGCTGATGTATGCATTATTTATTTCGGGAGACAGTGACGGAAATATTCCCGAATGGAAAGAAAATATGGAAAAGAACGACGCTGAAATTACTGCTTTGGGAGAAAGGATTATCAAGTACTGTCCTGATCAGAATATTCGCCTTGAGGCTACTGCGCGACTGGCTTTTAATCACTGTGAAATGGGCAGAAGAAATATCGGAAGGGCTTTATACGAAACATTGCCGCCATCTAAGTTTTGCAAAGAAAATCAGATCTGGTGGGGTATAGAAGACGATGAAGAGCTGCCTTATTTGAGAAACAGAATTAAGCAGGATTACGATGCGCTGTACAGTTCCATTTGGCTGCTGGCGAATTCAGGTCGTATTTCGGATGAGGAGTCCATTCTTGCAATTCAAAAAATTTTTGAGCTTAAAAAAATAATGTACGATAACGCTGTCACACCGCACGGTTGGGGAAATGCCAAATTGCAGTTGGATATTGCACAACTGTATGCAAGACTTGGTGAAAATGCTCTGGCTCTTGAACATCTGAATCATGGAGCAGCGGCGGCAAAAGCGTTTGATAATCGACCTGAAGAGCAGACATTTTCCGGCGTATTGCTGGGAAATATTACAGTGAAAAAAATCGATTTTGAAACAACGGATACAAGACCGCTTACAGAAATCATGCGTGACAAATGGCTGTCATCTTCGGATTTTGACGACCTGCGTAATACGGATGAATTTCAGGAAATCATAAATGCTTTGAGTGAGCGGTAAAATTTTGTTTACACATTGAATGGTTGTCAACTGTTCCCGTGAACGCTGTATCGTCAGGCGTTTGCAGTAAAAGCGAATTCTTTTGTCGTTCCTTGTTTGCATAAAAATATATCATGATGTTCGATTTTATTTTTTGGTTCCTTTCTATGAATGTTGACAACAGAATTTTATTGTGATAAAATAGCTTACAAATTTAATAATCTGTTTTCCGGTGTTGTTTTTATATAGCATTTAAGGGGAAGTTCGGTGAAAATCCGTCGCAACCGCCATTACCGTTACAGTCGGGATTCCTGCCGGAGACAGGGTTACCGGTTTTAACCTGTATAAACACTTTTGGGTAGGGAAGAGTGCAGCCGTTTGATGTAAGTACTAAAGGTATTCTCCTCTTCCGTAGTATTTGCTTAAAAAGATTGTTGCACATTTCTGCTTTTGCAGGAATGTGCATTTTTGTTTTTGGAGGAATGGATATGAACACAAGGCTTACAAGGGAGGACTGTGCGCTTATGATACAACAAAAGGCAAAGGAACTTGGCCGCATTCCCAAAAAGTCAGATTTCAGTGACGAAGAAGTAAGCACGATAAAATCGTTTTTCGGACCGTGGCCGAGAGCCCTGGAGGCGGCAAAGGTTAAAGAGCCTGATTTAATGCGCATAGAAAAAAAGCGGCAGAAGCGTATAAGGGCGAGAAACAACCGAATCAGATACAGAAAAGAACATGAAACTGAAAAGGAAAGAGACTGAAATGAAAAGAAAATTTTTATCCATTCTGCTGACAGTAATATTAATAACAGCACCGTTGCCTGTTTTTCCGGCTTTTGCACAGACTGTGTGGGACGGAAGCACAAAAACGGAACCTGTGCAAAAGGACGGTGTTTATCAGATTGAAAATGGTGCACAGCTTGCGTGGTTTGCCGAATATATAAACACACTTGCCAATGAGGATACAGGCCTTGTAGATGTTGACGCGGTTGTGACAAATGATATTGATCTTGGCAACCAAGCATGGACTCCGATCGGTCTTACAACATATGTTACAGACGCATATGCCGGTGTGTTTGACGGTCAGAATCACACTGTATCAGGACTTAAAATTGACGCATCATCTGCCAACTACGGCCTTTTTTCCGTTGTAAATACAGGCACTGTCAAAAACCTGAGAGTAGAGGGTGATGTAAATTCAAATCATGTGGTCGGAGGTATTATCGGAAAACTTCAGACAGGCACCGTCGAAAACTGTTCCATGAGCGGCAGTGTTACCACAACGGGCAAAAGCACAAAAGGATATGCAGGCGGAATTACGGGTACTGTTGCCGCCAAAGGCGCTGTTGTTGTCGGTTGCTGTAATTCGGCGAAAATCAGCGGTACCTATTCAGGCGGTATCATCGGTTACAATAAAAACAGCGCGGATATAAGTTGCTGTTACAACACAGGTGATATTACAGGTACAAGCCGCAGCGCAGGTATTGCAGGGCAGCAGAGCAACGGCACAATCAGCTTTTGCTATAATATTGGCAAAAGCACAAACGGTATTGCCGGTTTCAGCAACTGCACGATAACAAATTGTTATTATCTTAACGATGAGGCATCCGTCCCCGGCGGGACTGCAAGCGGATATGAGAAAATTGCAGATAAGCAAAGCCTCTTGTCTGATCTCAACGCAGGCGTACAAAAGCTTTTCAGTGACGATAAAATAAATATTAACGACGGATATCCCATTCTTACCTGGCAGCTTTCTTCATCTGTTTTACATATTCCTGTTTCGGTTGTAAAGATTATCGGCAGTGCCGTCACAGGTGTAACATTAACAGCACAGGCGCTCGGCGAAAACGGTGATAATGCAACAAATGTGCAATACAAGTGGACAGTATCTGCTGACGCCGAGACTTTTGAGGACACGGACAGTGTTTTCGCAAGCACATTTACTATCCCCGATGAGGCGGACTGGGCAGGTAAATATATCAAATTAACCGCATCAGGTGAGGATAACTCGATCGCATATGCCATTATAGGTCCTGTTGAAAAATCAGAAAGTTTAATTGACACGGAAAATAAGGAAAAGGTGCAGTCTGCACTTGCATCACTTACTTTGGAAAAAACAGTTGTAAAGGAAAAAACGGTATTAAATCTGCCCGAACAAATCGGAGAGTGCAGTGTACGATGGGAGAGCAGCAATACCGAAATTATCAGCAATTCGGGTGCTGTCACCCTTCCTGATAAAAATATTGTAACGATTCAGTTAAAGGCATATGTAACCTGCGGCAAGGCTTTGGCAGTCAAATCCTTTGATATTGATGTGTGGGCGCTTGATGTAGAGCCTGCTGTTTACCTGCAAAAGGTATTGGACAGTATGAAATGGGATTTTAAAACGCTGAATCCCGTTTACGGTGAAGATACAAATATCCTTGTTAAATTTAAGAATATTCTAAACAGCAGAGGGTTTGACGGTATAACCGTTACGGTTAACTCCACTGCAGACAGCACGCTTGTCTCGCAAAACGGTAAGCTTTATTATCCGAGTATTCCGGCAGGCGGCAGTTTTGCAGACGGTAAGCAGGTTCAGGTGTTTTTCAATCTCACTGTCGGAGATATGACGGTAATATATCCCACCTCCGACAGTTATTCCCTGATGATTCCGTGGGACACAAGTGATGTCAGGACATCATTGGAAAAGTCTGCCGATGATGTGCTTAAAACGGATGTACTCAGTGCAGACAATGCCAATCTTGATTCTGTTGCTTCCGAGCTGAATCTGCCGTCTTGTATAGACGGTGACCGGTATTCCTTTGCGTGGATTACATGGGAATCCTCTGACGAAAATTATCTTTTCGTAAGCAATGAAAACAGGCAGAGCGGTGCGGATTCCCTTTATAACGCGTATGTGGGTAAGATTTATCAGGACAGCGAACCTCATACAGTTACCCTTACCGCTATTGTTAAAAATCCGTCTACGGATATTACGGTAACAAGGCAGTTTGAAGTTACAATTATGCCGCTTTCCGCCGAACAAACACAGCAGAATATTAGTACTATGAAAGCAATATTAAATTACTATACTGCCGATAAGCTGATGGATTTCACAACAAAGAAGCAACTTGATATTAATGCTGTTGACAATGATATTCAGCTTGTTATTCCTAAAAATGTTGTAACGCCGCAGGAGCTGGACAGACTGCATTACGGTAAATATTGGGATTACTGGAATTACAGGTTTACCGTATCCAGCTCTGATACGGATGTTATTGAAATCAACAGCTTCCGTGCAAATGTTTACAGACCTCTCGGTGAGGATGATTCCGCCGACAGGCAGGTTACATTGACTGTAAAAATGCAGAGTAAGGCTAATCCGAATTACTATGTTACAAAGGATATTCATGTAACGGTAAAGCACCTTGGCAGAGCTGAAATCAATAACGCGCTTGAATTGATGGATCAGGCAAAATGCAGCTATTCAACAGGACTTCTCGGTGATAATACAGATACATACAGTATTATTGACAGTCTGACGCCGTATAAGGAAATTGTATGGAACACCGATAAATCAGGCGTTGAATTTGTTTACCGCAATTCGGATATGTGCGGCAGCGGTATTGTTGTAGATGAGCTTCCCGGATGGGAGGAGCAGGAAGATTACAGGCTGTTTCGCACCAGTAACAGAAATCTGCTCTCAAATGAAACATTGATTTTAAATTATACTCCAAATGATGATACATTTATTAAAATAAACAGCGTTCTGACAGATGAAATCTTAGGCAAGTATTATACAAAATTTAAAGACTGCAAAGATTATGACGCCGAGGCGCTGGCAAAATTTAAACAGCTTTACAAGCAGCCGGTCAGCGCATATGTAATGGCGGTCGGCGCTGGCAATTATACCGAGGAATTTGCCTTTATGTCCGAATCACAGAAAGTATCGGCATACAGTGCTTCGCTCAGCGCATATAAATATGAGCTGGATAAACCTATCAGCGTGACCTTTACGCTTCTCGGACTCGACCATGCAGAGCTGATTGCAAAAACACCTGTTATGTCCTTTACAAGCGGATCAACCGTTTTTGATGTGTTTAAAAAAGTTCTTGCGGATAACAATATGTCCTACAGAGCAAGAGGAAGCTATATTTCATCAATAAACGGACTTTCGGAATTTGACTACGGCAGAAGCTCAGGTTGGATGTATACGGTAGGGGATGTGTTTGTCAATTCCTATATGAATGCACAGGAGCTTTACGGCGGTGAGGATATTGTGGTTATGTATGTAACGGATTATTCGCTTGCCAATAAGCCTGCCGATTCTGATAACAACAGCTCAGTCAGTGATGATGACGGCAATAACGGCAATGATAATTCCAATTCAGGCAGCGGCAATAATCAGAATCCTTCCGGTGATTCAGACAACGGCAATCAGGATAACGGCATCAATTTCCTTCCGCCTGACACTGATAAAATCGTCAATACAAATGATGTTGAGCAGTCGGATAATAATGGAAGTGTGAATAACGGCAATCAGCCTGATGGTTCAAACGGCAGTGAGGATTCCGTACGGAGCAATCCTTCCCGGGAAAACAAAAAGGAAAGCGCACAAAAAGCGGATACACCGTCACGCATCAATGAAAACGCGGTTGCAATAGTGGATTCTAAGAATGCGCAAGCTGCTGATGATGAAAATGAAAATGACAATGACAAAGTTAAGGTGAATTCAACTTCTGCCGTTCAAAACAGCGCCGATCATTCAGTCGGTGTACTGTCAGACAGTTCGGCAGATAAGAATATGAGCAAATCCGAAATCATTGCCGTATGCTGCGTGGCAGCCGCAGCGGCATTGGCGGTTATCATAATCGTATTCAAAAAACGCAGTAACAGCAAAGAAAAATAAAAAGCAAAAAGCATCGGCTAATACTCGATGCTTTTTCAATTTATCAATATGGTTTTCGTTTATATTCAGCAGGGGTTGTTTTGAATTCCTTTTTGAACGCTCTGAGAAAAACGGAATAATCCTTATATCCGCTTTCAAAGCATGCCTGCTTTGCGGTCATACCGTTGTTTAGCATGGATGCGGCGTGAAGCAGTCTTTTTGTCTGTATATAGGAAAAGACGGTTTTGCCCGTTACCTGTTTAAATTTATGCATTAAATGATAACGGCTGATAAAAAAATCATTCGATATCTTTTCAACCGTGAGATCCGAAAACAGATTTTCATTGATATATTTCATTATTTCTTCAATCTGATTATCACTTCTGTACGGTACAGTATTATCCAATGTACTTCGGTTAATAAGTATCATAAGCTGCATAAAAAGAGTATCTCTCATCAAATCACTTGCAAAGCTGCTGCCATTTTCAGATGTGAGCTGTAATAATATATCAAAAATGCGTTTTCTTGAGTTGTCAGACCTGATTAGATTTAATCCTTTTTCCCTCGCGTCATCAAAGCATTGCGACAGAGCGTATCCCGAATTAAAAGAATTGCTGTCAGTCCAGATTATCACTCTCTCATACTCCTGTGCCGAATCGATTACAGGTCTATGTATGTCACCGTGGCTGACCAGTAAAATATCATACGGTTTAAGACAGTATGACTTGCCCTCAATGATGTATGTCACATTGCCCGACAAAAAGAAAACGATTTTATCAAACTCATGATAATGAAATTCAAATTCTTTGTTGCATCTGTCTTTAATGTGAAATACTCGGTAATTTTCTTTTAAATATCCTCTTTTGCCGTATTCTCCGTCAGCGTTAAATGCATTATTATTCGTATTCATACAAAAATTATACAGCACTTTTTGCATATTGTACAGCATTATTTGAACTTTTCATTACATATAATCAGGAATATAATTGTTGCAAGATAAAAATGCAACGAGGTGTTTATATGAAAATAATCGTTCTCGCCGGAGGAGTCAGCCCTGAAAGGGATGTCTCCCTTGTGTCAGGCTCAAGGATTGCAAAAGCCCTTATCCAAAAAGGGCACCAGGTTTTTCTGCTTGATCTATATTACGGACTGGACAGCATTGAAAGGGATTTGATTTTTACCTCCTCACCCGAGGATATAAAGGAATATGCAGTGACGGAGAACATACCCGATGTTTCAGACCGAAAGCTTACACATTCGTCTATAGGCAAAAATGTAATTGAATGCTGCAAAAGGTGTGATGTTGTATTTTTAGCACTTCACGGCGATATCGGAGAAAACGGGAAAATGCAGGCGGTGCTCGATATCAACGCAATTAAATATACCGGCTCAAAATACGACGGTTGTATGCTTTCAATGGATAAAAATATTTCAAAGATTCTGGTTTCGGCAAACCATATTCTGACTGCACGCTGGTGCATAAATGCCATGGACAGTTCGCTTGAATTTCCCTGCGTGATAAAACCTTTAAATTCAGGTTCAAGCATAGGGGTGTCCATAGTCAGCAATGAAGATGAATATAAATGCGCTGTGCGTCTTGCGCGAAAGTATGACGCGACAGTGCTGATTGAAGAAAAAATTGAAGGGCGTGAATTTTCTGTCGGGATTTTAAACAATACACCCCTTCCTGTTATAGAAATAGCTCCTGTAAACGGCTTTTACGACTATAAAAACAAATATCAGCCCCACCAGACAAGAGAAACCTGCCCTGCTCAGATACCGTATGACCTTTATTCTTGCCTGCAAAAAACCGCCTTGACCATTCACCGTCTTCTTCATCTCGGATTTTATTCAAGAATTGATTTTATTGCTGATGATAAAAATGATATTTATTTTCTTGAGGCAAACAGTCTGCCCGGCATGACGCCCGTAAGCCTTCTTCCGCAGGAGGCGCTTGCGGCAGGCATATCCTATGAGGAACTTTGCAACCAAATAGCGCTCAACGCCGTGTAAAATAGGAGGAAATATGAAACAAATTCTGATTGCAGATAAAAACAATATTGATGACATAACAAGGCTCAGGGTTTTTATGCAGCTTGAAGACTGGAAAAGAACCCTGAATACGGATTACACACAATATTCGGAGAAATTTGGAAAGATTACTAAAAAATATCTGATTCATAATCTTAACAAATCCATCTTTTTTGCCCTTATGTATATTGACGGTGAAGCTGTATCCATGTGCGCAGTGGAAGAGGTTGAGCAGCTCCCGCAGATAACTGTATGTGCAGGAGACAGGCATTGCAATGTGGTGAGTGTATATACAATTCCCAAATACCGCGGAAATGGATTTGGACAGAAACTGATTGCGTATCTGCTTCGTTTTGCAAAAGAAAAAGGTTTTAACGATATAACATTGACAACAAATGCACCCGATGCTGCTCATATTTATGAAAAAATCGGATTCAGGAAAATATCGGATAAGTATTTTTTAGGTTAACCGAACACAAAAGGTATATCTTTGCATATTAGCCCGGATGTTTTTAAAAGCATCTGCTTGACAAACCGTGCAATTCCTGTTACTATTACTGTAAAATAACCGAAGGAGAAAGTGTTATGTTTATTTATCGTGCAGCGGATATTAATGATAACGATACTGTTTGCAATTCAAACGGTATATTTTTGCTGCACTCATTTTCGGTATAGTTTATTTATAAATAACAGTGAGCCGTTGATGAGCAGTCATCAACGGCTTATTTTTTTGGAGGAATTGGTATGACGGAAATTGAAATGATGAAACCGATGACGCATATCGGCACGCAGACAATCACTACAAAACGCTTGATTTTAAGGCGCTTCACAGAAGAAGATGCAAGTGATATGTTTGTCTGGGCAAGTAATCCTCAGGTGGTAAAATATCTGTCCTATTATCCGCATGAAAATATTAAAGTATCAGAAGATATTTTAAAAGCATGGATTCGTGCATATAAAAATCCGACGGAATATAACTGGGCGATAGAGTATAACGGTATTGTAATAGGCAATATTTCAGTTGTTTCGCAGGATAATGAATGTTATTCGTGTCATCTCGGCTGGCAGATAGATGTCCCGTACTGGAACAAAGGCATAATGACGGAAGCCGCGTCAGCGGTGGTGGATTATCTTTTTGATAAAGTCGGATACGATCGTATTGCATCAGGTCACGATACAAGAAATATCGCATCAGGCAGAGTTATGAAAAAAATAGGAATGAAGCTTGAGGGAACTTTCAGACGATATATTTATCAAAAAGACGGCAGCATAGGTGACAAAAACTATTGGGCAATAATAAAAAGCGATTGGGAAAATAGGAAAGGAGTCTGATTGTGGGAAAGATTGTTACAATAGGCGGCGGTGAAAACGGTCATCACAACACAAATTATGAAACAGAATTGTAAAAACTTATTTTTTGTGTAATCATTGCTATGTTTTTTGTTTTATGTTATAATCAAAAAGACAAGGATAATATTTTAGCTTTAGGAGGAATTATTTTGAAAGAAGCAAAAGCAATGGCATATGTAAATATGTACGGTGTGCTGGCAACGCTTGAGAACCTTTGTGACATTGACGAAGAAGCAAAGCAAGTGTGCAAGCAGTTAAAAAAGCCTGTTTCATTATGCTTTGATGTGGCAGACGGTCCTTGCTGTACCTTCCATTTTTCCGATAAAGGCTGCTCTATGTCAGAGGGTGCTTACGGCTGCACCTGCAAAATGAATTTTTCATCTCCCGAAAAATTCAATAATCTTATTGACAACAGCAAGCCGGGTGTTCCCGTAAAAGGCGTTGCACAGGTGCTTTCCTTTTTGCTTGGGCCTTTTACAAAGCTGACAGACAGACTTACAAAGCTTCTCATGCCCAGTGAAGAGGATTTAAAAGACAGGGCGTTTTTCGAGGAGTCGACTGTTTTGACATTCTATACGATTGCAGGTGCTATTTCCGCTCTTGCCAATTCTGATTCCATTTCTCAACAGTCGGCGTTATATACTGTTGACGGGGATATACAGATGGCTATAACAGATGTGTGCTATGCAACATTGAGGGTACGCAATCACAAGTTTGAAACGCTGAAGGAAAAGCCGGATACTCCGAGGGCGATTATGGAATTTAAGGATATAGACCTTGCATACGGATTATTCGCCGGCACCGCCTCAACAATGGCGGAGCTTTGCGCGGGTAATATCTATATGGCAGGTATGATTTCTATGGTGGATAATGTTAACAGAATTCTTGACAGAGTTGCTGTTTATCTTACTTAAAGGAGGGCATGTCAATGAGTAAATATCCTGAATACAAACACGAAAAAAGTGCTGAGTGGTTCAGCAGGGCGCTGGCGGCTATACCTTCCGGTGTTTACGGGCATCTCGGACCGTCGGAGGGACTTTTTCTGCCGATTACAAAATGGCCTCTTATGTCACAGAAGGCTAAGGGTACATATTTCTGGGATGTAGACGGAAATAAATATCTTGATTTTATGTGTGCTTACGGACCAAATGTTCTCGGCTACTGTGATGATGATGTTGATGCTGCCGCTATGGAACAGCTTAAAATCGGCAACTGCACCACCTCGCCGTCATACAAAATGGTTGAATGTGCGGAATTGCTCAAGGATACGGTTGCAATGGCAGACTGGGCGTTCTTTATGAAAAACGGCTCGGACGCCACCACATTCAGCGTTATGTGCGCACGCGCCCACACGGGAAAGAAAAAGATAATGTTCTTCAAAGGATATTATCACGGCGATTTTCAGTGGGCACAGAAGATTGACTATCCGGGTATTCTTCCTGAAGATGTCTGCAACAATATTGTAGTTCCCTGGTTTGACCTTGACGCAATGCAGGCAGCGTATGACGCATGCGGCGGAGATGTTGCGGGCCTTATAGCTCAGCCTTACGACCACGGCAATTTTAAGGATAATGAATGCGCAACTCCCGAACAGTGGAAAGCAGTCCGCAAATTCTGTGATGACCACGGTATGGTGCTTATCTTTGATGATGTGCGTACAGGCTTTCGCCTTGATATTGCAGGCTCTGATCACTACTACGGAATCAAGGCGGATTTAATCTGCTTCTGCAAGGCTCTTGCAAATGGATACAATATGTCCGCAGTCTGCGGTCAGGAACATATGAAATCGACGGCATCATCTGTTGTATACACAGG
>CANQZA010000066.1 GCA_947628175.1 uncultured Clostridia bacterium | reverse complement strand
CAGGATCGTGATATGGCAGTTGCCACAGTTGCACCCGCCGTAGATCATGCCATCCTTTGCGTCTGCGGGAATTTTGAAAGTCCCGGTTTCATACTCGTAGAGCGTCCAGAGGTGGTCTTTTTTGTTGAAATAGGTCTGGCAGCCCTCCGCCTCATACGCCTTGAATTTTTTGTCGCAGATGGCCAGCAGTTCCCGATATTCCTGCGGCGTCATGGAAGCGTCCAGATCGCCGCCGCTGGGGACATAGCGGGAAAAGGCAAACACATTTGCTCCTGCCGCCACCACCGCGTCGATGATCCCCGGCACCTCCATGCGGTTTGTTTTGGATACCGTCGTCATAATCACGCTTCGCATCCCGGAGCGATTGATACAGCCAATCTTTTCTATCGTGCAGTCAAAAGAGCCGGGCTTGCGGAACCAGTCATGTGTTTCATGGAGACCGTCAAGGGAAATCTGGTACTTCTCGCAGCCATAATATTTCATCTCCCGGCATACCTGATCGTTTAAGTGGAACGGGTTGCCCATGATGGTAAACGGGACATGGTGTTCCTTGAACAGAGCCAGCAGCCGCCAGAAATCCGGGTGCAGGATCGGGTCGCCGCCTGTAAGGTAGAAATAGGGCAGGCGGTCATACACCTCGCAGAAGTCCAGACAGTTATAAAAGGTGTCCTCCATCTGCGCCCAAGTCATACTTTTAAGCTCATGGCCCTTATTTCCGGAGAAAATATAACAGTGCTTGCACCGCTGATCGCACTCGTCCGTGATATGCCATTGAAAAGAGAAATACTGCTTCATCTCGTCGTCGCAAACTTTGTATCGCTCGTTTCCGTGCAGGGCACGAAAAGCTCGCTTACGCCGTTGCTCCTCCTCTCCCCAAAAAGTCTTGCGACTTTTCGGGGACCCCATTAGGCACCGCAAGCCGCAGGTTTTATTTCGTAAATCGGCAGAGCCGAAAAATAATCGTGGTTCCCGGCAGGATCGCTCCCGCCGGGAACGGTTTGGAATGGATAGGTTACTTCTTGTCCCCGGCGCCACAGGCAGTTCCGCAAGCGGCAGGAGCCTCGGCAGGTTTATCACCAGCGCCACAGGCAGTTCCACAAGCAGCAGGTTTTTCTTCCGGCTTATCGGAAGCGCCGCAAGCTGCACCGCAGGCGGAAGCCGCCTTGTCCTCAGTCCATCCGGCGAGATTAGAGAGTGCCATTTTTCGTGTCCTCCTTTATGGATTCAGGGAGCTTTTCGCCTCCTGTATCTATTATTGTACGGATATTCTTTCTCTGCACAAGTACGCACTTTTTTATGGGGATACGCACCTTTTTGTAACTTTTGGGTGTTTGGGGCGTTTTACGGCAAAATCAGTTTTTAACTTTTTTGTGAACTCGTCCGAACCTATTGCATTTTGAAGCGTGTTGCAGTAAAATATGATTGTAACATTCTTTTCTGATGTAACGGAGGTGCTTTATGAAAACGAAAGCCGAACTTATCCCCGAATGTCCCGTAGCGACTACGGTTCAGCTCATTGGGAACAAGTGGAAACTTTTAATTATACGAAACCTGCTTGACCGCCCGTGGCGTTTCAATGAACTGCAAAAAAATCTGGAGGGAATCAGTCAAAAGGTACTGACAGACAGTTTACGGTCTATGGAAGCGGACGGGATTATCACCCGTACCGTGTACCCGGAAGTCCCGCCGCGGGTGGAGTATGCGCTGTCAGAGCTGGGTGAATCGATGCGCCCGATTCTTGATTCCATGAAAGCATGGGGCGAGGAATATAAAAAAAGAATATAGGTTTTGAGGTTAATCATTTTCTGACAACAACAGTTTGGATCGTCCATACTATCTGGATAATCTGAATAAACTTAAAGTTCACCAAGTTCATGGATCGTTCTATTTTTAGTGAAAATATCTGTGTACTGTGTGACATTTTGGCGCTGCTTTGCTACATGAATTTAGTATAACAGAACAAGCGAAAAAAAGCAAAAAGTCGGCTTGAAATTTCTCTCATCTTATGCTAAAATTCTTATGCTAAAATTAAAAAATATAAGCAATGAACGACACATGTGGCGTCCTTTGGACGCGTAAATCTGATTACGGTACACAGATTTACCCCACATGTGTTTTTTGTTGTATGAAAAGGAGTTCACTATGCCAAGAAATCAGTTTCAACGGATGGTATTTGCCTTTATTACAGTCGTGATTACCGTCCATGCCTATGTATTTTTCAGTCTGTATGTTGTTCACGGCAGATTGTTCAAGGAGATGACCGGGGAATCCGGCGTGCTGACCGCAATCAACAAAATGGGCGGCATTCCCGTGTTTGGAAAACCGATTCCAATTTGGGCGGTCATACTGATCGAATTTGCACTGGCATATACACTGGAAGTCCTGCTGGGCTCGCCTTTATCCTTCAGGCTGACCTGTAAAAACTTTCACATCAAAACAACACATCCTTTGCTTTTTGAAACAGCAATTATTTGTACTACGGTCGGTATTATGTGTCCCTCCATGAGTTTTATTGCCGCCATTTTGTATATAACTATCAGGGTGGGTTTAACATGTGGACGCTGCTTGCCGAATGGCTGAAGCTGATATGCTTTAATTTTCCGTTTGCGTTTTTCACACAGCTTTTCTTTATTCAACCCTTTGTGCGCACGGTATTCAAGCTACTGTTTGCCAAAGATATAAAAAGCCGGAATGCCGACAAAAAGGTTACGACGGCATAATTTTTGTGCAAAATTGCCTTTGCAAAAAGCCTGAATATCTGATATAATATCTGACAGTGTGTAGCTGAAACGGCGTAAGTCCAACTTTGGGACTTGCGCCGTTTTTTTCATGTATTAGGAGGTTATTACTATGGAACAAAATCAGTCTTATCTCGCCACGGAAAAGGTAAGCAAACTTATGGGCAAATATGCCGTGCCCTGTATTATTTCCCTGCTTGTCGGCGCGCTTTACAACATTGTTGACCAAATTTTTATTGCCAATGCAGGTTATCTCGGCTCCTACGGCAACGCCGCCAATACGGTAGTGTTTCCGTTGACGGTCATTGCGCTGGCGATTGCCGTTATGATTGGGGACGGCTGCTGCGCATTTGTCAGCCTGAACCTCGGAAAAGGCAATAAAACCGCGGCCGCAAACAGCATCGGTCTTTCGGTGCTGATGAGCGTGATAAGCGGCGTTTTTCTCTGCGCCGTATATCTTCTTTTTTCAACGCCGATCATCACTGTGTTTGGCGGAACTGTTAATGAGGAAACTTTTGCGCTTTCAAAGGAATATTTCTTTTATATAACGCTCGGCATTCCCTTCTATATGTTCGGACAGGCGATGAACCCCGTCATCCGTGCGGACGGAAGCCCCCGCTTTGCAATGGCTTCCACACTGCTTGGCGCTATCCTGAACATTATTCTCGACCCGATTTTTATTTTCTGTTTCCACTGGGGCATGATGGGCGCCGCTGTCGCTACGGTAATCGGACAGATTGCGACGGCGCTGCTTTCACTTGTGTATATTCTGCGTACAAAGTCGGTAAAATTAACAGGGCGTGATTTGCGTTGGAATAAAGCAATTGCGGGGCGTACGCTGTCGCTTGGAATTTGCAGCTTTCTCTCGCAAATATCGCTGGTGGCGGCCATGGCGGCAATCAACAATATGATCCGCAAATACGGCGCACTGGATCCCGTGTTCGGGCAGGAAAGATATGCGCAGATTCCGATGGCGGTTGTGGGCATTGTCATGAAGGTGTTTCAAATTGTGATCTCCGTTGTCATCGGTATGGCGGCAGGTTGTATCCCGGTCGTGGGGTACAACATGGGAGCAGAACGACACGAGCGGGTCAAAAAGCTGTTTTCGCTGCTGCTCGCCTGCGAAGCGGCCGTCGGGCTGGTTGCTCTGATTGTTGTGGAATTTCTGCCCCACCGGCTGATCGGCATTTTCGGCTCGGCAAACGAAAGCGTCTATTATACGGAATTTGCCGTTAAAGCGTTCCGCATCTATCTTTGCATGATCGTTTTTGCGTGCCTGAATAAAGCAACCTTTATTTTCCTTCAGGCGATGGGGAAAGCGGTTGCTTCGACATTGCTTTCCATGGTTCGTGAGATTGTGTTTGGCGTCGGGCTTGCACTCCTTTTGCCTTTATTTTTCGGTCTTGACGGTGTTTTGTATTCTATGCCGGTTTCCGACATTTTGACCGCCATGATTTCCGCCGTGATTGTTGCCTCAACCTATAAACAATTATCCTGCAAACATGAAAGCTGACTCCGCTTGAAAAGCGAAATCGGTTTGCAGCTTAAAATTTAATTTTCCGCATCAAATAGGCTTTTTGTACTGACTGCAAAACTTCGGGCAGTTCACATATACTCCTGTAGCTTTTACTGTTGTGTTTTTCGGTAAGTTATTATATAATAAACATATAGCTTGCAATAAAGGTTGATGAACAACTGAATCATAGAAAACAGCAAGCTATGCCAATTGAAAAACCCTTTAAATACAAAATTAGCATATAGGAGAAGATCAAGTGAATTTGCTCAATAAAGGCATGGATATGCTGAAAAATGTTAAAACTTACTGGAAACAGCCTCCGGAAGGTAAGTATATGTCCTTCAGGGAAATCATGGCCTATTCCGTAGGCGGTCTCGGAGCCTATTCCGTTTTTACAATGGCGCAGGCGCTTCTTCTGTCCACCACTAATGTTATAATCGGAAATACCATTGGTATTCAGCCGATGCATATGTATGTGATGTACATTATTTCAGTTATCACGAATATACCGCTGACCATGGTAAGGGCAAATATGGTTGACAATGTCAGATACAAAGAGGGAAAGTACAGACCTTATCTTCTTCGTATGGGCATACCGACAATTGCCATTTCCATATTATTTGTATTTACACCTTATGCAAAAATAGGGTACATATGGCGCTGTATCCTTATTTTTATCTATAATTTCGGACTGCAGTTTTTCTATAATTTCTTTTATGACGCCTATGAAAATCTTATTCATGTACTGTCACCCGATTCACAGGAAAGGACAAATACGACCGCAATCAAGAGTATGATTTATTCCTTTTCCCCTACTGTGACAAACTTTATTACACCTATCATTGCCGAAAAGGTTGCCGACGGCAATATGTATGATTTAAAGGTTTACCAGTGGCTTTATCCGTTTATCTCCATCATCGGTGTTGCGCTCATCGCACTCGTTTATGCAAGAACACGGGAAAAGATTGTAATTGCCAAAACGCACCCAATGAAAATCAAATTTATGGACGCACTGCGTGAGGTTGCCAAGAATAAGTATTTCTGGATTATTTCTCTTGCCGGCTGGCTTGGCTTTCTTGAAACATGTACCTATGTCATTTTGCAATGGCTTTATAATTATGCCCATCTGTGCACACCTGAGCAATATTCGTTTATTACGCTGATCCGCGGTACGGCATACTCGTGGGGAATGGTGTTTGCTCCGTTTGCAATCAAAAAATGGGGCAAAAAAAATGTACTTATTGTCACAAATATTTTCAATGTATTCTGTCTGGCAATGGTATACCCCCTTATGGGTTCAATTTGGACTGTTCTGATCTGTATGTATTTTAATTCTGTCGCGGATTCCTTTATTCTTGTTCTCAATCCGACCATTCAGGCAGATATACGCGATTATCAGCAATACAAAAGCGGTGAAAGGATTGACGGAATGTTCGGAGCTGTTGCTCTGATAGGCTCATTTGTGACTATGGCAACAAGTTCGGTACTGCCTGCGGTTTATGAAAAATACGGAATTTACTCGGGCAACGGCTATGAGAATATGTATGACATCCTTTATAATCTGCCGACACTCTATAAGCTGATAGGCGTGCTCGTAATATTGTCGGCAGTCGGCGCGGCGCTCAATGTTGTTCCGTACTTTTTCTATGACCTGACTGAAACGAAGCAAAAAGCAATTATCAAAATTCTTCAAATCCGTGCCATGTTTGAGGATTACGGCAACGGTGTTCTCACAGATGACGATATGATAAGCACGATGGAGCTCATTCGTGACTCAAAGGAAAAAATAAACCACGGAAAAACCGACATAAAAAAATTAAAGCACAGCGGCGCTTCAAAAAAAGAAATCAAAGAGTCCCGCAAACAAAATGAAGCATATGAAATCGCATCGGCAATTATAAACGAGCTTGAACACTTTTCCACCAAACAGGCAGCCGCAAGACTTGCCTGGGCAAAATCCGTCATAGAAAACGGAATTGAAGGCATAGCCGATATTACAAATGGGGAAATAACAAGGGCATATGCGCTGCCCGCTGATACAAAAGAGGAAAAGGCAATCCGCCGTCAGGCAATATCGGATGCACGGCTTGGCGTGCGTTCGCACAAGGCTATGGCAAAATATTACCCGAACGGAATAATCATTTTTGATTCTGATGCGTTGACAGCTCTTTATGATAAGGAAAACGAGCTTGCAGAAAAGAAAGCTCTGCTCCTTAAAAGGAAAGCCGATAAAAACGAGATAAAAGAAATAAGCAACGAGCAGAGGGCGGTTGCAAGAAAAATCAAGATACTGACCGAGGAGCAGCAGCACTTTGCCCAAAGCACAAAGGTGTATACCGAAGCAAAGAAATATATTGTTCAGGCAGAAAATTATGCAAAATTCGGTGAACTGGATACAATGTATAATACTATGCAGACGGAGCGTCAAAATACACAGTATTGATTGGCTTAAAGGCAGACAAGCGACGGCAGGCTTCATTCCCTGCCGTCGCTTTGCTTTATGATTGACTGTGCGGTAAATATATAATATAATGGTTTAACATAAAGCGATTCATAATTCTGTAACAAGAATAGCAAAATAACAGAGGAGAATAAAATTCAATGTATCAGGTAAAACGGGCCATTATTATGGCTGCCGGTAAAGGAGAAAGGCTGAGACCGATTACAAACTCAATACCCAAGCCGCTTGTCAAAGTCAACGGAGTAAGAATGATAGATACCATCATCAACGGACTGCTTGCAAATAATATCCGTGAAATATATGTTGTGGTCGGTTATCTGAAAGAACAATTCAGCAGTCTTGAGCAGGAATATCAGGAAGTTAAAATTATAGAAAATCCCTATTATGAAACTTGCAATAATATTTCGTCCCTGTATGTCGCACGGGAATATTTAGAGGATGTAATCATTTTGGACGGCGACCAAATCATCTTAAATACCGATGTGCTTGCAAAGGAATTTAAAATAAGCGGATACAATGCTGTATGGACCGATGAGCAGACAAGCGAATGGCTGATGACTGTTGACAACGGCATCGTAACACATTGCTCAAGAAACGGCGGTAAGCACGGCTGGCAGTTATACAGCATCTCACGCTGGAACAGCGAAGACGGCAAAAAGCTGCGCCGCCATTTGGAAACGGAATTTGAGGAAACTAAAAACCGTCAGATTTATTGGGATGATGTTGCGATGTTCTGCCATTTTTCGGATTACAGATTAGGAATATATGAGATGAAAAAGGGCGATGTTGTGGAAGTGGATTCGCCGGATGACCTGTTGGCATTGGATCCGGGCTATAGGAAATAAAAACGGCGGCATACACGCCGAAGAAAACAATATTACTATAGACGAAAAAAATTACGGAATACAATCTAATCCAAAACGGAGGAAAATTTATGAACGATAAGCCTGAAGTACCCGTTAACTGCTTTTTTCAGGGTTGTTACAATCCCGCGTTTGAAGCAGAAATCAAAAAAGGCAAGGACAAATGTTTCCTTTACAACCAATTAAATCCGAATGACAAGGCGGCTCAGCAGAAAATTTTGAGCGAACTGCTCGGAAAAATGGGGCGCGATGTCATAATCACACCTCCATTCTGGTGCGATTACGGATACAATATTACGGTCGGCGACTATTTCTATGCAAACCACAACATGATTATCACGGACGGGGCAAAGGTATCCTTCGGCGATCATGTTTTCGTGGCGCCGAACTGCTGCTTTACAACGGCAGAGCACGCGATTGACCCCGAGCAGCGCAAGGCCGGTATAGAGATTGCAAAGCCCATTACAATCGGCAATACTGTATGGATAGGCGCCGGCTCGACCATTCTTGCGGGCGTTGAAATCGGGGACAATACGGTCATCGGAGCGGGCAGCGTTGTAACAAAATCAATCCCGCCCAATGTCGTTGCCGCAGGTGTTCCCTGCAAAGTAATGAGAGAAATTACACCGGAGGATAAATACCGCTACCCTGTGTATAAAGGCGAGTAACATATAACAATCCATACTAAAACAAATAAATTCTCCCAAAAAAACAGGCTGATAAGAAAATAACTTCAGATTAATGGGAAGGTGCAGTTTTAAAGGCTGCACCTTCCTGTTTTTATGCGGTAATTTTGAATTTTGAAGAAAATTAGGGATTTGAACCGTGGGGTCATAACCCGATGCTCGCTGCGCATAGGGACGCGTCGTCACACGCCCTCTTGCATCGCTCAAAAAAGCAGTTCGTTATGCCAATTCACAACAAATGTTTGCCATGCCTTTTTCAAAAAATTTTTGAATTTTACGAGATGAATATTGACAAGAGCCGTCTTTATGAATATAATTGTTTTGTAGTTAGTTACTTAACTAACTAACTTGCAACGAAAGGAGTTGTCGTTGTTGCATGTCAATTCAAGCATAGAAAAGCCTATCTTCCTTCAGATAGCAGAGCAACTTGAGGACAAGATATTCACGGGCGTTTTTCCCGAAGAAACACAAATCCCGTCAACGAATGAGATTTCCGCTTTACTCAGTGTCAATCCGCATACCGTCCTGAAAGGAATGAACATACTGGTGGACGAGGAAATCATCTATAAAAAACGAGGTCTTGGTATGTTTGTTATGTCCGGCGCTGTCGAAAAAATACGACAGAAAAGACAAAGCCGATTTTATGAACAGTATATTGCTGCGTTGATTGAGGAAGCGACAAAACTGCAAATGACAAAAGAAGATATTATCTCACTGATAGAAAGGGGTTATCAGGATGGAAGCCATTCAGATTAAAGGCATTACAAAACGATATAAGGATGTCACCGCACTTGACAAGGTGTCCGTTTCTTTTGAGTTCGGAAAGATTTACGGGCTCTTGGGCAGAAATGGGGCAGGTAAATCAACGCTGATTAATATTATCTCAAATCGTATTTTTGCAGACCGAGGGGAAATCCTGATTGACGGTATTCCGGCAAAAGAAAATATGGCTGTTCACGATAAAATATTCTGTATGAGCGAAACGGATCTGTATGACAGGGATCTGAAGGTAATTGAACATTTTAAGTGGACGAAGCGTTTTTATACAGATTTTGACCTGAATAAGGCGCTGGTGCTTTCGGAGAAGTACCATCTTGACATAAACAAGAAATTTAAGGCTCTGTCTAAGGGCTATCAATCTATTTTCAAACTGATCATCGCTCTGTCCCTGCCGGTTCCCTATGTCATTTTCGATGAGCCGGTGCTGGGGCTTGACGCAAATCACAGGGAGCTTTTTTACAGTCTGCTCCTGAAAGAATTTGAAGAAAGAGAGCGTACCTTTATAATCGCAACGCATTTAATTGAAGAGGTTTCCAACATCATCGAAGAAGCGGTTTTGATTGACAAGGGAAAGGTTCTTCTTCAGGAAAGCGTGGAAGACTTATTGGAAAAAGGGTACAGCATCTCCGGCTCGGCAGCGGAGGTCGAAAGCTACTGCGCGGGCAAAAATGTAATCGGAAGCGAGGAACTGGGCGGGCTTAAAATTGCCTATATTATGGGTGAAAAAACCGCCTTGCCCAGCAAAAGCAATTTGCAAATTTCCGCGATAAACCTGCAAAAGCTGTTTGTCAAGATGACCGAGAAAGGCGGCGAAGAAAATGAATAAGCTCAAATCTGCTATCTCCTACGGGTGTTTGACCAAAATCAAACCGCTTATGATTTTTTATCTGGTGGAATACGGTTTTTTCGCTTTGATTATGGCGATTGTTGTGCTTTGCACAGGAAATGTTGAGACGAACTCCAGCGGGGCGGAAATGGCGTCGGCTGTGTTTGTAAGCATTATGGGGGCTCTGAGCTTCAAGGAAGACTTTAAAGCATTTTTACAAAACGGCTTTACCCGCAGATACATTTTTCTTTCAACATTTTGCAGTTTCTTTTTAGTATCCGCCGCAATGGCTTTGATAGATACCCTGCTCGGGAACGCTCTTCATCATTTTATGAAACACTTCACAATTTTCGGAACGCTTTACGGATACGGGAATCTGCTGACCAACTGGCTTTGGTTGACTTTCGTATATGTGATGTTTTGCAGTCTTTTCTATCTGGCGGCACTGGTGATAAATAAAGTCGGGAAAACAACTTCACTTCTGATCGGTGTCGGTCTTGCCGGCGTCATTCTGCTGATTGCTGCTTTGTTTCGATTTGTATTTTCCTCGGAGGTTGTAAGCAGGATTGGCAGATTTTTGTTAAATGCTTTCGGGTTTATGAATGACGGAAGGATTAATCTTGTTTTTCCTATACTTACATTCTTAATGTTATGTGCCGTTTTCGGACTCGGTTCTTATGCGCTCATTCGCCATACTGAGCTGAAATAAACATAACGCAATCATTTTCACGCAAAAAATCGGCGGCCGGAATGATTTCTGCCGCCGGTTCGGTATTATAACGGTTTTGCACAGCCGCCGTGTATCACGCCGTCCATATGAAAACAACCGATCGTTTCTATATCGGATTGACTGTTTTTTGGATAATAACGGATAAATGAAAAAATAAAATTTATTTATTGAATTTACTATTATTATCTGCTAATATATACACTTATGAAAGCTTTAAATTACAAACATACCGTAATCGCCTGTTTTATAGGCTATATCGTTCAGGCAGTGACCTGCAACTTCGCGCCGCTTCTTTTTGTGAGCTGGAGCAACGAATTTTCCGTTTCAATGCCCCAGATTACAACGATAATAACGCTTACATTTTTGATACAGATTCTTGTTGATTTGATATCCTCCAAATTTGTTGACAGAATCGGCTATAAAATCTGCCTGATTTTTGCGCACATTTTTTCCTGTGCGGGCTTTGTAGCGCTCAGCATTCTGCCGTATGCAATGAGCCGCGCTCTTGACGGAATAATCCTTTCCGTCGTGCTTTACGCTACCGGCAGCGGGCTGCTTGAGGTCTTGGTTTCTCCCGTTGTTGAATCCTGCCCCACCGAAAATAAAACAGGAACAATGAGCCTGCTCCATTCCTTTTACTGCTGGGGCACTGTTCTTGTAATTGCCGTATCATCACTGCTTTTTGCGGTATTCGGCAGGGACAATTGGCGCTGGATTGCGCTGATATGGGCGGCAATACCTTTTGCTAACACAATATTTTTCTGTCTTGTGCCTGTCAAAGATCCGTCCGAAAGCGAAACGGCATCAAAAATCACCGATCTGTTTAAAAATAAATTCTTTATAACCGCAATCATCATTATGATTTGCTCGGGAGCAAGTGAGCAGGCAATGAGCCAGTGGGCATCCGCCTTTGCAGAAAAAGGTCTCGGCGTATCAAAAACAGCGGGCGACCTTGCAGGTCCGATGTCATTTGCCGTTTTAATGGGTACGGGAAGAATCATTTTCAGCAAACTCAGCAGCAAAATCAGCATAGAAAAGTATCTGTGCATCTCCGCTTTTGTTTGCATTATTTCCTACCTTATGGCAGGGTTTTCACCGAATCCCGTTGTGTCGCTTATCGGCTGCGCCGTGTGCGGTCTGGGCGTATCGGCAATGTGGCCGGGAACGATAAGCCTGAGCGCAAAGCATATTCCGT
>CANQZA010000065.1 GCA_947628175.1 uncultured Clostridia bacterium | reverse complement strand
CTCCCACATCAGCGGAAAAGTAGGACGATTTTTTGCTCGCTGCGATATAAGGTATTGTCCTTGATGATTCTTTATCCATACATGGACAACAAGATGATAACAGTTTGCAGGTAGCTCATTTCCTCTGATATGTTCCCCGATAACCGTTCGGTCTATATCGTATAAATCCCATATTTCCATACAATGTCTCCGTCATATTCCGCTTTATTGAACATTTTTTGTAATTATAGCATACCGCAAAACGAGATTCAAGGTAACTGCCAGCCCTGCAAGCGCGTTCCGATATGTTGCCGGAACTATATAAAATATCACACAAGGGATATTTGCATATCCAAAAGTCCGAACCGCACAAAAAAGAACCCGGAACGGCGAACCGTCTCAGGCTTCTTTTCCTCAGCGGTCATAAACCGCCGTGCATCATCAAGCGCAAATATATTTTGAGGATTAGCTTATCAAAAAATTTGCCGCTTGTGATTATGGTGGAGCATAGGGGACTTGAACCCCTGACCCCCACACTGCCAGTGTGATGCGCTCCCAACTGCGCTAATGCCCCAAGCTAAGCTGATGAACAAGCTATTGCTATTTTACTATTATTAATTAAAAAAATCAAGATAAATATTTTTTGCAGAAATATTTTCCATTACTTAAAATGAATGTACTGTATCAAGCCTTTTCTTTTTTTCTTTGAGGGATTATTTTTACGGCAAATACGGCAACCGCCGCAATGATAATGACTCCGACTACAGAGGCAGTAATAAGAATATAAGGCATGATAAGCGTTTTTTTCTCAGAGGAAATTATGCCTTTCAGTGAAACTGAATTGAAATGATCGAGACTATCCCATTCGCACACCATTGCAATACCATTCTTTTTGCAAAGTTCATTGAGACGGTTGAGTGCATCACGCCTTTCCTCTTCACTTATGCGGGGCTGAATAACTTTTGCGTACGCAACTGATATTTCCACCTCTTCCAATCTGCTTTTTATTGACGCATCATCCTTCACCAATGCTTTTGCCTCGTCAATAAGATGCTGATATCTTTCCACATTTTCATCTGACAGATAACTTCTGAAATGAGGAATCAGCCCGTCGTAAAGACCAAGCGGTTTCTTGGATGACGAAAAGGACGACATACACAAATTCATATATTCAATCATTTTTGGGGCTGCATTGCCGAAATAAGCCGCGATATATCTTGATATGCACTCTGCCACATCCATAGTGCTGCCATGCCACATCAGTTTTGACAATACATAGGCACGAAGGTTTGCAAATTCTCCGCCTTTTTCTCTTGATGCCTGATGAAACACACCGATTATATTGTTATCCTCATAGAATTTCTGGTTTTTCTGCTGAACAGCAAAATTCGGAAACGGCATCAGCAGATGCGCAAAATTAACAACATAGTCCCATACTACTATTTTGTCTGTTATTTTTGACCATGCTTCAACCTGTGACTTGAATTTGTTTGAATTAGAATTACCGCCGTCCATATATGATGATGCCTGATCGCCCGGCATTGCACACAGCTTTATTACAACATTGGGTTCTGCTTTTATACCGTCAGGTGCCTTAAGCGTATGCAGATAAGCAAGCGTTGAAATATATTTATCCGGGAATGCTCTTGCCAGCTTATTTAAAAACGGAAGCAGCGTACCCATTCCCGTACCGCCTGCTGCTTTGTCCGCCGCTTTGCATTTATCACATTCACAACCGGCAAGCGACGAATTATCATTGCCGCTGAAATCCCAGTACATTTTATCCGGATTGGCGGCAATTTTTTCAGAAAGAGAATGTTTAACGATTTCAAATACTTCGGGATTGCTCAGACACAAATAGGCGTCTCTTCCGTCATACGATGTTACTCTTTTTCCATTCTTCTCCGAGAAATACTCAGGGTGGCTTTCAAAATATTCGTCAGGGGAAAGAAAATCATAACAGTTATGACACCATGTTCCCCAACCTTCGTACTGAAGCTGCTCAATCGACAGTGACTTATCATCAGACTCAATATCAATGCCATTGAGCCTTAGCTTTGCCGCCCACTTATTCTGCGCTGTTTCATACGAGTAAACATCACGCCATTTTGTTGCGGGAGCATCAGTCTCCCTGCCCTTTTCGATAAAAACGGATTTGTGTTTGGGTATGTATGTGTCCTTCCCGGTCAAAAACATACAGCCCAGCTTATCCTCAATAAATCCGTATATGCCGTTTCTTGTTCCCTCGTCATCCGCACCGCAGATAGAAATATTATCATCGTTCACATCCGTAACATATCCTCCGTCCGCTGCTGTATCGGGCACAGAGATATTATGCGTTGCTTTCCCAATAAAAATATGGTTTTTTGAGAATTTTGCACGGCTTTCTCTTATTACCGGAATGTCCGCACCGCTCATTTTTTTTAGAACATCACGAAGCACCTCTGCCGCCTCTGAAAGTGGTTTGGAGCAATCATCGGCAATGATAATTTTAAAGTCTGTTTTTCCGTCAGCAACAAGGGCGATTTTATTTTCCGCGTACTCTTCAAGCGCGTCATTTCTGATTTCCTCCTGTGAAACACTGCGCAGTAAAAAAGAGCTTGAAGCGTCACTTGAATAAGCTGAAATATTTGATGATACAAAAATTGCGACAAACGCAACCAATGAAACAAAAACTTTTAAGTGCTTCATAACATTTACCTCTTTTCAATTTATGGATACAAGTCGAACAAAAGTATATAAGTGTATATAGTCGTTTTCAGGCGATGAAAAATGGATAAATAATACCTGTTACTTTGATACAGATAAAATTGTATCATATATTCAATGATATAGCAATACAACAAAAAGCACCGCCGAATATATTTTTGTATTCTTTTAGTTGATTTTTACTGTTTTGCATGTGCGAATACGAACATAAAATTTTTTCGCTGCATTGATTTCTGAGCTTGTTTTTGAGATCATTTCATTCTTGACGCTGTTACGGTATTTGCGGCAGAATTAAAAATGACAGGTAAAGCAACCTGTCATTTTTGAGAAACCATATTTTGTAACACATTATACTATGCCATAAAAGAACGGATAACTGCTTCGCAGTCCTTTTCATCCATAATCTTCGGAACGGGATAGAGAGGATTGCCCTCCTTAAGCGCTCTTTTAACAAGAATGGGAATATCCTCCTCCTTGATAAAATCAAACTTATCAGGAATGTTCATATTCGTATTAAGCGTTCTGATTGCTTCAACAAACGCCTTGCCTTTGCCTGTTGTATCAAGTCCTTTGCCGACACCCGCAATATCCGCAAGCTTTGCGAGACGCGGATAGGCAGCATCATTATAATAATCAAGCACATACGGAAGAATAACTGCATTTGCAAGACCGTGAGGTGTGCCGTAAAGGCCGCCTAAATTGTGCGCAATCGCGTGAACATATCCGACATAAGCATGTGTAAAGGCGCGACCCGCAAGGAATGAGCCCTTGAGCATATTTCCCCTTGCTTTAAGATTTTTACCGTCATGATAAGCTGTTTCAATATTTTCAAATATCAGCTTTACTGCCTGCTCTGCTTCTCTTTCAGTCTCCTTTGTATTGCTTTTGCCGATATATGCCTCAACAGCATGTGTGAGCGCGTCCATACCGGTTGTGGAAGTGATATGTGGCGGCAAGCCTACCGTAAGCTCGGGATCAAGAACAGCATATTTGGGACGAAGACATGTATCGTTGATGGCATTTTTCTCGTGTGTCTGAGGATCTGTTACCACAGCGGCAACCGTTGTTTCAGACCCTGTTCCCGCAGTGGTCGGAACTGCAAAGAAAGGCGGAAGCTTTTTATGTACCTTGAGCTGTCCTCTCATACTTCTTACTGTCTGATTGGGCTTTACAACTCTTGCGGCCGCAACCTTTGCACAGTCCATAGGAGAGCCGCCGCCGAAAGCGATAACGCCCTGACAGTTGTTTTTGATATACATATCCTTACATTCCTCAATATTGGGGATTGTCGGATTAGGCTGCACACCGTCGTAAACAACATACTCTATGCCTACTTCATCAAGCTTTTCAAACATAGGGTCAAGAAGATGAAGACTCATAAGTCCCTTATCCGTAACAACCAGAACTTTTTTTATTCCCTTGTTTTTAACGAATTCAGGGAGTTTGAGTATGCTGCCTGCACCCTCAAGGAGCTCCGGTGACGACCAGTCCATAAAGCACATCGCAGCCTTAAAAACCTTCTGGTAAATTCTGTACCAGCATTTTTTTAATTCCCAGATCATAATTTTCCTCCGTTCAAAAGTTTTACGGTAATATTGTAACCTTTTACCAGTTATTTTTCAAGTCTTTTAGAGAATATACTTTCAAAAAACAAATAAATATGATACTATAATAAAAAAGCAATTAGGAGAGCGGCATATGCGTAACGAAAAAGTAATTTTCTGCGGCAATTCATCTGATTTTTTAAGCCATGAGCTTATCGGTCAAAGCAATGAAGCAAACGGGGGAACCGCCTTTCGAATCCCCAGCCTTATAAATGCGAACGGAACTCTTATTGCCGCTATAGACAGGCAGACAAGCGGCGCGGACTGGGGATATATAGAACTCGCCGTCAGAAGAAGCGAGGACGCGGGTGAAACCTGGAGCGACATCGAGGTCATTGCCACACCTCCCGCAAGGGAAACAAAAATAACTGCGGACTGCTATGCCTCAGCGTTTTTTATTGATCCGTGCATGGCTGTTGCCCCTAACGGTGACATTATCATGCTTGTGGATTTCTACCCGGAATGCAAAGGGCTTCACAACAAAAAATTACTTGATAAAAAGAAAGCGCCCTACGCATCATACAACAACGAGATGAGACCCGTAATTTATGACCGTGACGGCAATTTTTACATAGTAAGAAAAGACGGTGTTGTTCTTAACCATAAATTTCATGAAACGATATACAGGGTAACGGACTGGAAAGGCTCGCTTTACAAGGGCGATGCGTATGCGGGAAATATTTACCTCAACGGCAAAACCGGAAGCAACGAAGCAAACGCAGTCACTACCTTCGGCGCTCCGCTCAAAGCCCCGAAACGAAATTATGTGTTTATGATCCGAAGCACCGACAACGGCAAAACATGGTCGGATCCGATTGATATTACAAGCGACTTTCTCACCGAGGATGACGGCACATTTATAGGCACTGCCCCGGGTGTAGGACTGACAACACAAAGCGGCAAAATAATAATGCCCCTTTATGTAGACAAAAAGGAAAGCGTATCTATTTTCAGCGTTGACAACGGCAAAACATGGCACAGAATGAAAAGACAGCCGTACAGCGCCAATGTTGACGAGTGGCAGATGATTCAGTCGCCTGACGGTACTATATTAGGGCTGGGCAGGCAGAAAAAATACGGCAAAACACCTCTTTGCATATCTTCTACAGACGGCAAATACTGGGAAAAATCAGGTAAGACAGACATCTATGCCCCCAAATGCCAAAAAAGCGTTATCAGCATAGGAAACTATGTTTTCTGCTCTCACGCAAGCGAAAGAAAAAGGGAAAACGGTGTCCTAACCGTCGGCAGATTCAAAAAGTCAAAAGGTATAACGGACGGCATAAGATGGTACAGTGAAACAGAGATTAATAAAGGCTTTTTCGCCTACTCTTGTTTGGCACAGATAGATGACGAGCATATCGGTGTTTTATACGAAGCACAGCCGAGCTCATACATATGTTTTAAAAAATACAAAATATCAGATTTAATATAAGCATACAAAGCAGTAAAGACTGCCCCGGCCGATTTTCGGATGGGACAGTCTTTTTCAGCATATATACGCATCAGGTCTGCGGTATTTGCCTCCCCAGACCTCTCTTCTTCTGTATCCTCGCAGGGCATCTAAATCCACAGACGCCATGGCGATACCTTCCTCGTGGGCAAGCTCAACAAGAAGCATATTACGGCTTACTCCGTTTTCGTCGTAAGCCATTGCGTCAAACGCCATGGAATGTCCGAGAGTTTTACCTGCGTAATTTGCCATTGCAACGGCAGTCATATTTTCAAAAGCACGCGTCTTTAGCTGAGATTTTCTGTTGTCGTCTATGGGACAGCAATTTGGGATTAAAATAATCTCTGCACCTTTTAGCGCCAATGTTCTTGCACTTTCGGGAAATTCGCGGTCAAAACAAATCATTGCGCCTACTTTAACACTCCCCTTGGCAGTATTTAAGCACGCAACATCAAAACGGTTTCCTTTTTCGCAAAATTTTTCCATAGAAAAATCACATGTATGCACTTTTGAATAGTCAAGAACTGTTTTGCCTGTGTAATCAATTACCGAAAGACTGTTATACGGCTTGAACGCACCTTTTTTCAGAAAGGTGATTGCAATGCAGAGCTCAAGCTCGCGTGCACAATTCTTAAAGGATGATATAAAATGAGAATTTTCGTCAACAGCCATATTGAACCAATCCAATATTTCTTTATCGTGTCCACTCTCATCGGGAAAATCAAAGGCATTTTCAAACGGAGGTGCATAGCCTATATTCCACATTTCGGGAAATAAAACAATATCGGCACCCATTGATTTCGCTTTTGCGCAATACTCCATTCCCTTTTTTAGCGCTGCTTCGGGATTATGTTGTATCTGCTCTCCCTGAACAAGAGCAATATGGATTACACTCAAATCATAAACTCCTCAAATATCACATAAAAAATATAACTGTTAAAAAGGTTTGAACATCTGTTCAAACCTTTTTCTGAATTATGCATTTGCCTGTGAAATAATCTTTTGCGCAATATGCTCCGGAGCACGCTCATATCTTGCAAACTCTGTTGTAAACGAACCCCTGCCTTGCGTAATCTGCCGCACTGATGTAGAGAAGGTTGTCATCTCAGCATCAGGAACCTCGGCAATAATTTCCTGCGTATTATCGGCACCCGGAGTCATTCCGAGAATTCTGCCTCTTCGTCTGTTAATATCACCGATAATATCTCCCATAGAATCATCGTTTACAACGGCTTTCAGCGTTACTATAGGCTCAAGAATAACAGGCATCGCATTTGTAATACCCTCTTTAAAGGCGAGAGCCGCCGCCATTTTGAAACTCATTTCGCTTGAGTCAACAGGGTGGTATGAGCCGTCATAAAGCGTTGCTTTAACACCAACCATGGGATAACCTGCAAGAACTCCCTTTTCCATACATTCATTAAGACCCTTTTCAACGGCAGGGAAAAAGTTTTTAGGCACGGAGCCGCCTACTACTCTTTCCGCAAATACCAGTTTATCCGTATCATACGGCTCAAATTCAATAAACACATCACCAAACTGACCGTGGCCGCCGCTCTGTTTTTTATGCCTGCCCTGTGCGGAAACTTTTTTAGTTATAGTTTCCCTGTATGCAACTCTCGGAGCTTCCAACACAGCGTCAACTCCAAATTTATCCTTTAATCTTGAAACGGCTACCTCAAGCTGCTGCTCTCCGAGTCCTGATACAATCTGCTGCCTTGTCTCGTTATTATTTCCGAAGCACAGAGACGGATCCTCCTCACAGAGTCTTGAAAAGCCTGACGCAATTTTTTCCTCATCGCCTTTTTTTGTAGCACTGACTGCCATTTTATATGTAGCTGTGGGAATTGTTACACCGTCAAGCCTTACAGGATTGCCTGACGAGCTCATTGTGTCTCCCGTTTTGAAGCCCGAAAGCTTTGTAACAGCACCGATTTCACCTGCTGAAAGCTGTGGCGTGTCTGTTTGCTTTGAGCCGAACATCTTGACAAGCTTTCCCATTCGTTCTTCATTGCCCGTATTGGTGTTATAGGCAGGAACAGAGGATGTTATTTTTCCGCTCACCACTTTGAAAAAGCTCAATTTTCCTATAAACGGATCCGCAACGGTTTTAAAGCAAATTGCGGCAAGCGGACCGTTTTCATCCGGTATTAGCTCAACAGGTTCGCCTTTTGCATCAATGGCATACTCGGATTTCGGAGCGGGACAAACATCTGCGATAAAGTCAAGCAGCATATTGCAGGCGGCACCTGTTAAGCCTGAAAGCGCAAAAACAGGAATAATTGAGCCGTCTGCCACACCAATCCTGAGACCTTTGATTTTTTCCTCCTTTGTGAGTTCCTCGCCCTCAAAGTATTTTTCCATAAGCTCCTCATCGGTTGATGCAACAGCTTCTGCAAAAACAGCTTTTATTGCTTCAAATCTCGATATATCGTCAGGCTTGGCGTCAATCTCACCATACGAAAGCCCATCGTAAGCATATGCCTTATCTTCAATTATATTGTAGTAGGCTTTGACCTTTGAATCAGTTATTACGGGAACAACTACAGGGCATACCTGCGTACCGAATTTTGCTACAATTCCGTTAAAGCACTTATAGAAGTCAGCCCTCTCATCGTCCATCTTTGATAATACAAAAATTCTTGCTGTTCCCTTTGCGCCGGCATTTTTAAAGGCCTTTTCCGCGCCAACTGCAAGTCCTGAACGGGCAGATTCCACTATAATTGCCGTATCTGCCGCTCTGATTCCCTCAGCGGCACCCATTGCAAAATCAAAAAGCCCCGGAGTATCAATAAAATTAATGCTTTTGTTTTTATAAGTAACAGAAGCTACAGCACTGTTGATGCTTACCTTTCTCTTTTTTTCCTCTGCGTCAAAGTCTGTTACCGTATTGCCGTCGGCAGTTTTGCCGATTCGCTCCGTTGCCCCGCAAATATTCAACAGCGACTCGCACAAAGTGGTTTTACCCTTTGAAGCGTGACCGACGATTGCAATATTTCTTATATTCTCTGCACGATTATTCATATGATTTTCTCTCCTAATCTATAATCCTTTGTGCATATTGTATAATAATTTTGAACATTCGTCAACACTGATATACTGAAATTAACAATTTTTTTTATTATTAATGGATTGAAAAAACCTATTTATGGCCTTTTATTCTTCTTAAAGCCGTTTTTTCAAGCCTGGAAACCTGCGCCTGACTTATTCCAACCTCTTTGGCAACCTCCATCTGTGTTTTTCCCTGCATAAATCTCAGGTAAAGAATATTGCGCTCCCTGTCGTCAAGTCTTTTGATTTCGTCTTTAATCATAATCTCATCTATCCAATCGGTATCGCAGTTTGAATCACCGACCTGATCCATTACATAAATAGTGTCTCCCCCATCGGAATATACAGGCTCATACAAGGAAACGGGATCGACGATTGACTCAAGAGCAAGAACAACATCAGCTTTTTTCATATTAAGTTCTCCGGCTATTTCCTCAACCGTAGGCTCCTTCTGATTCTCATTAATCAGCCTTTCTTTGACCTGCATTGCCTTATATGCTGTGTCACGCATTGATCTTGAAACTCTCACAGCGTTGTCGTCACGCAGATAACGCCTTATCTCCCCGATGCACATAGGTACAGCATATGTTGAAAAGCGTACATCAAGGTCAAGATTGAAGTTGTCGATCGCTTTTATCAGACCGATTACACCCACCTGAAACAAATCGTCCATATTTTCGCCTCTGTTGGAAAAACGCTGAATAACAGACAAAACAAGACGAAGATTGCCGTTTATAAGCTCTTCTCTTGCCTTTTTGTCGCCTGTGTGCGCTTTTTTCAGAAGCTCTATTTTTTCACTTTCCTTTAAAACCTTGAGTTCGCTTGTGTTAATACCGCAAATTTCGACTTTATTATACTGCACATAATCATTCCTTTAATTTTTATGTATAAAACGGATGATTATGACTTAACATCAGCGCAAAAACTCCGCTTAAAAAAGCAAAATACCTCCACTCCTATTATGAGCAGAGGTATTTGGTTTTATAAACAGAGTCTATTGAATTTTACAGTTTGTGTTTGATTTTTTATTCAGAAAATATTGTTTAATTCCACTCAGACTGTTAACAGTATAATCCGATATTTGAGAACCACAAAGGAGGTTGTGAATAGGCGTCATATCCCTGCTTTATCCGTATTGTGTCCTATCCAGTCCGTCTGCAGGCTTTATGCCTTAGACAGCGCTCTTTTAAATATTTCGTATTCGACTTTGCAGCGCCTTGTTCTGCAAAAACCGCTGCCACACCAAAAGATTGCAATATTATCCTTTCTATCCGTTTTCTAAAATGTTTTCTATATATCTGTTAACCTGCTTTCTGTCAGTAAGCCAAAATGTTTTTGAAGGATATCGATTACGGATTCTTTTATAATGATTTCTTTTCTTTCGTGTTCTTCCCTTAAAAAGTATCCAAAAAATAAATTTGATATCCATTTTTTCTTCACACCCCTCCGCCATGTCGGGACGCGTTTTTCCCTTGTAAGTAAAATATCTTTTAAATGCAGATTTGAGACAGAAGAATCGGTTAAAACTCAATATAAATATCCTGTCTGCCTGCTCTAATCTTTCACGCAAAAAAAGACTATTATAATTGCCGTCAATGACCCAGCTTTCATTTTTCATAAACTCTTTTACTATTTTTTTTCTTTCTTCCCTATCCCGCACCTGCCAGCCATATGTCCAGCCGACACTGTCAAGGTGCAGTACAGGTATATCATAATAATCAGCAAGTATTCCCGCAAGCGTTGATTTGCCGGCACCGCTGTAACCTAAAACCGCAATTTTCATTCAACAAGCTCAACAGGTATAAATATTTCTATATACCTGTCCTCCTTTCTCGGATTCTGATACCAATGATATATAACAAGCTCCGGCAGATTTGCAATCTGATAATTTGTGCTCGGCAGCCACTCGCATATTATCTGCTTGCACATAGTAATATAACTGTCACCGGGATATCTTTCCCTGTCTGTTCTGAATACGGCATATGTTGTTTTGGGTATAACAATTTTTTCAAACCTGAATTTTTCCAAATCCGAATAATCATAACTGCCATCCGTAATGGTACCCCAATCGTCGCAAACAGGCTGGGCATAATAAAAATCGTATCCCTCGTCATCAAAATGATCAACAATACAGTAATCCTTTTCCGGTGCGAATGCACTGCTTGTCACCGCCGAAATACCTTTTAAAATAAACTGATTCAGTCGTGTATTCAAAAGAAGATTTTTTTCCTGTTCTTGCCTGTCACAGCCGTACGGAGCTCCGCCAAACCGCCTTTTAAAACCGAGCAGAGTTATGCTTTCTCTCTGTTCGAGGGAATAATCAATGATGTTGCCTCCCTCGACCGATTCGTAATTTGAAAGACGCGAAAAAGATTTCAGCCGAACACCCTTTTTCTTTGCGGCTGAAGGTGTCACACCGTGAAATTTCTTAAATGCTCTTGAAAAACTTTCGGGACTTTCATACCCGTACATAACAGCAAGTTCAAGCACCTTTACTCCGCCCGATTTGAGCTGGGCGGCAGCAAGAGTCATTCGTCTTTTTCTTATATATTCGCCGAGAGTACATCCGGCAAACATGCTGAATATCCTTTGAAAATGAAAGCTTGAACAATATGCCTTTGAAGCGATTTCCTCATAATCAAGCTTATGAGTAAGATTGTTTTCAATATACTCAACAGCCGTTTCAAAACCTGTCATCCAATTCATAGCGCACCTCCCTTGATTATATTAACACATAGAAATTCTTTTTTCCCGACTTTTTGTGCTAAATGTTAAAAAGGCTGAAAGGAAGTTGTCTTTGCCACCTAATTAAAAAAAGGAGAGATTAAATTAAAAAATGTATTTTATCTGTTTTTGTATGAAAATGGGTTGTTTTGGATTTTATATTGACAAACGAAAAAATATGACAGGAGACTGTCTTAACTGATTTCTCAGCTTTGACAGTCTCCTTATTTTTAAATAGGTGCAAATCATTTTCAACTGAAAGGCTTATCTTTAATCAGCATGATTGCCTGAAGGATAATCAGTGCCAACGCAAATATTTTGATTCCTTTTGATATAAGCTCCAATGCCATGGATACCTGTCTGAATGAGGATACAAGCTTCACATTATCAAAACTTTTCATAGTTCACCTCTCAAGCAAAACGGCATG
>CANQZA010000064.1 GCA_947628175.1 uncultured Clostridia bacterium | reverse complement strand
GTTATTTACAGGCTTTATATGAGGTATCTTTTTCCACATATGCCCACTCAACAAAAATAAGTATGCCCATTGAGAAAAGCACTTTGACTGAAAATTCCTCGCCCGATGCGGCTGAAGCAATGCCTGAAATTCCCTGAAAAAGCGTAAGAACAAACAAAAGCGCAAAGTTATTTACAGGCTTTATATGAGGTATCTTTTTTGTTTTATCTGCCATGAATAACTGCACCTACCTTTCATAAAACACAAACACTCTGTCCCCGAATGTAACTGTATCCTCATCAAATATAAGCTGTGGCTGCGTGATAAATCTGCCGTTTAGCTTTGTGCCGTTGTGGCTGTTCAGATCCGAGAGCGCCCAGCCGCGTGTCGTCAAGTGCATTCTTGCGTGCTCATGGCTTATGGTGTCCATCTTTATCTGAATATCAGCACTGTCTCCCCTGCCGATAAGAACATCCTTTTTTCTTAGATAAACGGGTCTGTGCGTTTTGACATCCACAAGCACCGCATATGCAACATTGGTGTTATCCCTGTTAATTTGTGCGGCGTTTTTAATTTTTGTCTTTGATTCGGCGGAAAGCGCCTCGGCGCAGAGAAATTTAAGAGGTATTGAGCCGATTGTAATTACATCCGAGTCCTCAATAACCATTTTTCCGTCAACCTTTTTGCCGTTTACCTCAATTCCGGTTTTTGAAAAGGTATCCGTTATCACCCATTCCTTGCGCTTTTTGGCAATTACAGCGTGAAAACGGGATACGCTCGGCATAGGAAGAATCACATCATTCGACTTGCTTCTGCCGATTGAAGTCTCCCATCTGTCAATGTCTATAATAGAGCCGTTATTCTGATCCACAAGCTGCGCGAGCTTATGAAGCCTCGGTCTGTTTCTGAAAAGAGATATAATGCACACTGCAAGTATTGCTACCGCAAGTACAGGCAAAATATATCTAACGGCGCCCGTTAGGGCAGAAATGATTGTGTCCAAAGCATGTCCTCTCCCTGAATGAATATTTTTCATCTCAACATATATAAAATACTTATATTGGAAAGAAAAGTCAAGAATGTATTGAATTTATTAACATTTTAGAATATACTTAGGTAAAAGCTGACACATGATGAAGATGCGTCTTTAACCATCAAATCAAATAGCTTATTCTGCGGTTTTATCAGTCTGAGGATGAAACGGAATCAGAACATTTCACATGGCGCAGAAGGAAAGGATGAAAAAAGTGAGTATAAAAAAGTCCCTATTCGGAAAACTTGAAAACGGTGAAGAGGTTGAATTTTACACAATCACAAATAAAAAGAATATGTCGGTTACACTGCAGACGCTCGGCGGGGGAATTCACGCGCTCCATGTTCCGGACAGAGACGGAAATCTTGCAGATGTTGTGCTGGGCTTTGACGAACCCGAACACTATGTCAACCCCGATTTCGGATATCAGGGCCTGCTTGTCGGCAGATTCGCAAACAGAATCAGGAACGCAAAATTCACAATAGACGGTGTTGAATATAACACGCCTAAAAACCAGGGTAGCTGGACTCTGCACGGCGGAGGAAAGTTCAGCTTCAGCAATTGGAATGTCGAACAGGCGGAAAACAACAGTGTTACATTTTCCTTTTTCTCCCCGGATATGCAGGACGGTTTTCCGGGCAATTTCACCCTTAAAGTAAAATATACTCTTACAGATGACAATACACTTCGTCTTGAATACTCGGTTATTTCGGATAAAAAGACTGTAGCAAACCCTACCAACCACACCTATTTCAACCTTTCGGGCAAGGCTGATGAGACGATAGAAAACCATCTTCTGCAAATCAATGCCGACTATTTTACCGAGACAGATTCCGACCAGCTTCCTACAGGCGAACTCGGTGAGGTTAAAGGCACAATGATGGATTTCACACATATGCACAGAATAGGCGACAGAATTGACGAGCCTTTCAGGGCAATAATCGACGGTGTGGGATATGACAACAATTACTGCCTGCGAAATAAAGCGGGTGAATTTGCGCAGGCAGCCGTACTGATTGATAAAGCCTCGGGAAGAAAAATGGAGGTATGGACCGATTTGCCGGGTGTTCAGCTCTACTGCGGCGGCTGGCTTAAAAAGGAAGGAAATCCGGGCAAGTCAGATTCAAAGGTCACATACAGGCGCGGAGTGGCACTTGAAACACAGTTTTATCCCGATTCGGTAAATCACAGCAATTTTCCGTTTAAATATGTTGAACCCAACAAGGAATTTAACACCGTTACGGAATTTCGCTTTTCCATTGTAAACTCCTGACAGAACTATTCCGGCAGGCAGTATTCGGTAACAGAAAATAATAATATACCGCAGGATTACCGGAATAGCCGCAAGTTTTCAAAAATTACAGATATTGAACGGGAGATATATGTTTATATCATGAAAATGTGCGATAACTGATTGCGGCCCACGGCGATTATCTGTTAAAATTCATATAACTGTTCTATCGGATTATCTTAAAAAAGCATTTATGCCTATTTTTCATATATGGCATAAATGCTTTTCTTATCTATTTTGTTGTAATATCATTAAAAAAATACCAAACGAATCACACTGAAGCCGTCCTCATTATTAAATCCACATCTGAAAACATATCGGATTATTTTAAAACCGTTTATATTATCAGGCAAAAAACAAGTCTGCACTCATATGGATAAACCCCGTTCGCTTTTTAAACTCATCAAGCGCCCTTTCCCAGTCGGAAACAAGATGCGGTGGGCAGTTTTTGATAGCATATTCGCAATACGCTGTTTCTCTTTCCAAAACATTAAACCCCTTAGGAATACAGTAAATGGTTTCCTGACCGTCACAAAGATCGGAACCAAAAGTATTGTTTTGCAAGGATTTAAAATAAAACAAATTCTTTGCCATATAATATTGATAATTATCGTCTTGGACATTACATTTTAAATACTCGTCATTGGCCAGTCTTTCTCTTATCTCCATCGGGGATAGTATTGTATGATTTTCATCCATAAAATAACGATGATTACCCGGATCCAGCATAATCCATTTTTTCAAAGAATCCGTCCACACGATTGACACAACATGCGTATCAAAATCATACGGACTGAACGGCAGGCAATGCAAAATTCTCGATTTTATTCCCAGCGCCAGACAGCATTCTGTAAATACAATTGCCTGTAATCTGCAATACACGCCGTTTTCCCGTCCCTTTTGATATGCATAGTTCAGAATATCCAGTGATGTTTTCGGAATGAACTCCACATCCTTTGCATCACCGCCGTGAAGAACATTTTTGCTGCACCAGTTTAGCAGATTCAAGGCTTTCTCAATTTCGCTCCCATTCCCGGCAACTTCCTGTATCGGGTATTTTGCCAGCAGTTCCGAAAAGCCCGGCGCATTATAGTTGTAAGTAAAAACTCTTTTTGTCTGATTATCCGTAAAATCATGAAACACCTTTAACGCTCCAATAAGCAAACGGTACTCTGTTTTCACTCTAAACTCTCCTGCCTTTTCATATTGTCATTCTGTAAACAATTATACTGCACCATGGTGCCGAAATCAAACACAATCATGGATTTGGAGCAGCTTGTCACAGGTTCGAGCCCCTCTTACATAAAAAAACAGACACCTCTCGGCGTCTGTTTTGGTGGGAACAACAGGGCTCCCTACGGTAACTAACCTGCTACGAAAAGGTTCACCGAACCTTTTCTCCCAAATCATAGATTTGGAGCAGCTTGTCACAGGTTCGAGCCCCCCCTTACATAAAAAAACAGACACCTCTCGGCGTCTGTTTTGGTGGGAACAACAGGGCTCGAACCTGTGACCCTCTGCTTGTAAGGCAGATGCTCTCCCAGCTGAGCTATGCTCCCGTCAGCAAAAAAATTATATAACATCAGGTGTTTATTGTCAAGCATTAATTTTTGAAAAAAGCTCTCTTATTCTATCCATATTATCATTCAGATATAAGTAACCGAAAAGAGCCTCTATACCTGTTGCACAATGATATTCACGCTCCGTTGCGCTTTTGGGTGAATGACCGACCTTCGCGTTTCTGCCGCGTCTGAACACAGTTGTCTCTTCTTCGGTGAGCGCATCTTTTATCTTTTCATACGCAATCGTCTGTGCCTTTGCACTGACATATTTTATACTTTCTCTGTGCAGATCGCTGACAGGTCTGTTTGCATCCGTAACAAGATTTTCACGGACAAGTATTTCGTAAATACAGTCCCCGATAAAAGCAAGATTAAGCGGGCTGAGCTGCTTCGGGTTTACTTCTTTGTCAATAAATCTCATAACTGAATCAAGGCACATATTCAAATTCTATATCATAGATTGAAACAATGTCGCCCTCCTGAATTCCCCTTTCTCTAAGCGCGTCAAAAATTCCGCTTTTTTCAAGTACACGCTGCATATACTGCAATGCCTCATAATCCTCAATATCAATTCCTTTAAGAACCTTCGGGAACCAGTCTGCCTCCACAATATAATAATGGTCATCCGCAACGGTTATTCTGAATCCGTTGTCTCTGCCGATGATGGAATCAACAGGTATCTCCTCAGCCTCATACTCCTTAATCGGAGGAAGTGTTGCAAGCTTGTTCCATACTGCGTTCATAAGCTCCTGTGTGCCCTCCGTAATGGGTGCGCAGATTGAGTAATATTCATATCCTGCATTCTCGACATAAGATTTGAATTCCGCAATCTGCTCAGGCTCTGCCATGTCTATTTTATTTCCGGCAACAATCTGAGGCTGTTTGGCAAGCTCCGGATTGAATTTAAAAAGCTCCTCATTTATTTTTTCAAAATCGTCTATCGGATTTCTGCCCTCGTGTCCGCTCACATCAACAATATGAACAAGCAGTCTGCACCTCTCAACATGGCGCAGAAATTCATGCCCCAGTCCGACACCCTCATTCGCTCCCTCTATCAATCCCGGGATATCGGCAATAACAAAAGAATTCCCCTCTCCCATTGATACAACTCCGAGATTTGGTACAAGCGTCGTAAAATGGTAGTCGCCTATTTTCGGTCTTGCTTGGCTTACAACCGAAATAAGGCTTGATTTGCCTACAGACGGATACCCTATCAACCCGACATCGGCAATCAGCTTCAGTTCAAGGGAAATTTCCCACTCCTCACCGGGCATACCGGGCTTGGCAAAACGAGGCACCTGTCTTGTCGATGTTGCGAAATGTATATTACCCCAACCGCCTTTTCCGCCTTTCGCGGCAACAAATCTGTCAATTTTACTCATATCCGCCATCACGGCACCTGAATTAAACTCCCTGATTATCGTTCCTCTGGGCACTCTGATTTCAAGATCAGGAGCTTTTTTTCCGTATTGGCGTGAACCTTTGCCGTTTTCACCGTTTTTTGCGGTATATTTACGCTTGTAGCGAAAGTCGGCAAGCGTCGCAAGATTGTCATCGACAACAAACACAACATCTCCGCCTTTTCCGCCGTCGCCTCCGTCAGGTCCGCCTGCGGCCACATATTTTTCCCGGTGGAATGCAACGGCACCTGCTCCTCCGTCACCTGCTTTTATTTTAATTTTAGCTATATCTGCAAACATATTGTCACCTGCTTTTACTACTAATTGATATTAGCAGAAAAAATATAAAAATGCAACAAAAACAAAAGCCCTTTCACGCACCGCACGGAAAGAGCCCTTTCAAACTATTTAAAAAGCGGAATAAGCGCATTGGTTATAACTTCATACGCATAAGCGTTAACATGAAGTCCGTCATATGTATACTGCTCCTTCAGCCTTCCATCCCTGTCGGAAAGTTTTGCCGTCATATCGGCAAAGCAGATATTTTTCATTTCGGCAAGCGTTTTCAGCCTTGCATTGAGCACAGCAATTTTTCTGTTGTCACGCTTACCCTGATTATTGATTTTACCGTTAATCGGATAGACTGCCTCCAATACTATATTGACACCCTTACATTTATCTTTTGCAAGGTCAACCGTTTTTTCAATATTATGCAGGATAAAATCGACATTCGCTCCGACATTAAAATCATTTGTGCCTATAAGAAGAACAATATTTCTCGGCTCAAGATTGAGAACCGTGCGCTCAAATCTTTCAAGCAATCTGTCACTTGTATCTCCGCTGATTCCGCGGTTATAGACATAAATACCCGTCTGTTGCGTGTATTTTGCAAACAGTTCAGTATGATTATACATTTCTGTAATGGAGTCTCCGGCAAGTACGGTCTGCCCCTTTTGGCAGTAATGACGGTTGAGGTACTCAAAATTGTTTGCTTTGTTAATTTTATCTGCGCCGTACTCTGTTTTTTTTCTCACTTTATGAATGTTCATATTATCCTCCTCGCTTATAAAGCATATCCGACTCAAGATCAATAATCAGCAAAAAAGCACGGCCGAAACCGTGCTTTTAATGTCACATATTACTGCTCAACAGGATAAACGGACACCTTTTTTCTGTCCTTACCGAATTTCTCAAACCTAACAGTGCCGTCAATAAGAGCATAGAGTGTATCGTCTGAACCGATTCCCACATTATTGCCCGGATGAATATGCGTTCCTCTCTGGCGGTAAAGAATATTTCCCGCAAGAACAAACTGACCGTCAGCTCTTTTCGCGCCGAGACGCTTTGACTCGGAATCACGGCCGTTTTTTGTTGAACCCATACCTTTTTTATGAGCGAAAAGCTGTAAATCTAACTTAAGCATTATTACACCTCCGATAAATCACTTTAATGTTTTCAGGATAATCCTCTTCAAGCGCTGTCATATGAAGCATAAAGCCTTTGAGTATATCCTGTGCCGAAGCGGCATTTTCCAAAATCATGAGCTTCAGATAACCGTCCTGTGCCTGCGCGTCTGCATCAAGCTTTAAAACATCGGTTATTGTATTGGCTGTCATAAGGCAGGCACTGGAAACAAAGGCGCATATGACATTTTCGCCTGCGTCACCGCCAAGGGCATGCCCCTGTGCCTCAAAGCCGCAAAGCCCGTTTATGCCGCTGAAAAATTCAATCTTAATCATTACGCGTTTATAGCGGTAATCTCTACCTTTGTGTAAGGCTGACGATGACCTTTTTTGCGTTTTTCGTCCTTCTTGGGCTTGTAAGTAAATACAGTGATTTTCTTACCCTTGCCGTTTTTAAGAACTTTAGCGGAAACAGTAGCTTTATTGCAGTCATTGCCTGCCTTGAAGCCATCTTCACTGCCTACTGCAAGAACGGTGTCAAATGTGATTTCATCATCTGCCTGAGCATTCAGCTTTTCAACATAAAGTACATCACCCTGTGATACCTTATACTGCTTACCGCCTGTTACGATAACAGCGTACATATAGTAATCTCCTTATTCAAGTCTCGCTACGACAGGCGAATACCAAAAAGGTATTCTTAAAAGCCTATAATATGCGGCTTAAAAAGTTTAACATATGTAAAAGGCAAAGTCAATATTTTTTTTTGCGTTTATTTGAGGATTAAAATACAACACTATATATTGTATGCAAATACATTTGCGTAACTATTTTTAAAATTTTCTTTACAATTTTAAACGGATATGATATAATCACAGCGCTGAAACGAATTACTCGGTTTCGGGTGTAAGCTATATAATAGAGGTTCACCTACCCGATACTGTGTTTTTTGAAGAGCAAATATTTTTAATGAGGTGAAATTGATGACACAGGAACAAAAGCAGGAAATTATTAAGGAATATGCCACTCACGAGGGTGATACAGGTTCTCCCGAAGTTCAGATTGCGGTTCTTACAACAAGAATCAATGAGCTTACAGAGCATCTCAAAGTTCATAAAAAGGACTTTCACTCACGCCGCGGTCTCCTTAAAATGGTAGGTCACAGAAGAAATCTTCTTGTTTATCTTTACAACAAGGATATTGAAAGATACCGTGCGCTTATCAAAAAACTCGGTATTCGTGATACTATTGACAAATAATCTGTTTTAGGCAAGCAATGGGGTGCCGTTGCTTGCCTCGTTTAATTTTTTGTAATCTAAGGAGGGGCAGACAATAGTAGTAAATTGAGCTCATACTATCTGTGGGTTGAATTTATTACTATTGCACCTCCTTTCATTAAAAATATTAAAGAAATGAGGTAAAAAAATGTTTTTTGAAAACTTCAAAGTTTGGGAGACCGAACTGGCCGGAAGAAAGCTTACGCTTGAAACCGGCAAAATGGCGGGTCTTGCAAATGCTGCAATTATGGCGCGTTACGGTGAAACAGAAGTTCTGTGTACGGTAACCGCATCCGCAAAACCGAGAGAGGGTGTTGACTTCTTCCCCCTTTCAGTAGACTATGAGGAAAAAATGTATTCCGTGGGCAGAATCCCGGGCTCCTTTCTCAGAAGAGAGGGCAGAGCAAGCGAAAAGGCTATACTGACATCACGGTGTATAGACCGTCCCATCAGACCGCTTTTCCCAAAAGATTTAAGAAATGACTGTAGTGTTGTTGCAACCGTTATGTCTGTTGACCCCGACTGCTCACCTGAGATCACCGCAATGATAGGCGTTTCCGCCGCAATCGCTGTTTCTGATATTCCGTGGGACGGCCCTATCAGTGGTGTCAATGTAGGTCTTGTTGACGGTGAAATCGTTATTAATCCGAATCTTGAACAAAGAGCAAAGAGCGACCTTGTTTTAACGGTTGCGTCCACTGCCGACCTTGTTGCAATGATTGAGGCAGGCGGTAATGAAATCGATGACGAAACAATGTTTGACGCCATTATGGCAGGTCATAAAGAAAATACGAAAATCGTAAAATTCATTCAGGGAATTGTTGACGAAATCGGTAAGCCAAAATTTGACTATGAGTCATCAGATCCGGATCCTGAAATCATGGAGGAAATTGAGGCATTTTGCATTGAAGATGTAAAAAAAGCACTTGATACCGATGACAAGCTCGTCCGTGACGAGGCTCTTCTTCCGATTTACGAGGCTGTACACGAAAAATTTGACGAGCGCTTTGAAGGTAACGAAGCAAAGCTTGACGAGATTATGTATCTTGTTCAAAAGCATGTTGTACGCGCTTGGCTCAAGGACGAGCACAAGAGAGTTGACGGAAGAGGAATTGATGATATCAGACCTTTAAACGCGGAAATCGACCTTCTTTCAAGGGCACATGGTTCAGGTCTGTTTACACGAGGTCAGACACAAGTGCTTTCCGTTACAACGCTTGGTCCCATCAGCGATGCGCAGCTTCTTGACGGTCTTGACGAGCAGACAGAAAAAAGATATATTCATCACTACAACTTTCCGTCATATTCCGTAGGGGAAACAAAGCCGTCCAGAGGTCCGGGCAGAAGAGAAATCGGCCACGGCGCTCTTGCCGAAAAGGCTCTCGTTCCCGTTCTTCCGTCCATTGACGAATTCCCCTATGCTATCCGTGTTGTTTCCGAAGTCCTCTCCTCGAACGGCTCAACCTCACAGGCATCAATATGCGGCTCAACGCTTTCGCTTATGGCCGCAGGCGTTCCTATTAAAGCACCTGTCGCAGGCATAAGCTGCGGACTGATAACAGGTGACGATGGCGTTTATGGTGACTTTATGACCATGGTTGATATTCAGGGACTTGAGGATTTCTACGGCGATATGGACTTCAAGGTTGCCGGAACAAAGAAGGGTATCACCGCTATCCAGATGGATCTCAAGGTTCACGGTCTTACTCCTGAAATCATCAAGGAGGCATTTGCAAAAACACATAAGGCAAGAGAATATATCCTGGATGAGATTATGCTTCCCGTTATCAGCCAGCCGCGTGAGGAACTTTCAAAATACGCTCCCAAGATGTTTACCCTTACGATTAATCCTGATAAAATCGGTGATGTCATCGGCAAGGGTGGCAAGGTTATTCAGGAAATTCAGGTTGAATATGATGTTAAAATCAATATTGAAGAGGACGGCAGAGTATTTGTAAGCGGTGTTGACGCTGAAAAGTGCCAGGGTGCCGCTGATATTGTGAAGCTCATTGCGACAGATCCCGAGGTCGGATCCTTCTATAACGGTATTGTCACACGCATAATGAACTTCGGCGCCTTTGTTGAAATTGCACCGGGCAAGGAAGGACTTGTTCATATTTCAAGACTCGATGTCAAGAGAACGGAAAAGGTTGAGGATATTGTAAATGTCGGAGATTCCATCATTGTAAAATGTATTGAAATTGACGATCAGGGAAGAATCAATCTTTCAAGGAGAGACGCGCTCATTGAACTGGAGGGTATGAAGCCGGAAAACGATATTGACGAAGCACATAAAAAACCGAGAAGAGACAATCACCACGCAAGAAGATAAAACTATATTAAACAACCCGCTTTACCGAATTTATCGGATAAAGCGGGTATTTTTTGTGCTAAAATATGTCCTATAAATATTTCTTGATTATTCTGTATTTTTCAACCAGCATCTGCTTTGTCCAGCGTGCATTTGCGGGACTTGTTGACGGGAGACAAATTGCGTCCTTTCCAAATTTTTCCCTTTGATATCTGCAATAATACCTGTATGCCGCCGAGCCGTTTGTAAAAGTCATATTAATATCTGCACAGTTATATATTCTGCTCAAATCAGACGGCACAGCATTTCTGATAGAACTGTCCGAAGCGCCGACGATATCACACTCCTCAATGGTATCCCAAAGTGCAATATGATTATTTTTAAGCATATCTATTTTTTCATCGATGCTTACAGGACACTTTACCTCCAGAACCTCTGACAAAACACTCCAGAATCTGTTTTGAGGATGACCGTAATAAAAATGATTTTCCCTTGATTTGGGAGATGGCATTGTGCCTAAAATCAGCACCCGGCTGTTTCGGTCAAATACTGCATCAAACCCATGCTTTATATGTGTATATTCCATATGTCAATATTAACATACCTATATCGTGTTGTCAAAACACAAAATCATAAAGATAAGATCTCAACAAATCACGCAGCGATAACAAGAAAAAATCACTTCATAATTTCTATGATTCTAAAATGCGAATACGCCCTTATTTGTAACTTATAGTATCAAACAGCAAGCAAATATAGTATGATATGTTCTTTGCTTTTATTGTTTTGGATATAAAAAAAGCCTCGCAACAGATGTTACGAGGCTTTCTCTTGTAAAAATGATATAAAATAAATGCCTATTAAGAATTATAGTTAGGACTTGAACTAACAATATATTTTAAATATAACCCAAACATTCTAATGTTATTACTTAATATTCGACTAATTTTCTATACATTTTTTCATTATGTCAAGTGAAGTATTTAACCACTTTGATGACACCATATAGCTTTTTTCAAACAAAGTATAACACATATTGGAATTGGTATAACTGCCGTCAAAAGAAATAAAATCTTTACACACAGTTAACATTACTTCAATTAATTTAAAAAAATCTTTTTTTCGTTCTGCTCCGTTGATGGATAACTTACAGCTACCGTCAACAATTTCTCTGCCGACTTGTATCAAAATACCTAACAGTGCTGCTTTTTCGCTTGTCAATTCATTAATAGTGGTTTCAAACATATTGCTATGTGGATTTTTGAAGTTATCATTTTGAACATAATCTCCCAAACTATAAACTGTAGTTTCTTTATGCTCGATTTCCTCTTTTTCAGCCAATTCTGTTAAATAGTTAGAGATATAGCTTATTTCATCTTTGCAATTATTAAATATTCGTACTATGTCATTTATTAAATCTACATTGTAATTGTTATTTAAAATGATTCCATCGAGTTCTTTATCTAATTGATTAAACATATTAAATAATTCAAACATTTTGCTATGCAAACCAATAACATCAAGTTTGACCGGGGCAGAGTGTACCAATGTTAAGTCCTTTTTTATAGGATATCTCATACGAAAAGAATCACTATCAAATGAATCTATTTCATCGATAAATTCATCAAAAAGTGTCATATCCATCAAACTATTCATTCTTGTAAGTAAAGGCAATAAATATGGTTTAACTTCTAACCACGCTTTATTGAGTTTATGACTAACTCGTTTTACGAAGTTTTCATTATCCCTTTCATCGGTTACAGAATACTTGAAATATAAGTATTTAATTTTCAACTCAATAATTTGGCGATAATTAAAACATAGTGGATAAATGATAGTATCCAAAATATCATTTCTGTAGCTATCACAAGAAATATAATAATTATATAAAGCATCCACGGCAAAAATGTAACCATCAATATATTGGTCGAATCCAGCTACTGTTCCAAAATCAGATCCGAAATACGAAAAGCGACCATTTTGCGGGATATCATCATTATTATAAAATACAAACAATTGTCTCCATGCTGTAAACTCATATTTTAATCTCCTTTCTTTAGATTGTTTATTTTCAAATACGCTTTTATACTGTCACTTTTCGGCGCAGACTCTGTAATTCAGCTTGATAGCGTTTTTCAATTGCAATGTCCTTTGGCGTTTGCTTTATC
>CANQZA010000063.1 GCA_947628175.1 uncultured Clostridia bacterium | reverse complement strand
AATATCATGCTTATTTTGTGTTTCAAGGAGCTTGATTTGTGTCGATGCATTTTTTCGTGCAACCAAATATGAGACAATCCCCGTAATAACTGCGGGTATGCACGAAATCAATAAGGTTTGTATAAATTCATTCATTGTTTTTTTACCTCTCCTGTAAATCCTTGTAATAGTAATCGGGGATAATGCATATTTCGATATCCTTCTCTGAAATCGCAACTTGCTGCTCTTCATCAGGGAGAAGGTCATGCCCCATGTACAGTTTATGGCAGGTCGGAGCATTGTTAAGATTTTTAACAAAATCCGCAAGTTCCTCCTCGGTCAGCACAATACCGATTTCAGCATTGCCTATGAAATTTATGCCGTTTTCAAGCTCCACAAGTTCTCGGACATGCTTTAAGAGCTCGTCTGCATACTCATAGTACAAACGCTCGTTGATCGGAACATAGTCTACCTTGTAATATTTCAACGAGGCGGCATAGTTTTCCTTGTCAATCACACGCTTGATACGCTCGTATGTGACATCACGGCAGATATTGTTTTCATTGTTGGTGCAAAGGATAAACTTACGGTTGCCGCCATCTTCGGCATTCAGTTTCATAACAGCGTGTCCTGTAGTGCCAGAACCTGCAAAGAAGTCGAGAATTGTCGCATGCCGATTATTTGCTATCACCGAAAACAGGCAGTCATACACATTCCAAAGCGATTTAGGAAAGTCAAAAGTACAATTTGGAAGCAATGAATTAAGCAATTGCTTTCCATAGCCGTTGGCGTCATATTTAGGATCTGACCAAACCGTCTTGTATGTACCAAATGTCTTACCGATTTCGATATCATAAATACCTTTTGTTTTCTTGACGGCAAGAAAATCAAGTATTCCCTCTATACTCTGCCTTGCATATCTCCATTTGCGTTCTACTCCTTTAGCATCAATAGGGTATATGGCGATAGTACCATCATCCATTGTTTCATTCTTTTGAGGGTGATAATCATTTGGGCATACATCACCAAAAGAAATGATTTTATCATCTTTAACAAAGATCGGATAGAAACAATTTCTTGCGTCCGTTCTCAATGATTCACTACCCCAATTGCGAAGAGGGGACCAGTAGACTTCATCATCAGACAAACGACGCTCCCCGATAATCTTGTCACCTTTGGGTATCACAAAATATGCAAACTCATTTGTGTAAGAAAAATTTTTTCCTTGAATCCCTCTCGGATTATGGATAATCGTAATACAGTCATACTCATAATCTGCGCCAAAGATCTCATCAAGCAAAAGGCATAGAGTGGCACTTTCATTCTCGTCAATAGCGCATATTAACACGCCTTTTTCTGTCAGCAATCTGCTTGCTATAGTAAGACGTGATTTCATCATGCTCAGCCACTTACTGTGCTTAAATAGGTCATTTCCATCAACATAGTCATTATCATAAATCCAATTTGAGGCTCCAGTATTATAGGGCGGATCAATGTAAATAAGATCAATCTTTCCCTTATTTGTCTTTTCAAGCAGTTTTAATGAGGCAAGGTTGTCTCCCTCAATAAGAAAATTCATCTGCCCGCCGTTGTCAATGAACAAGTCCTTTTCCTCGGTCAGCACGGGGGTATGTGTGTCCAACACCTCGTCGATTTCTTCACGATGCTCCTCAAACACAAGCCCGTATTTCTTGCCGTTCACATCTTTTTCCAAATCTGAAAGATAGGAAAGGAGATTGCCTGTGTTTTCGTCCTGCGGCGCGGAGGAAATGAATTTTCTTATCTCTTTGATTTTGGCAAGCAAATCCTCACGCTTTTGTTTCGAGATATTTATACTCATTGCCTATTTTCCTCCCGAATAAACTCCAGAATATCATCCACACCGCAGTCGAGTGCATTGCATAGTTTTTCAATGCTTTCAACGGAGATATATTCGTCCCTTTTCAGCCTCGTTATAATGTTGGCGCTTACCTGCGCTTTTTTCGCAAGCTGTGCGGTTGACATCTTTCTGTCAATCAGCAAATGAAAAAGTCTGTCGTATTTCACAGCCACAGAGACCACCTCCTATAATAATCCAAGTATAACAATATCACATTATCGTGAAAAAATCAATAGTTATCAGCATGTCGTTTCAAAAGGTTTACAGATTTTCCCCTGAACGATTGGGGAGCGTTTAGATGAGAGATTTTTGTGAGATGTGTATTGTGGTTTGCAGGTTGTTATGATATATTAACATTGTTAAAGTAAATAGGCATTTAGTTGGTGATATAAATGAATATAGAATACAGGACGCAAAAAGATTTACCCTGTGATGAATTGTATAAATTATTTTTAGCAGTCGGCTGGGCAAAGAAAGATACAACTACACAGGAAATGATAGATCATTTCAATATTAGGTTCATTAATTCGACATTTGTTTTCCAAATACATTGAGGTTTTATATTGTTTGTCACTAAAATTTGAGGTAGGGGCGCTGCATTTGATGCAGTGTATCCCTACCTCTTTTTGGTTTGTAAAAAATATGGGATTATGCTCTTGTGAACACATAGTAATTTGTGTCAAAGTAACCAAATCGATAATCGCCGCTTTTCCACTCAATGATTAGATATTCCAGATTGTCAAGTGTTCTGATTTCGTACCTGCATGCAGACCAATTCCATTTGCGCAGAACAAAGTCTTTAGTCCAGCATAATTTATTAAATCCTTCAAAAATTTCATCCTCATACACACATCTGCATTCGCCACCGGCAAAGAACTCAATCTCCTTAAAATAAAGGTCGTTCAGATCTTCCCTCTGCTGCGGGAAATTTGAAATGCTATTTAAAAAAGAATGCGCACGCCATCTGCCGACAACTCTCTCGTCATTTACAAACGGCTTGTTAATATCATCCTTTCTCGCAATCATTTCCGGCGTGTACTTCTTTATGTCAACTTGTCTCAACGCAAGAATTGTCGGTTGTCCGCCGCGCATCGCTTCAAACTCACGGAGTTTTATGAGCATATAAAGACCATCAGCCTTTTTAACTAACTCATAAGCGTTGTTAATTGGATTTGTTTTGTAGCCGTTCACAATGAAGTATCCCTTAGTCCAGCTAAAGACCCAATATCTTTCACCATTCGGCAAAAAATATATATGTTTAATATCTTCACCGTAAAAAGATTTAATTGGAAATACGCCTTTTTCAAAGTCCTCACGAACAGCAAAGTTACCGACAATCTCCCATTTACCAATAACCTGAGCATCGTTTTCAAATGGTAAAATAGGATCTTCACTAATAGTTTCATCGCCAAGTTTTATAATGCTGCATGAAATCTCGTTTTTACCAAAATGAAACTGTGATACTCTTTGGTAATCAGCATTCTTGATATAAGAATCAAGTTTTTCACATAAAGGCATTTTTTCTGCAAAAGAATTTAATTTTACTTTTGCTTTGTTGTTCTCAATCACAACATTTAGTTCATTCATAATTTTCTTAGCCTCCTTTAGAAATTTTTTAGTTTGCTCAAGCTCGTCAGCTTTTTGCGCAAACATTTCATCTATTTCCTTTTCAGATGCGGAAAAGGAAATGATTTTTTTAATTTCGTGCAAAGTGAAGCCTGCTTTTTTAAGTGCAGTAATACGGTCAAAAATCGCTTTTTGGGAAGGAGAATAGTATCTGTACCCTGTGAAAATATCAATCCTTTCAGGTAAAAGAAGCTTCTCCTTGTCATAATGGCGGAGTACTGAAATTTTTGTACCGCAATAATCTGCAAATTTACCAATCTTCATTTTGTCACCTCTGTCTATAAGGTACCTTACATAAGCAAGAACTTTTGCTTTTCGTTCATTGCTTGCTTAGATTATAAGCCTAAAGATAGGTTTAGAGTCAATAGGGAATTTCACTTTTTTGACGGCAACCGCAGTATGCTTTTGCGCAATTATAGTTGTGGTTCCCAAAATTTTTACAATGCAAAAAGCTTGCGGAGTGCCATATGATAAAATATATAATTTTTGATGTTTATGGAACATTACTTTCCACCGGAACAGGCTCTATTTTTATATTTTGAATATGCTGTAGGCTTTTCGTATTCCGGTTAGGATATAATTGTTTTAATCATAATTAAAATTAAGACGATTTTTTATGACTGTTTTATTAGTGCCGGTGGTGTATCTTTTGTTCCTTTTGCTCTTGGCATAAAAATTCCCCCTTTGGTAGTTTTTTACATTCTGCCACAGGGGGTCTGTTTTTGCTATTGTCCATTTTTTATGGACTTGTTCAAAGTTCCATATGATATTGATTGATTATTTCATACAAGGTTATATTTTTTAAGCTTGATGCCAAATCATCACATATTTTGCTGTATGGTTTTTTTAATACTTTATATATGTTCTTCCCGACAGGACAAAGAGGAGACGGCATTGGATGTATGCCGATCATTTTTTTCATTGCGTTGGGTTCTATTGCCGTATATACTTTATATAAATCAATTTTATCGGGCGGACAATTCAGAGTTGTTCCGCCTGTTCCGAATTTAACCGATAAAATATCAGCCTTTTTCAATGCGCTTATAATGTTGCGTATAGTAACAGGATTGCAGCCGGTGGATGCCGCTATCATTTCACTGGTAAGTTTTATTTTATTACCGTATTCATTTATGAGGATAAGGCAATGGATGGCAATGGACAGTTTTGTACTTATATGCATACTGGTAACCTCCGTATTTCATAATCCTATAATAGCACGGAATTTTGTTGGTGTAAATATTGACATTACACCAATTTATGACTATACTGAATCTATGATGTAAATCTAAAAATTACACAAAGGAATTCGGTTAAAAAACATATTCAATTCCCTTTCAACCGGGCAGGAGGTGCGCAGAAAGTTGCGGAATGAATAACACAGTAGTGGAATTCTGAGCTTCAAAAAGGAAAATTAAACTGACGAGGCAAAACATTTCAATTCCATTAATATTGAAAATAACGATTTAGTTTGATCGTCGTTTTGCCTTTTGACGGAAGCGTTTCTGACGCTGCCGCAAAGCGCTTTTCAAAACTCAACACAAACGGAGCAAAGTGCGCGATTGCTTGTGAGGACGGAAATGACGCATATTTGATTAGATAAAGGTTTATTATGAATAAAGCAATTGAACTATTTGGAAATCATATTTATAAATTAACACAGATTAATCCCCAAAAGACATTAAAACAGTTATCATTTGTATATACAGCGGCAGGTTTGCAGTGCAAATACTTTCCAAGCAGGTTATTATTGCCGGCAAGGCAGTATATGCAGTGGGCCGCCGCAGACGCGGTAATCAAACCGTTAAGAAATCCGAAAAACTCGGCAATTGTCAGTCTTTACCTGCCGTGTGAAATTTTGCACGCAATGGGGATTTATCAGATGTTTCCCGAGGCGCTCGCGTGTTATCTTGCTGCCGCCGGCAGTGAAAAAATATTTATTGAAACCGCAGAAAATAACGGAATACCTAAAACTTTATGCTCGTACCATAAAGCATTTATCGGTCTTGCCGAATCAGGAGTGCTTCCGAATCCTAAGTTTATTATCAATACAAGTCTTGCCTGTGATGTCAACCATTTATCCTTCAGACATGTTGCGGATTATTATAATGTACCTCATTTTATGATTGATGTTCCGTTGCAATATAATAAAAATAATCTCCAATATGTTGAAAATCAGCTTCATCAAATGGTGGATTTTATTGAGGAAAACAGTGATTTCAGGCTTGATGAAAGCAGGCTTGCAGAGGTTATAAACAGAAGTAAAAATACAGTTAGAAACTTCAGAAGGGTAATTGCATTAAGAAAAGACAGATATCTTTCTGATGAAATGACCTCACAGATGCTTTCCGTGTTTGCCACTCATATTATGCTCGGCAGCAGAGAAGCTGAAAAATACAGTGCAGATATGGTAAAACAGCTTTCCGAATGTCCTAAAGAGCGTAAAGGCGTTCGCTTGCTCTGGGTACACACACTCCCGTATTGGCAGGATGCTCTTAGAGATTTAATCAATTTTACGGATAGGTGTGAAATTGTTGCCTGTGATATGGTGTTTGATGCGCTTGATGTGAATGTGGATGAAGAAAATTCATACCGCTATATGGCAGACAGACTTTTGCGAAATACTGTTAACGGCAAAAGAGAAAACAGAATCCATGCTGTTTTAAAATACGCCGAAAAATTAGATGCGGACGGTGTGGTTTGGTACTGCCATTGGGGTTGTAAGCAAACGGCAGGCAGTTCCGCCGCCGCAAAAGAATTTCTTGAAAAAAACGGTTTGCCTACGCTAATCTTGGACGGTGACGGCTGTAATTCACAGAATGTCAACGACGGGCAAACTGTAACAAGAATGGAAGCATTTCTGGAGCTATTGGAGAATAGAAAATGATTGGTTACAACTGTAAATACGCGCCTGTTGAAATTTTTGAGGGTTTTGGTAAAAAATGCAGACTGATAAATGATGAGGTTTCCAATTTCGACTATGCCTCGGGAAGACTACATCCTAATATGTGTTCGCACGCAAAAGCTATGCTTGAAGAAATACATACAGGGAGTTATAAAGAACTGTTATTTATGAATTGCTGCGACAGTTCACGAAGAATTTTTGATTCTGCAGAAGATGAAAAAATTGATTTTGCATACTGTCTTGATTTACCTTTCTGCAATCATCGCTGTGCTGCTGAAAAGTTTAAAGATGATATTATGGATTTTATAAAAGAATATGAAAAACACAGCAATCAGGTTTTTAACAAAAAATTATTTCTTTCAGCGTTTAAAAAAAATCGGAATTTTCCTAACGATAAATTTATTGCCATTCTCGGAGCAAGGAGCAATAAAACACTTATGGATGTTGTACATTCTTGCTTTAACGGTATGGAAATTCTTGATTTAACCTGTGCAAATAACCGAGAGGTTTTTATGATAGATGCAGTCGAAAGCGAGCCGCTTGATGACATGATGTTAAAATACGCAAAGGCTCTGCTGTCTCAGACACCCTGTATGCGTATGCAGAATGTTAAAGCGAGAGAGGCACTGCTTGAAGATGAAAATTGCATTGGAATCATTTACAATACAATTAAATTTTGCGACTATTATGACTTTGAATTTTCAAAACTGAAAAATCTGAAAATGCCTGTAATAAGAATGGAAACGGATTTTACAAATCAGTCCTACGGTCAGTTACTGACAAGAATTGAGGGTTTTGCGGAAACTATCAACAAAACAGACGGTAAAAGGAAGAATATCAATATGAACGGAAAATATTTTGTCGGTATTGACAGCGGCTCAACCTCAACGGAAGTTGTTGTTATTGACAGAAACTTAAATATAGTTAAAACAGTTATGGTTCGTACGGGAGCAAACGCAGGAGCGGGTGCAAAGAACGCGCTCAAACAGACCGGTATTGACAAAAAAGATATTGCAAATATTGTTGCAACAGGATACGGAAGAAAAAATATTGATTTCGCAGACGATAATGTTACGGAAATCACATGCCATGCAAAGGGCGCAAAGCATTTGTATAGTGATGTAAAAACAATTATTGACATCGGTGGACAGGACAGTAAGGTAATCAATCTTGATGAAGACGGTAAGGTTATCGGATTTGTTATGAACGATAAATGCGCGGCAGGCACCGGTAGATTTCTTGAGAATATGGCAAAGGTGCTCGAGCTTGATATGCAAACTATGGCTGAAATCGGGCTGAATTATAAAAATAACTTAACCATTTCCAGTATGTGTACCGTTTTTGCCGAGAGTGAGGTTGTGTCCCTTGTTGCAGAAAATTATTCCGTTGCCGATATTGTTCATGGACTTAATAAGAGTGTTGCGGTAAAAACGAATGCGCTGATAAACAGCGCTAAAGGTAAAGGTCCTTTAATGATGACAGGCGGCGTTGCAAAAAATAAGGGCGTTATAACGGAGCTTGAAAAACAGCTTGGTACAAAAATTTACATACCTGATTGTCCCGAATTTTGCGGCGCTCTCGGAGCTGCGTTAATTGCAGGCAATATCTTGTCCTGCTAAGCGCATGGTTTATTTTGTGCGCGTCTATATTCATTTTAATAAATTATGTTTGTGTTTTTCTATATAATAGCGGGCTGATTCCATATTCCTTTTTAAATACATCATTAAAGTTTCTTATGCTTGTAAAACCGGATTCAAAAGCGATTTGCGTTATTGAATGATTTGTTTTCTTTAACAGTTTAACGGCTTCCTCAAGTCTAAAGCGATTTACATACTCTGCATAACCACAGCCAAATTGAGTTTTAAAATACGCTGATAAGTAATTGTAGTTATAACCAAATTTTTCAGCCATTTGTTTGAGCGAGATATTATTCTTAAAATTATTTTGAATATACATAACCATTTTTGTGGATAAATCATTACTTGATTTTTCGGCACTCCTTATACCGTTTTTTATCAATTTTGAACAGTATTTATACAGAATTGACTTGATTTCAAATCTATCATTTGATTTGTTCAATATCTGAAGATCCGTAAAATCATAATTAGTAACAGGATTTTCAAGTTCTTTATCTTTTGTTTCATTATAAAAATCAAAAATATAATCGTTGGAAAATATTGATATTTCAACTTTGCTATTATCAACAGTACAGTATGAATGTATCTGCATCGGTAAAATCATAATACATTCCCCGTTGGAAACAATATGCTCCAAACCGTCAATATTTGCTGCGATTTTTCCTTCTGTAACAAATAAAATCTCATAGCTTGTATGACAGTGAGAAACACATATAATATTATCAATCCTAACTGTTGTATAATGATTATGATTGCTGTGTTTGATTTCAAAAAGCATATTACCACCTTAACTTTCCGCCATTATTTTAGAATATATTTCTTGTTTATGCAAGACTATATAGTAAAATAATGCTAAGAGGTGATTTTATGAACATTCCAAACGATAAGGAATTCCCGCAATTTAAAACTGAAGGAAGTGTCCAAATCAAAAAGAGTGATATGGATAAATACTCTGTCATTCATAACAGACCCGAAAAAATTTTAAATATGGAAAAAACCGATTTGGGAATTATACTGACTCTTTCAACATCTGCGAAAAAAGCAATTTTATCCTACACGCACGAAACGGAAATATATTTATTAAAACCCTGCGATTCTGCAATAGACAGGCTTTACATTCATATTGAGCTTTGGAGCGAAACAATTTTCAAGGTTATGTTTTCTAACGAAAAGAATCCGAAAAATCCGTTTGTAAGTATTCCTAAGGAAATGAGAATGTTAATTGCAGATCCCGAAAAGGTTCACTTTAATATCTCAGATCGTAATAACGAAATTGTAATTAAAACTTCAAAAATAGAAATACATATTGATAAAACACAAATCAAAATATCTGCCTATGATCAGACCGGCAGACTGTTTTATTCACAGCGCAAAAATGATTTTAGAACGCCTGATACCTGCGACATGGCAGTAGGTACTCTCGATAAGGAATACCAAACTTTTGAGGCTTTGGAGCTTGACAGTGACGAAATCATTTATGGACTCGGCGAACGCTGGGACAGCATTGTCAGAAACGGCAGAACAGTTGACTTTCATAACAAAGACGCTGTCGGAACAACAAGCAGAAGAGCCTATGTCAACATTCCTTTCTACATATCCACAAAAGGATATGGTTTATTTCTGAACAGCAGTGCTAAAACAACATGGGATATCGCAACCGATGATTGCTCAAGCCTACAGTTTTCTGTTTCAGCTCATCAAATGGAATACTTTGTTATGCAGGGAACGCCTAAAGAAATTATGAAATCGTACTGTTCACTAACCGGATTTGCACCGCTTCCGCCGCTTTGGTCATTTGGACTTTGGATGAGCAGAAACAGCTATATTTCCTGGGATGTAGTCCATGATATTGCTGACAAAGTTCGTGAAAAGGATATACCCTGTGATGTTTTGCATTTAGACACAGCTTGGTTTAAGACAGACTGGGATTGTGATTTGAAGTTTTCTGAAGAGCGTTTCCCCCAACCCGCCGAGCATATGGCAGAATTAAAAAAACAGGGCTTTCACACATCGCTTTGGCAATACAATTTCATTCCGCCTAATGCGGATAATACACATTATCAGCAAGCAGTAGAAAACGGCTATCTTGCAAAGGATGCGACCGGAAAGCCTTATCAGTTGCCCGAGCACTGCAAGGGAAGTTGGGTAAAGGATGTTATTATTGATTTTTCAAATCCAAGCGCAAGAAAATGGTATGGTAATAAAATCAGCAACCTGATTAAAATGGGCGCGGGGGCCATAAAAACGGACTTCGGAGAAGGTATCCCTGAAGATGCCGTTTACCAAAATATCCATGGTAAGTATTTTCATAATCTGTATTCGTTGGTATATAATCACACTGTTTTTCACGCAACAAAAGAAACAAGCGGAGAAAATATTGTTTGGGCGAGAAGCGGTACGGCAGGAAGTCAGCGTTATCCCGTGCATTGGGGCGGCGACAGTCAGTGCAGCTTTGAGGCTCTTGCAAGCACACTCAGAGGCGCTTTGTCGATGGGACTTAGCGGTATTCCCTTTTTCTCTCACGATATCGGCGGCTTTTTAGGTTTGCCGAGTGATGAATTGTATATCCGTTGGTCACAGCTTGGATTGTTTTCTTCACATGCTCGCTGTCATGGTGCAGGCGATACAACACACCGAGAGCCTTGGGCTTTTTCTAACGAGGCTTGTGATATTTTCAGATACTATGATAAGTTACGATATTCATTAATGCCTTATATTTACAAAGAAGCAGAAAAATGCACGAAAACAGGACTTCCGATGATGAGGGCTTTGTATCTTGAATATCCCGAAGACAGAAATGTTTATCATATTGATGATGAATATATGTTTGGTGATAACATCCTTATTGCGCCTGTTCTGGCGCCATTGTCAAAAACCGATGTAAGAAATGTCTATCTTCCTAAGGGTGTCTGGTTTGATTTCTTTACGAAAGAGAGAATCGAATCAACGGGTATGTGGATAAACCGAAAAATTGATTTAAAAACAATGCCTATGTATGTTAAAGAAGGAACAAAATTAGAATATTGTTCAGCAGATAAAACATTAATTAACGGCTATGGAGAAATTACCAAAACGCAAATCTGGAAATAGGTATTGATATGTTATCTGACTTTATTTGCTAAACACCTTAATATAAGCAAAAAGAAACAGATGTTTGGATGATCGGTGATAGAAACGGAAATGCCACAAAAAAACCATTCCCGTTTATTGATTAGTTAAACGAAACAGTGATTCAAGTGATATGTACCTCCGAAAGTTAGACATTTTTGGAGGTGCATATTATTTATGAAAGTTATCCTGCACAGCAAGAGGACATATTGAATCACTTATTTTTTATGGTATAATTTAAATGTTATTTGCAAGATTTCCGGGTGATATATATGAATCGTTTGCAATTAAAACAATATATAGCAGAACAGTATCATTCAGATGCGGAGTATCCGTGGATTAAATTCCCCGAATATTGTGTATTCAGGCATGGTAACAATCAAAAATGGTTTGCTTTGATCATGAATATTCCCAAAAGTAAAATTGGTTTAAAAGGAAATGAAAAAATAGATATCCTTGATGTAAAATGCGATCCGATTATGATTGGTTCGTTACTGAATCAAAAAGGTTTTTTCCCCGCTTATCATATGAGCAAAGCAAGCTGGATTACAATAGCTTTAGATGGCAGTGTGGATGATGAAAAAATAAAATTGCTAATTGATATGAGCCATGAATTAACAGCTTCTAATAAAAAAAGATAGTTGTCATTTGTTTGTCACCAAAATTTGAGGCAGGGGCAGTTTCATTTATAAACCGTCCCCGCCTTTGATTTTTTATCATTATTCATTAGTTGTTTTTGTTTGATTGGTTTTGTGGTTGAATGCAAAAAACATACGGAATGCAGTCGGCAGCGCATAGGCGGTTTGTATCTCCTGCGCAGTCGCCCAAGTAAAATCAGACGGTGCTTTGGCGCACCGAATATGGTAACAGGTCATCTGCCATTTTATGTGCGTAAAGATGTGGGAACGGTGCAGCTTTTGATATAATTCTATCGGCTCAACGCCAAGGGTATCGGCAGTATGCAATGCCTGCTCAGCGTCCATTTTGCCCGTAATATTCGGAAGCTGCCACAAGCCGGACAGAAGCCCGCTCTCGGTGCGTTTGGTTAAGGCGTATTTATCTTCGTATTGCAGCAAAAAGACTGTACGCTCTTGCGAGCGTTTATCTTTTTTCGGCTGTTTGATCGGATACTGAAGGATTGTGCCGTTTGCGTACGCAAGACAGAAGTTGTTCGCCGGACAAACGGCGCATGTGGGTGATTTGGGTGTACAAACTGTTGCGCCCAGTTCCATTAATGCCTGTGTAAACAGTCCGCAATCATTTTTCGGATATACTTTTTCAAGCTGTGCGGCGATTTCGGCTTTTGTTTTTGTCTGATCGATCGGCGCATCGTTTTCGGTCATACGCGTGATAATGCGCAGTACATTG
>CANQZA010000062.1 GCA_947628175.1 uncultured Clostridia bacterium | reverse complement strand
CCATCATATACGCGGCAACCGGTGAATCAATTCCTCCGCTTATCAGAACAGCCGCCCTGCCGCTTGTGCCTGTCGGCATACCGCCTGCGCCTTTGATTTTATTCCCGTGGACAAAAGCGTATTTATCCCTGATTTCAACCGTTACAATGATATCGGGATGGTGCACATCAACTTTCAGATGATGGAATTTTGACAGCAGAAATCCGCCGAATTCTCTGCAAATTTCGGGTGATTTCATAGGAAATTTCTTATCCGACCTTTTTGCCTCAACCTTAAAGGTCAAAGCATCCTCAAGTTGTTCGCACAGATATTGTGCTCCGACGGTTTTGATATCCTCGAAATTTTTTTCGCATATGCAAGCCCTCGACAAAGCCGCAATGCCGAAAATCCTTGAAAGTCTGTCGGCAGCATCACCCAGATCAATTGCGTCGTCGTCAGGGATAACGGTTATGGTTGACTGGCTTTTCACAAATTCAAAGCTGCCCAGATCGGAAAGCCTTTTTTTCATATTTTTTATTAATATATCTTCAAATGTACTGCGGTTGAGCCCTTTCAGTGTAAGCTCGCCGTTTTTAATAAGGATAATCTCTTTCATCTTTCAACTCCGTGGGTGTGTTTTTATAAGCGTATCAAGAGCATTGCACAGCAAATCAATATCCTGCTTTGTGCTGTATTTTGAAAAGCTGATTCGTATGCTCCTGTCAATGATTTCATCAGGCAGTCCCATTGCGGTAAGAACATGACTTTTTTTGCCTTTCGCGCACGCGGAGCCGTTGCTTACGCAAATCTTGTATTTCGACGACAGCTCCTGTAAAACAGTCTGGCTCCTCATAAAGGTGGGAACATAAAAATTTAGAATATAAGGACAGGAATTCTCCGCATTGTTTATAATGATTCCGTCTGTAAGCGACAGTTTTTTTCTTGCATAGCTGTTCAGCTCGGCAATATCATTATACTGTGCAGACAAATCCGAAAATGCTTTTACGGCAGCGCCGAAACCTGCTATAAGCTCGGAACATTCGGTACCCGGTCTTATTTTTCTTTCCTGCTCACCGCCGAACATCTGCGCAAAATTTCGGTCGGTTATATTTGTGTCCCTGCTGATATAAATTGCGCCGATACCCTTTGGACCGTGAATTTTGTGCGCAGACACGGTAATTAAATCCGCACCGCTTTTTTTCGCATTGATATTGATTTTGCCGTAGGCCTGAACACAGTCAATATGAATAAGCGCGGGAGAGCCGGCTTTTTTAACTGCCCGTTTTATTGCTCTGACAGGCAGTACGGAGCCGATTTCATTGTTAATATACATTATGGATACCAAAATTGTATTTTTATCAACAGCGTCAAAAATCTGCTCCTGCGTAATATTTCCGTACCTGTCCGGCATAAGGTATACAACCTCAAAGCCCTGCTTTTCAAGCTCCTGTATCGGCTGTAAAACGCTTTCGTGCTCTATTGCAGTAGTCACAATTTTATTTCCGAGCCGTCTTCTTGCCTTAACTGCTCCGAAAATCGCCAGATTGTTTGCTTCTGTTCCGCCGGAGGTAAACACAATTTCCTCCCGCTGCGCACCGAGGGAATCGGCTATCGCGCTTTTTGAAAGGATTACCTCTTTCATGGCGTCTATGCCTAAGTTATGAAGGCTTGAGGGATTGCCGTAATTGTCCGAAAGCATTTTCATAACCGCCTCAATACATTCCTCACAGGGTTTTGTTGTCGCACAATTATCGAGATAGACTGTCATAATTTTTTAAGTTCCTTTAATTTAAGTACTCCCGCAATAGTTTTTGCGTCTTTTATTTCACCGCTCATAATTTTTTCCACACATTCGTTAAATGGCATTTTTACAACATCCAGGTATTCGTCCTCGTCCAGCTCCTGTGCAGTGAAAGTAAGATTTTGAGCATAAAATATTCTGATGATTTCACTGCAGTATCCCGGGGACGGATATAGTTCACCCAAAGGTTCAAAAATCTCTGCCGTGGCACCGCATTCCTCATGAAATTCGCGTATTCCCGCCTCTTTGGGATTCTCACCCTTTTCAAGCTTACCCGCGGGGAGCTCATATATCGTTTCCTTATACGGATATCGGAATTGCCTTACCAGTAGAATTTCATTGCTTTCGGTCAGTCCTGCGATTGCAACTCCGCCGGGGTGGTCAACCACCTCTCTGCTTGCCCGTGTTGCGTCAACAAGCGTTACCGTATCCTCATGTACGGTAATGATTTTTCCGTTGAATATTCCGTTGACTTCCTCCGTCTGTTCAAAAAAACCCAAAGCGATAGCCTCAATGTCCGAAGGCTTTTGAGCATGGAATTTTGCACCCGATTCTATAAATTCAAATTTTGTTCCGTAGCCCCATAATACGCCCGCGCAATCAATATGGTTTGCCTTTGCGCCGTCAATATCATATTTTTTGTCGCCTGCCATCAGTATCTTGTTGCCCGGAATACCCAGTTCCTTGGCACATCGGGCAATGATGCTTGTTTTTGACTCGCAGTCAGCCGTAAATGTAACGCCGCATACTGTATCAAAATAGCTTTTTATTCCGAAGTGTTCCAGCAGTGTTTCAATATAATCCTGCGGTTTTGAAGAGGCAATTCCCATCCTGATGGAATTCTTTTTGAGTGCATGGAGCAGTTCCTTGATTCCGTCATAAAGACAGCTTTCAAAAACGCCCCTGTTTGTATATCTTTCACGGAATTTTTTTACAAGAGCTTCCGCCTTTGCGGGATCCGCACCGAATTTTTCCTGAAATGTTATCATAAGCGGCGGTCCGATAAAATATGTAAGCTCGGTATAATCACCGCTTTCATAACCGAAGGCGTCAAGAGCATATTTTGCACTTTTTAAAATTCCTTCGCCGGTATCGCATAGTGTTCCGTCAAAATCAAATATAACTGCGCTGTATCTCATTTTCTGCCAACCTTCTTCATAAATTTATCCGTAATAACAACAAATCTTTCGATTGTTCCGCTGCCGATTATATCACCGTTGTCATCCTTTGCGCTGACTGAAAAAACAAGCCTTCTTCCGTCTATCTCTTTAAGTGACGCGTATGCTGTGATTACAGCTCCCACAGGGCTCGCCTTTTTGTGAGAAATATTAATTTTTGTTCCGACTGTTGTTTCACCCTCGTCAAGCAAAGGCTCGCATGCAGCGCAGGTCGCCTGCTCCATAAGTGCTATCATCATAGGTGTTGCAAAAACAGGGAGTGAGCCTGATTTCACATATTCCGCAGTGTTTTGAGAATGAACATCAGTATACGCCTGCGCCTTTAACTCCCGGCCGAGGTTTTTCATAAAACAGCACCTCACATTTTATTTGCCGAAATATTGTATCACATTTTTTTAATATATACAACCTAAAAGAAATATGATACAATAATTACAATTAAGAATAAGAGGTTATATGAATGAAAAAAAACGCAAAACGCATCTATACACTCGATGAACTCAGAGGTTTGGCAATTTTATGTATGATTGTTCATCATTTATTTCTTGATGTGGGTGATGTACTTTTAATGCCATGGGGGTATAAGGTGTTCAATGCTCTTTGCATTGTTCAGCCGGTTTTTTGGGCACTATTTATCATTATTTCCGGAATCTGTTCACGCCTGTCAAGAAATACGCTCAAAAGAGGCATTACAGTGCTTGGCTGCGGTCTTGTAATAACCTTTGTAACGGTAATCGTTATGCCTGCTTTTGGTTTTGGCGGTGGTTGTATATATTTCGGCATACTGCACTGCCTCGGACTGTGCATGATAATAACAGGTCTTGCTATGCCGCTTATAGAAAAAACGGATTACAGAGTAGGAGCGGCAGTATCTCTTTTTCTTTTCTTTTTCACATACGGCATCAACGAGAAAAGCTTTTTATTCGGTCTGATAGATTTGCCCGACAGTTGGTATCAGTATGACTGGCTTTGCCCGCTCGGTGTTTTTTCGGATAATTTTCAAAGCGCTGATTATTTTTCGCTGATACCATGGATATTTATATTCCTGTTCGGTGCTTTTTTGGGGCAGCTTGCCAAGGAGGAAAAGTTTCCTGCCGTTATGTATAACAGGCACAGCAAATTTCTTTGCTTTGTGGGGAGAAACAGCCTGTGGGTATATATGCTTCACCAGCCGGTGCTTTATGCAGTAATGCTCGGTATTTCAGCCTTTATAGATTAAAAAGCGGTTTTTTAATAAAAGCGTAACCTCTGAAAATAAGATGTCATATCTTAACAAAAATGAAACGCACCTCATAAAATAAAGAGGTGCGTTTTTCAGTTGTTGGCAGCGGTGGAATCTGCGGATTTCTCTAAAATAGCCGCTGCTGTATCGGCTGTTTATATAGTTCAGTGCGCTGGGCTGTTATTCAAGGCTCAGCCACTGTTCATTTGCTTTTTCTACGGATAAAAAGCAGTAGCCGATAAATCTGTTTAAAATGGTTTTTGCCGAATGTATATGGCGGCTGACTGTAGGCTGTGACAGTTTGAGCTGCCGCGCTATTTCCACCTGATTTTTACCCTGAACATAAAACATCTTGACGCAAAGGCGCTGTTTTTCGGTAAGCTCATATTCGATTATCCGGGGAAGTACGCTTGATACTGATTTAATAAGTATCCTTCTGTCATCAATGGGCTCCTCATCATACTTGTTGACATCTCTCATATATGCGTCAACAAAATTAACCATGATATCCCTCCTCATCATAATAACAGGAAAGCAGGGAAGATACTCTTTTGCATTCACAAGCCATGTCATAATAGATTTTCAGTCTTTTTCTGAGCAAAAACAAATCCTCGCCTGAGTAAATGCAAAGCAGTGGTTTAAGACCGTCGAGTTTTGCGCACAGGGAATTGTATTGCCCCTCGTATTCACGAGCCAATTCATTAATTGTCATTTTGCTGCCCTTCTTCCAAAATCATATTTGTGAAAAATTGTCGAGTGGATAAATACCCTTCACTCTGTTCATGATAGATGAACAAATGTTCACAGTCAATTAAGGCAGAACCGACAGTACAAAAAAAGATACTTATAAATTGAAAAATAAAAATTGTTTTCACATTTCCGAAATGTAAAAACAAGTCAAAAATTTTCAACAATTCTATTGACAAATTATGCAGATTATACTATAATTAAGATAGATTTGAGGTAGGCCGCACTATCTCAAACTCTTGGTCCTCCATAGTTTGTAATGACAGAGAGGGGAAGGTCGGGATTTGTCCCGGCCTTCTTTCCGTTTCAGGAGATTTTGGGTTAAAATTTTGCTTTACTTTTTACAGATTTGATATTATTATAGTATGCAGCGGGCAAAGACACTGTTTAAACGGTGCTTCTTTGTCATTTTTTCAAGTTTAATAAATCTTTTTGTTATATAGAATGCGGATTATCCGTATAATGATAAAGCATGATTATATTTTATAGATTAAAGGATTAGCTGTGGCTATGAAGAATTTAGGATATTATAACGGCAGATACGGTCTTATTGAGGAAATGCAGATTCCCATGCTTGATCGTGTATGCTGGTTCGGTGACGGTATTTATGACGCCACATATGCCCATAATCACAGGATTTTTGATATTCAGGCTCACCTTGACAGATTTTATCATTCAGCAAGACTTCTTGCTATCAATATGCCTGTTGACAGGGCGGAACTCGAGATGCTTTTAAATGAGCTTGTAAAAAAGGTAGACAGCAGCGAGCAGTTTGTTTATATGCAGGTCACAAGGGGATCGGGGATCAGAAATCACATTTATGATGACAATATGAAGGGGAATCTGTGGATTACACTGACTCCGGAATCCGTGACGGACACATATAAAAAAATCAATCTGATAACCTATGAGGATAAAAGATTTGAATACTGTCATATAAAGACATTAAACCTTATTCCATCGTGTCTCGCAGCCAATGCCGCGCAAAGGGCAGGCTGTGATGAGGCTGTGTTTCACCGCGGTGATATTGTAACGGAGTGTGCACATTCAAACTGCTCCATATTCAGCGGCGGTAAGGTAATATCTCATCCTCTTGACCGTCATATCCTTCCGGGCACCGCAAGGATAAGGCTTCTTGATTTTGCGTCAAGGCTCGGCTATGGAGTTGAGGAGAGAGAATATACGGTTGAAGAAATGATGAATGCCGATGAAATAGTAATCCATTCAACAGGCTCCTTTTGCCTGGCGGCAGAAACGGTAGACAAAGTGCCTGTCGGAGGAAAAGCGCCTGAAATGCTCAGGGAAATTCAAGACGCGCTGGTTGAGGATTTTGAATTTCAGTGTCGGGCAGATTAAAATTTGTACGCAGAGGTAATAGGATAATGTATTACAGAACCTATGCAAAAATCGATCTTGATAAAATAGAGCATAATATCCGTTCCGTTAAAAGAAAGCTGGATGCAAAAACAAAGCTTCTTGCGGTTATAAAGGCAGATGCCTACGGTCACGGAGCAGTTGAGATAGGAAAATTTCTTGAGGACAAATGTGATTTTTTCGGTGTCGCGTGCATTGAGGAAGCGCTTGAGCTGATTTATGCGGGTATAAAAATTCCGATTATTGTTCTCGGTTATGTTTCACCCGAGCTGTATGAGAAAATTGTGCAATATAATATAAGAATTCCTGTTTTTTCTTTAGAGGATGCGAAGGCATTGTCAAGGGAAGCGGTCAGGCAGAACAAAACGGTCCTGTTTCACTTTTGCATTGATACAGGTATGAGCCGTATAGGTTTTCCAGTCAGCCGGGAGAGCGCAGACCTATGCAAACAAATAACTCTTTTGCCGAATATTCGGGCAGAAGGGCTTTTTTCCCATTTTGCGACAGCGGACGAAGCCGATCTCACAAGAACATATGCACAAAAAGAACAATACAAATTCTTTTTGTCCATGCTCAGCGAAAGGGGAATTGATATTCCTGTCCGGCATCTTAGTAATTCTGCCGGAATTATGAATGTAGACGAGCATTTTGATATGGTGCGTGCGGGTATTGTGATGTACGGACTTTATCCGTCGGATGAAATGGACAGGAGTCTGCTGGATATATTGCCTGCCATGGAGTGGAAAACACATATCAGTTATATAAAGGAGCTTGAAAAGGGACGGGAAGTGTCCTACGGCGGTACATATAAAACAGATAAAAAGAGACTGATTGCGACCGTTCCCGTAGGGTACGCGGATGGCTATCCGAGATGCCTGTCAAACAGGTTCAGGGTTATTGTAAACGGCAGATATGCTGATATAACGGGCAGAATTTGTATGGATCAGTTTATGATTGATGTAACGGATATTCCAAATGTGAATATTGGCGATGAGGTTACACTTGTAGGCACGGACGGCGATGCCGTGATAACGATGGAGGAGGCAGCGCAGGCGGCGTATTCTTTCAACTATGAGCTGCCATGCCGTATTGCAAGGCGGGTGCCGAGAGTTTATTACAGAGGCGGAAAACAAATCAAATCCGTTAACTATATTGTTAAAAATGACTAAATAAAAAAGCACCGCAATGATACAATTTGCGGTGCTTTTTGGTGATATGGTATTTATCAGTCGTTTTCCGGAACATAGTTGAAGTCCGATGCGTTGTATCCGAAATATTTTTCGACAATCGGTGTAAATTGATCCGCATCATTATAATCCTTACTCTTCAATTCATATATAGCCTCATTGACTGAATCGACATACCAATCCCATTTTTTGAAGGCATATACATAGTTGATTGTCTTGAGCTCGCCGTTTAATACGGTATAGCTGTCTTTATTCTCAAGGACATTGAAGGTAAATTCGTCTGTTACCACAGCATCGATTTTACCGGCGTCAATATCTGCGAGCGCAGACGCAATGTCCTTGTATTCTTTTACGCTTTTACATGCGTTTTTAATAACCGTGTTTTCATCAAGAGCTTCCTTTGCCTGGCGGGTTACAGTGCCTATAACAGCATTCTTGAAATCGCCGTATGATTTCACTTTGCCTGATTTGGCGGTAACAGTTATGATTCTGTTATCAATAACGCTTTCGCTGAATGTATAATTTTTGTTAAATGAATCCTTATCCCTTTGAATACCGCCAATCATGATATATGCAATGTATTCGTTGCCGTCCTTATCCGTATAGGCAGTATCTTCGCCTACCTTGTAGTCCTCGTCAACCTTTACGAATCTGTAATTTTTATAGTCGTTTTTGATATTTTTGAAAATCGTGTTGAATATTTCAACATCAAAGCCTGTGAGTTTTCCGTTTTCATCTGAATATACAAATTTTGCATTTTTATCATCGGTATCCGAATTCTGTTCGCCTTCGGCTGTGTAGATAAACGGTGCGTTTTCCTGTGTGTATGCAATGAGCAGCGTTTTATCGGTAATTTCATCCGCGATTCCTGAAGATGAGCAGCCCGAAAAGCAGCCTGCAATAAACAATACTGCCAGAACGAGTGATATTATTTTTGCTGATTTTTTCATTATATGTATCCTCCTTATGGATAACTTAAATATAATTTTATAATATTGTGCCGATAAAGTCAATAGAAAATAAGATGGATGCTTGACAGTTTCGCTGTTTTGATTTAATATTTTATTTATTCTACGGAAAGGTTGCATCATGAAATGAAAAAAATGGTTATTGCCGGTCTAACTGTTTTGTTATCTGCCTGTATGTGTGCCTGCTCGCAAACAGCAAAAAACAGCAGTACCGCTGCGAGTAAAAGCGAAACGGAAACTTCCCTTTTATCCACCACCCAACCGCGCGTTACAAGCAAAACCGCCAAGGTGTCGCATAATGCCGAAAAGGGGAAAAAACTTTCCGCGGCGGTAATCAGGGTTCTCGGAAATGCCGAGGGCGCGTCTGTAAAAGGTGAAACCGATACGGGCAGCTTTACCTATATATATAATGTGAGAAGCACCTCAGATGTTTATAAAAATGAGGAGAGCACTGAAATGGAGGAACTTGCAAAGAAACATGCGCAATCTCTTGTCAGGGAATTAAATCATTACTACAGTGACGATATAAAATATGAAAAATCTGAGGTGGAAACCATATCGGGCTCGGGCGATAACGGAATTGACAGTGCAAGGTATGTTATTTACTATACAAACACCCAAAACCAGCAGTTAATCATACAGGCAGATTCCGATGCGGTTATAAGCTATGTAAAATGTGATTTTACTTGGTAATTGACAAATTGCTTTTTCAGTAGTACAATCGTTTTTAAACTTGAGACAGAAGGCGTAATTATGTTAACATTAGACAGAATATACAGCGCAAAAAGGGTTCTTTCACAGGTCATAAGAAATACCGATATGATTCCCGCGAAAAGCCTTTGCTCAAATGCCGAGGTATATTTAAAAACAGAAAATTTACAGGTTACAGGTTCATTTAAAATCAGAGGGTCGTATTTTAAAATAAACGGGCTGACAGATGCGGAGAAGGCAAAGGGTGTTATCGCCTGTTCGGCGGGAAATCATGCTCAGGGAGTGGCGCTTGCCGCAACGAAAAACGGCATAAAATCACTGATATGCCTGCCCGATGGCGCACCCATCAGCAAGGTTGAGGCAACGAAAAGATACGGTGCTCAGGTATGCCTTGTAAAAGGCGTGTATGACGATGCCTATAATAAGGCGCTTGAACTTAAAGAAAAGTACGGTTATTCGTTTATCCACCCGTTCAATGATCCCGATGTTATTGCGGGTCAGGGAACGATAGGACTTGAAATTCTGGAACAGCTTCCCGATGTGGATGCGGTTGTAGTCCCTGTGGGCGGCGGAGGGCTTATTTCCGGCGTTGCATACGCAATCAAGCAGATTAATCCCAAATGCAGGGTTTACGGCGTTCAGGCGCAGGGAGCACCGTCGATGGAAGAATCCATCACCGGCGGTACAATAAAAACACTTTCCAAAGTGCAGACAATTGCCGATGGTATTGCGGTTAAAACGCCCGGAGATTTGACTTTTGAGCTTGTTGGCAAATATGTTGACGGAATAGTCACTGTATCAGATGATGAGATTGCGCTTGCAATTCTTACACTTCTTGAACAGGAAAAACTTATCGCGGAGGGCGCAGGCGCTGTTTCGGTTGCGGCGGTTATGAACGGCAGAATTCCCGATATAGATGGCAAAAAGGTCTGCTGTCTTGTTTCGGGCGGAAATATTGATGTCACAATTCTTTCACGGGTTGTTGAAAGAGGACTTAAGATGGGCGGCAGAACCGCGAATATCACGATTGCGCTTTCGGATAAACCCGGTCAGCTCATGGGCGTAAGTCAGATTATAGCAAGTCTCGGCGCAAATGTTGTTTCAGTAAATTATGACAGTACCGACCTTGATATGAACATTACCGACTGTTACCTGAGAATCGGCGTGGAGACGAGAGATTATGAGCATATCGTTCAGATTAAAAAAGCTCTTCGAAGCGCAGGCTTTGAGGTGTGCGATTAAAACATAATTTTTTTGACAGGAGATCTTTTTTATGGAATATGTATCAACAAAAAATGCACCTGATGCAATAGGTCCTTATTCACAGGCAGTAAAAGCGGGAGGATTTCTTTTTACATCAGGTCAGATTGCAATTAATCCAAAAACAAATACCGTTGAAGCAGTTACCATTGAGGAGCAGACAGTGCAAGTGTGTGAAAATCTCAAATCAGTAGTTGAGGCAGCGGGAACTTCAATGGATAAGGTGATAAAAACCGTGTGTTTCCTTGCGGATATAAATGATTTTGCAAAATTCAACGAAATTTACGGCAGATACTTCACTTCAAAGCCGGCGCGCTCATGCGTGGCGGTTAAAGATCTTCCAAAGGGAGTCCTTTGTGAGGTAGAGCTTATAGCAAAGCTTTAAATATTAACTGAAAAAGCGTTTCCTGTTTTATTCGGAAACGCTTTTTTTCTGATTATTTGTTCTTTTCAATTATATCCTCATAAAAGCGGATTGCTTCATCAATGGCTGTTTTGCCTGCCTTGTCAAACGGATTGATAACGCTGAAAACATGAACGAGCTTTTTGCCGTCTGATTTGCCGTAGTCGGCAAGCTTGCATTCCATGTTTTTGCTCTTTAGCAGTTCGGCGGTTTTGTTTGTCTGACCGTGCGCCAGTGTATCGCCGCTGCTGGTTATAAGATATGTAGGCGGAAGCTGTGCATAGTCAATTATTTGATCCAAGTTCATATATTGATATGTTGCTTTTTTCTTATAATCTGTTCCCCAGAGTATTTTGGTGTAAATACTCATCATATCAGAGCTGTTCATATAAGGCACGGGGGATGTGAGCATAAGTGCCGTAATATCAAGGTCTGCTTCGGCAACATCAAAGATTTCTCTGAGCTCACCGCTCTGCAAAAGAACGGCGGCATATGCAGCAAGCTGACCACCTGCCGAGTCACCCGTAAGCATAATGTTTTTCATATCGCACGGATAGCTGTTCATATTTTCGCCAATCCATTTGAGCGCGCACATTACATCCTGAAGCTGTTCATTTACGGTTACATCAGGCACCAGACGATAGCTCATATTAAAAACGACATAACCTCTGTCCGCAAGGCTGAGGCAGTAGTTTTCATTGAGGTCCTTATTGCCATACATCCAGCCGCCTCCGTGAATATCTATAATTACGGGCAGCTTTTTGGTTGTACCCTCAGGATAATAAATATCAAGAAGATGATATAGGTTTGCATCATCAATATACGCAACATCTTTTATCTTCTTAATATTTTGCGGCGGATTTTGCTTTTCGTGAGCCTTTGTGTCGCTTGCGGCACAGAATTTCCATGACATCTGCATTATTTTTATTATCGGATTTGAGGCTAATTTTTTGTCGCTGTGTTCCTGGTAGTTTACACTGTCAGATACAATCAGCCCGCCGACAGGAACTGCATTTTTTGAATCTGCCGAAACGGGTTTTGTCATAATACTAATGAAAATCACTGCGGCAATAACGATTACAGCCAAAACCGAAAAGAAGATTATAACGGCTTTTTTTGATTTTGCTTTTGTTTTTTCTTTTGTACTGGGCATGGTATCTCCTCCCGAATATTATTTTTATCAGTGCGACTGCCACTGCTAAACTATACTATTAATCTAACACACAGCAAATGTGAATTCAAGATGAATTTAGTAGAATGCTTTTAGAATTTGTGCTGCTGTTTTTTTAGGATACATCCACTTTATGAGAACAGTATAATGATAATGCCCGACGGCATAAAAACCGTCGGGCATTTTGCGGTCTATATAAATGTGTCAGAAATTATCCTTTTGACTCTATCAGCTTACATTCAACTTCTTTTGTGTTGATTTCGTTGTTTTCAATTCGGGCGACCGTAAGCTTTATGGTGTCACCCGGTTTTGATTCCGCCAGAATGGAGGTCATAACATCAGTTGAAGTCATTGTTTTTCCGTTTACCGCGACAATCATATCGTATTGCCGAATGTCTTTATTTGTAAGGTCTGAGGCGCTTTCAACCGTGTCAATAACCATTGTTCCTTCAGCGTCCTTGAAGCCGAGCTGATCAAGTGCCTGAATGACAGCAGAGGAATTGTTGAATTTTGTAATTTCTTTATAGGTAATGCCTATTTTTGCTCTTCCTTCAACATAGCCCACTTTAATCAGGCTGTTGGCGGTTGAAATTGCGGTAGATGACGGAACGGCAAAGCCCATACCCTCATATTCGGTAGATGCGATTTTTGAAGAGTTAACGCCTATAACC
>CANQZA010000061.1 GCA_947628175.1 uncultured Clostridia bacterium | reverse complement strand
CTCTATCAGGGCATTCCGATCGGTGGCTATACACAGATGGTTGCAAATATGCTGGAGGGCATCGAGGTTCGTCTTAATGTTGATTATCTGGAGCATAAAGCAGAATTGGATGCACTGGCTGAAAAGGTCATTTATACCGGTGCAATTGATGCATATTTTGGGTATCAGTTGGGAACTTTGGAATATCGTTCTGTTCGCTTTGAGACAGAAATTTTAGATATGCCAAATTTTCAGGGAAATGCAGCAGTCAATTATACCGACAGAGAAACACCATGGACACGTATTATCGAGCATAAATGGTTTGAATTTGGCAAAGATGCAGAAGGTAATGATTTACCGAAAACGGTAATTAGCCGTGAGTATTCGTCCGAATGGAAACCCGGCGACGAGCCGTATTATCCCGTAAATAATGAGAAGAATGGCGCGCTATACTCTGAGTACAAAAAGCTTGCAGACCAAGAGAAAAACGTCATTTTCGGCGGCAGGCTTGGAGAGTACAAATATTACGATATGGATGCAGTCATTGCATCTGCGCTTGACCTTTGCAAGAAAGAACTGTAAACTTGTAAAATTGAACGGCACATAATTTTCTGTGTGCCGTTCATTTCGCATATAAAAAATCAGGAGGTGTCTCATGAAATATACATCATCGGAAATGCTCAATTTGCTGAATGCGCAGGAGCATGAACCGTATGTTACGGTGTAAAGCTGTGACAATTATTGTAGCAGGCGGTGCGGGATTTATCGGTTCAAATTTTATTTTTCATAATATTGTTGTGAACTTTGTTGCGGAGTCTCCGTTGACAGGAGTATTGAAAATCCGGAGGTTTCCTGCAAACAAATATCATTGGAACTTCCGTACTTATGGATGCTTGTATTGTCGAGAAATTGATTGATAAAAATATCTGTTCTTGACATAATCCACCATCTATGCTATACTATATATAATGGCTATAAGCCTTTGAAGTCAGGCGATTATCCGGTTTCGAGGGCTGTGGTTTTTTTATAAAAGCGATTTGAGTTATAACAGTTGAACACAGGCAAACAGGAGGTGTGAGAATGAATCGGAAAGTATATAAAATTCTCTATCTTAACAGGAAAACACTGATAAACACTCTCTTCTTCCTATACATCATTGCTGTGATAAGCGTGACCTTCATCGTCCGTGAGTATGGTGCTGCGCACGCCGGAGAATAGAGGTGTGATACTACAGCCATTCCGTGAATTTGAAGCGATGGTGAACGGTGCTCACTTCTTCTGGTTCAAGCAGATAATTCTGAACATTTTGCTTTTTGTGCCGTTCGGCGTATTACTTCCAATGGTGTCAAGGCGTTTCAAAAATCCAATAATAACTGTGGTTGCCGGATGCCTTTTTTCAGGGACAATAGAGATCATGCAGTACATCACTGGCAGAGGTCTGACAGAAATTGATGACGTGATAACGAATACGATCGGCGCAGCGGTTGGCGTGGTGATCTATAAAATCATATCCACAGCCTATCGGTCAACGGTACAGGTATAATAGAGTCCCCTACACATACTATTCTTTTGTCAACATCGTAGATTATTGTGAACACACTCTTAACTATGCCCACACTCCCTTGCTATTAAGTCTTTTCTATGGTGTAATGGTAGCCGGAGGTGTGGTCAAGATGAAAAGTGAAGAATTAATGAGTGGTAAGGTTATTGCAATTGTCGTATTCATTGCAGTGACTATCACAGAAATCTATCTCAGCCACCAAAACGGCAAAGATTCCGGAGCAGCAAGTAAATCACTATCCACTTGTATACACATTAGCGAGAAGATGCTCCGCACAAGTGCGCATATAATCTCTTTCGCAGTGATGACGGTACTACTATGCTTAGTTTGTCAGATGTATCAACTGCGGAAGATAACCGGTTTATTCGTAGCTGTGTGGGCAGTAATGGATGAAGTGACGAAACCAATGATGAAAAACGGACGGCATTGCAGTCTAAAGGATATCGGATGGAATCTGTTAGGCGTAGCTGTTGGGGGCTGTGTGTGGATGATGGTAGTATCACATTAAATTTTAACAGTTTTGTGTGCTAAAGCAATTATAATCAATACTATAGCAAAGCCCATGAAGCATGGTAACTTCATGGGCTTGTTTTTGCTTATTGATATTTACTGATTCAGCAGTGCGAGGCTCTGATCGTACTTTTCCTGTGTGATGCTGAGCATGGTCAATACCTCGTCAAGCGGTTTTTGTGTGTTGGTCATTGCGGCATTAACCAATTGTATTAGATTTTTTGCTTCCCCTCTCGCCTCACCGACGCCGATACCTTCTGCCTTACCTCTCTCATGACCTTTTGTCTCTGCCGCAAACAAAGACGACCTCATATCCAGCATAGACTTCTCACACCACCTTGCCAACTCACGGGTCTTTCCGTCTGCACTCATGTCATACACGATCTGAACTGCTCTCTCCATAAGATCACCTCCGGCCTCCTTGACTTGTTCTAATTCTTCCTCTGTGTCCGCCTTGATAAACTGCATCCACAGCGTCTTGCGGTCATTCGGCTGTATGTTTTTCACTTTCCCCATCTCAAAGAAATGGATGCTGAATTTGTCTGAGAAAATTTCATGCGTATCTTTTAGCGCAGCGACCACTTCCGTGTGATACTGCTCCCGATCCTCAAACAGCGTATAGTCCAAAATGTTGATCGCAATGGTCTTTTTCAGGTTCTGGTCCATCTGTCTCTTTTGCAGGCTTGATGTGTACAGCTTTGCCCAGTAGAACAGCGTTCTCTCTCGGAAGTCATCCTGTTTGTTGATCTGTATTTCCACATCGACTGCCATGCCGTCTACATCTAAAACCAAATCCAATCTGCTGAACTTTCCCTCTTCGGTCTCAGGCGGCATTTCAGGATTACGAATCTCAATTTTCCTGATAGAATCAGATGGTATTTACAGAATATCAGAAATGAATGCATGAAGCATATCCTCATGCTCTGTGAAAAACTTTTTGAAAATCACATCGATCTTCACGCTGACGATCTCTCGGCTCATCGGTATCAAATCCTCTCATTTATAGTATAGCATGAAATGAGAAAAATGCAAGGGTAGATAGCATTTTTGTGGATATTTATAACTTTCTCAAATCGCAACATATCAGTTTGCTTGTTTAGGTATCGCTTTTATCGTGTTACAGCTTATTCTTACGTTTATTCCTTTCATTTTCTCTAATCTGCCTTTCTTCCTCAACAAGCCTTCCAATATAGTCACCTTTGGATATTTCCGCATAAGTCTTAGATATATCCGAGTTAACATCATACCGTTGACGACAGCCTTCAAGCTTACCCTTGAGGGCTGATATTTTTTTGCCCAAATTCTCTGCGCGTTCATGCAAGCTGTCAATATCAGCAGATGAGCGAATATCGTTACTTTCCATAAACTGCCTACAAATCGCAATTTTAAGCTGTTCGGAAGCAGTCAGTTTGCCCTTAGATGATAAAGTCAAGTATTCTTGTGCCTGTTCCAAAAGGCTTACCATGCGGTTGCGCTGCTCAATATAGTAATTTATCTCCTATCTTTGCTTTTCATATTCTGCCCTCAAACGGCTGATTTTACCCTCTAACTCACCAATAGAATTGATATTATTTCGATTTATTACGGATAACTGTTCGGACAGTTTGTAAATATCCAAGTCGTTTTCAATGGAGTGTGGCAAAGCAATATTCTGCTTTCGTTGTACCTTTTTATGCTGCTCTGCAAGAATGTGAACATCACCAATGACAGAAATGTATGCAGCCCTTAACTGCGATTTACTATCTTGTACAAGCGTTGAACCCGCTCCTACCTCACGATACAGAATACGGGTATTAAGACTTTCTTCCGTATATTCCTCACCGAGTGTTTTGGTACGAACAAAGCACTGCTGTCCGGGTGCTTTGACGGAAATATATTTGCCACGCTTTACTTCATACCCACGTTCTTCAAGTGCCTGCAAAAGTTCATCAAGCGAATTGACCGCTGGTATCAGCTTGTCTATCTCGTCACGAATATGCTGTTTCCATGATGTACCATTCTTCTTGTGTTTCCATTCATTGTATTGCATTGACCTTTCTTTACGCTCAAAGTTGAGCGCAGGCGTAACGCCAAAAGCCTTGCATAATTGTACCTCGTCTTTAGCGTTGTCAACAGACGAGGAAGGCTCACCTATTTTTATTGAGGCAAATTTAAATTGCGGAGGTATCAACATAAATCAGGTGAATAATGGACCGTTATTTGGTGATGACACAAAGATGATTTTAGATGAAGTGTTTGGAAAAATAGATTGATGCTTCAATATATACTTTCTCCATTGCAAACAAACTTAAAAAGCTGCTTAATGTACACAGCTACGTTAATTACGTTTATAGTTTTAACTTTTTACTTGAGATTAGAACAGAGAATAATATACATGCCTGGTATTAGATGACATGCATTAATATGGGTGTACCCTATGCATCTACAATTGACGTCGTGCATTTACATCATACAGCTATAAAATAGTTAATAGGGTGTAAGAAAATGATATTACACAAATATAATCAAAAAACATATCAGAACATTGTTCTGATGTTTCAGAAATAAAACAGACAGGTCAAATGCCGAATAGCTCTTGTCCCTATCGGAGGGCATTATACAATGAACGCCGAGAAAGCCGCAGTGCTTATAAACACCATAAAGCCCGAATTTGCCGTGCCGACGCATTACGGCTCAATAGTAGGAAAGTTCGAGGACGCAGAAGTTTTCCGCGGGAATGTTGACAAAAATATAAATGTTGTTATAAAACTCCCGAAGCGGTAAGGTGACAGGCTGTATATAAAATTTAAAGGCATTATCGATTATTTTTGTCGATAATGCCTTTTCTTATTTCTGCTTTAATTTTTGATCTCGATCTGAATATTTCCCGTATCTGTCACAAGTTCACAAGTTCCGCCGCTTGTGGTTTTCGGAACGTCAACATTTCCCACCGCTGATTTTGCAAAAAATATTTTGTCCGATAAAAGCGTTCCGACAATACTGCCCGTGTTTGTTTTAACTTTTATCTTGTTTGCATCGCAGCTGTCAAGTCTTACGCTTCCCGTTGCGCTGTTTATTGTCATATTATCGTCAGCAATGGTGTTTATAAGATCTATGCTCCCCGTATTGCTTTCTGCGGAAAGCCTGTTACAGTGAATGTCTGCAATTTTAATACTTCCCGTAGCAGTTTTAACTTTGACTTCTCCGTTAGGTGCAGAATTTTCAATACGTATATTTCCTGTATCGGTCTGAAGATCGATCGTATTTGAAACATCAGCAGAACATCCGATATTGCCTGTAGCCGTTTTGACACAAATATTTTCAAACGAAAATATCTTCGGTATCTCCACGTTGCCTGTATTCGTATCTACCGTCATTGACGCATACACGGCTTTGGGCAGGTATATCGTCACAGTTTCATTTCCGAAATTTATACCGATATAGTCATACCATTTTTGGGTATTTACCGTATCTATAACGAGAGTTCCTTCGCGCACAGCGGCGGAATGTTTTACTTTTTCCCGCTCGGAACATTCTATTTTGCATTTGTCGCTGTCAGACTCGGCAAGTATTACATTTGCTGTTTCGGTATTTATTTTTATGCTGTTAAAATCTTCGCTCAGCGTATATGTGTTAAACTCATATTTTTGTGTGCCGAGTTTGGCAATGTCAAATCCCAGAATTGCAAAAGCCACAGTAAATATCACACCTCCCGCGACCGCGAGAATAGCCGCGGCAATAAGCAGTCTTTTTTTATTTTCGATCATTTCGACACCCTCTTTCTTATAAATATAAGTTTAATACCCTCCGCGATTTTTTTGGTCAGCATAATTGTTCCTTTAGACGCCTTTTTGCAGACAAAAAACATAAGTATCGAAATGCCGACAAGCGCAATGCTTGCTCCGAAATAAGCTGCGCTCTGCAACATTCGGCTTTGCGTGATGAAAACAACAGCGTATACCGCCATATAAACTGCTCCTAACGCAAATGCCAGCTCAATTGCCCACAAAGAAATAAGCAAGCTCCATATTACAATATAAACAGATATAACGATCACAAAAGCCGCTATCAAAAGCGATACCCACACGGGCGACGTCAATATCAGGAGAACTATCTCCCACGCTTTCAATGCGCGTTTTGGCTTTACTGTTTCTTTTACAAGCTTTGACAGGGGAATTTCGGACAGAATTTGCGACAAAACGCTTTCTACAGTACCTATCTCGGCGACGGCTTCTTCTTCCGACATACCTTCTTCTTTTCGGTCGTCTATCATCTCACTGTAAAATGACAGACGCTCCTGCGTGTCCTCATTCGCAGGCAGTTTTTCTTTGAGCCGCGAAAGAAATTCCTGTTTATTCATTATCTTCGTCCTCCTTTGTTACAAACCTATATATGGAAAGAATCTCTTTCCAGTCCTCTTTAAATTCCTCAATTCGTTTCATGCCCGACTGTGTGATACGGTAATATTTTCTCAGCCTGCCGCCGTATTCTTCTGTTCTGACAGTCAGCATCTGTGCATTTTCCAACCTTTTCAGTATCGTGTATAAGGTTGATTCGGACATTTCCGTATACGGCTTTATATCCTTTATAATCTGATACCCATAGGATTCTTTGTCTTTTATTGCCGCCAACACACAAACGTCCAACAAACCCCGTTTTAGCTGTATGTCCATAATATACCTCCTGTCGTCATATATATCATATCACGAAGTATTAAGTTTGTCAATAGGTTTTTTAATTTTTTTGATTTTTTTTGAGGATCATAGTTACCTATTGCCCGTTTTAAGCTAATTGCTGATATAATCTATAGCTTTAAAGGACAAACTTAATAACGCGCCTGAAGCCGCAGAGATCTTTATAGACAAAAAAGCGCGCTGTATTTCTACAGCGCGCTCTTTAATTATGCCGTATCACTCAGCTAATTAGCCGCTAAGTCACTTTGTCTGATGACGTTTTTTCTTCTTGTCTTCATCAAGACCGACCTTGATAACTACCGCGCTTGCTGCCATAAGAGTAAGGCAAGCGGGAATGTTTGTCGAGTGACCTGTGTCAGGTGAACCGTCGGGCTTTTCGTTTACAAAATCAGCCTTGATCGTTTCATTAACTTTGATCTCGCCTTTGTCGTTTGTTGCAGTTACGATATAACCGTCATTATCCGACTCAACGATCTCATAGCTTACATTCGCAGGAAGTCCTGTTGCAGTCTTGCTCTCGCCGTGTTTAAGAGTGAATATCGCTATGCCGTTTGTAAACGTAATGTTGCCGAACGTTCCGTTTACAGAAGTATCAGAAAGCGTTATTGTAAATGTGAACGCCTTTGACTTGTCGCCTGCGCCCGTTACGGTCTTGGAAACTGTGAGACTGCCTGTTTCGGGTGTAGGAGGTTCGGGCTGCTTGTCGTTCGTGAACTCAGCCTTTGCGGTTTCGTCCTTGGTTATTGTGCCTTCATCGCCCGTCGCAGTCGTTGTGTAGCCGTCAGCATTCGCTTCTGCTTCGGTAACTTCATAAGTGATATTTGCGGGAAGTCCCTCTGCTGTCAAGCTCTCGCCGTCTTTCAATGTGAACGTTGCAACACCGTTTGTGAACATCATCTGACCATAAGCGCCGTTGATCGTCTTATCGGAGAGCGTAACCGTGAAGTTGAACGCCTTTGTCTTGTCGCCTGCGCCCGTTACGGTCTTGGAAACTGTGAGGCTGCCGGTTGCGGGCTTGGGCTTGTTGTTGGTAAATGTAACTTCAGCCGTTTCACCCTCGGTTATTGTTCCCTCAGAGCCCGAAGATGTGGTAATATAACCGTCCTTATTTTCCTCGGTTTCAACAACTGTGTATCCAACGCCTGCGGGAAGTCCTGTCGCCAACTTGAACTTACCGTCTTTAAGCGTAAACTCTGCAACACCGTCAACAAAGAACATATCTCCGTATGTGCCGTTTATGCCCGTATCTGAAAGCGTTACCGTGAAATGGAAGTCGGCTTCCTTGTCGCCTATGCCCTCTACGACTTTTGAAACCTTGATATTGCCCGTTGTAGGATCAACAGGTTTGTTCTTTTCGTTCGTAAAGGATACATCGGCTGTTTCGCCGTCTGAAATTGTTCCCTTTGCATTAAATGCAGTTGTCTTATAGCCGTCAGCATTCGCTTCGGTTTCAGCTACTTCATATCCGACATCTGCGGGAAGTCCTACCGCGGTCTTGCTCTCGCCGTGTTTAAGCGTGAACTCTGCAACGCCGTTTGTAAACGTCATATCGCCGTAAGTGCCGTTTATGGTCGTATCGTCAAGCGTTACTGTGAAGTTGAACGCCTTTGTAGTGTCGCCGTTGTCGCCCGTTACGGTCTTGGAAACCGTGAGGTTGCCTGTCGAGGGTGGAGGCGGCAGCTCCTTGTTGTTTATAAAGAGAACTTCTGCTGTCTTGCCGTCGGCTATTGTTCCGGCAGCGGCTGTCGCGGTAGTTTTATAACCGTCCTTATCTGCCTCGGTTTCGGTAACAGTGTATCTGATGTCTGCGGGAAGTCCCGTTGCGGTCAAGCTCTCGCCGTCCTTCAACGTGAACGTTGCTACACCGTTTGTAAATGTCATGTCGCCGAATGTGCCGTTTATGCCTGCATCTGAAAGCGTTACGGTAAAGTTGAACGCCTTTGACTTGTCGCCGCCTGTGCCTGTTACCGACTTTTCAACAGTGAGGTTTCCGACATAACGAGCATTTTTAAATTCAGCTGTATATGACTGTCCGTCTTCAAGCTTGCCGCTCGCGTTTGTCGCGGTTGTTGTATAGCCGTCCTTATTTGCTTCAGTTTCGGTAACTTCGTATGTGACGCCTGCGGGAAGTTCCGTTGCTGTAAGTTTTTCACCGCCTTTAAGCGTGAACGTTGCGACGCCGTTATTAAACGTTATGTCGCCGTATTTACCGCTTATGGTCGTGTCTGAAAGCGTTATGGTAAAATTAAATTCCTTGTCTTTATCCGCGCCGCTTCCGTCGATGACCTTGCTGACAGTAAGGCTGCTTATCTCGCGAGTGTTGGTGAATATATATACTATGCTTTCGCTCTCGGAGAGAATGCTGTTATTATCATCATCTCCATGTATCTCTTGTACGGTCTTATAACCGTCTTTATCAGCGTCAGTCTCTGTTATGGTAAACTTAACACTTGCGGGAAGACCTATCGCTCTCTTATATTCGTAGTGTTTGAGCGTGAACTCTGCAACACCGTTTGTAAATGTCATGTCGCCGTATGTGCCGTTTATGGTCTTATTATCAAGCGTTACGGTGAAGTGGAAATCTTTATCCGCGTCTCCGCCTGTGCCTTCTACGACCTTCGCAACTGTAAGACTTCCGATATGACGCTCGTTTGTAAATTTAACTTCTACGGTTTCGCCCTCTGAGAGAATATTGTCCTTTGTTATGCTTTCTGTTATCTCTTTTTTGGTTGAATAGCCGCCTTTGTTAGCTTCGGTCTCGGTTACGGTAAATGTTGCTCCGGTGGGCAAACCTTCTGCCTTAGCAGATTCTCCGCCTTTAAGAGTAAACTCAGCCTTTCCGTTTGTAAACGACATACCGCCATATGTGCCGTTTATAGAAGTATCGCTCAGCTGAACGAGGAAGTGGAACTCTCTGTTCGGATCAGCGCCGTTTCCGTCTATGACCTTGCTTACGGTAATGCTTCCTACTTTGCGGTCGTTTGTAAAGCTTGCGGTAGAAGCGCTGTTATAGGTGATCGTTCCGCTTGCATTTTCGGAAGTTGTCGTATAACCGCCGAGGTTAGCTTCGGTCTCCTGTACGCCGTAGCTAATCCCTTCGGGAAGATCCGTCGCCGTTATGCTGCCGCCGTTTTTCAGCGTGAATGTTGCTTTGCCGTCCTTAAACGTCATGCCGCCGTATTTGCCGTTTATGCTTGTGTCGGAGAGCGTCACTACAAAGTGGAACAGCTTGGTCTTGTCGCCGCCGTTTCCTGTAACGGTCTTTTTAACTGTGAGAGAACCTGTCTTGAAGGTGTTTGTAAATTCAACCGCTATAGAACCTTCGCCGACTGTTCCTTCAGCTTTTTCGACTTTTGTCAGGATATAGCCGTCCATGTCCGACTCGGTCTCTTCTACCTTGTATTTAAGCCCCTTGGGGATATCAGATACAGTGATCGTTTGATCATCTTTGAGGTTGAAATATCCTACGCCGTCCGTAAATTCAACATCGCCGTATTTTCCATCGACCTCAAGATGTTTATCCGAGTTTTCGGGGTCGGTGATGGTGATCTTAAATCCAAATGTCTTTGTTGAGCTTGCGCCCTTGCCTACAACATTCTTATGGATACGAATGCTGCCTGCCTCGCGGTGATTTTCAAATACGACTTCGGACTTTGTTCCGTCAGAAGATATCGTGCCTTCCTCGCCCGTGTGAGTTGTCGCATAGCCTTCGGAGCTTACGTCTTCTTCTTCAACGGTATATCCCGTTCCTGCGGGAAGTCCTGTCGCCGTCACGGTGTCGCCGTGTTTAAGCGTGAATTTGGCAACGCCGTTTGTGAATGTCATGCCGCCGAATGTGCCGTTTATGCTCGTATCATCAAGCGTTACGGTAAACTCGAACTGCTCTTTTGTATGAGCGCCGCTGCCCGTAACTATCTTGCTTACTGACAGGTCGCCCGTCTTGCGGGTGTTTGTGAATGCCGCTTTCCTTTCCGTTACATCTGATATTGTTCCGGTAGCGCCTGTGGACTCGGTGGTGTATTCGTCATCGTCTTTTTCGGTAACAGTATAGCCTATGCCGTAAGGAAGATCCTCGGCTTTAAGGCTTTCGCCGTCGGCAAGCTCAAATTCAGCAACGCCGTCCTTGAACGTCATTTCGCCGTATTTGCCGTTTATGGTCTTATCATCAAGCGTTACGGTAAAGCCGAATTTCTTTGTCTTATCAGCGCCTGCTACATCAGCAACTGTCTTAGAAACAGTCAAGTTGCCTCTCTTAAGCGTGTTGGTAAATTCAGCAGCTGACACCGTAGTGCCGTCTTCTTTTTCATAATGAGATGTTATGCTGAGCGTGCCATCATCTGCTTCCTTAACTTCTACAACTAAAGTATACTTTTCTGTGCTGTAGTTTATCGCGTGATTGTGATCATTTGCTTCTGTTATTGTATACTTGTAAGTGCCTGCATTTGTAAATGAAAGCTCATTAAAAGTAACATTGCCGTCTGCGTCATTTTTCGCTACTAATATTAATGCCGTTACGACTTTCAAAGGATCATTATCGTCATTTTCAGGATCGCGAGTGAGCGTAAAGCTGAACATCCCTGCTTTAAGCTTGAAGTTTTCCTCTGTAGGATCATAGGACTTCTTAGCCTTAGGTGTTACTTTTACAGGTATAACGCTGTTTGTGAACGTAACTCCAATAGATGAGGCATTGACGTTGCCTGTATATTCAGCATCTTCATCGAGAACATCGTTTATCTTTGTTGTATAACCCGTATTTGTTTCGGTTATGGTATATTCTGTTCCGAAAGGTATGCCCGTGAATGTCACGTCATCGCCACTCGCAAGTTCAAAATTGTATACGCCGTCAGCGAGCGTCTTTTCTTCTCCGTCAACAAGAACGGAATTAAGCGGCTTACCATCATAAGTAAACTTAACGGTGAACGAGAATTTTCTTTCTTGGTTTCCCTTGTCAACAGTCTTGGAAACAGTGAGCGTTCCGTCCTGAACGGTATTTGTGAAATCAAATTTATCCGTGCCGCTTCCTGTAAATTCTTTATCAAAGCCCGTTTTGTTGTAGCTTACCTTAGCAGCCAAAGCAACAGTTTTCTCTGTTGTGTCCGGAACTTCCGTAACTTCGACTTTGACATAATACGTTGTCGTATCATAAGTCACGCCGTCACCTGTTTTAGAATTTTCGGTGATAGTATAATAATACTCTCCTGCGGTTACGAAAGTTATATCTTCAAATGTGAATGCTCCTGCCGCATCGTTGCTTACAGTTGCCTTATTGTCCTTCGGCAAAGGTTCGCCGTTTTGTCCCTTGATAGTAAAACTGAAATAGTTTTCGGGTATCACAAGCGTTCTGCTGCCCGACTTCAAGGTCTTTTTACCGCTCAGTGAAATTGTGATAGGAGAAACGGTGTATTCATTTTCAAAGTCAAGACCGCTAATTTCGATCGGCTGTTTATCTGTGCTGCTGCCGGTCTTTGTTGTGACATCTTTTCCGTCTTTTTTAATCTCTACCGAAGCTTTAAGATTGCCTGTGTAAAGATCATCTTTATATTCTTCCGTTACGGTCACAGTTACGGTATAGCTATCGCTGCTGTATGAATAGCCGGGTTCACTTCCCGATTGTTCTTTAACAGTATAGGTGTATGTTCCCGCAGCGGTAAACTTCAGCTCGTTGAACTTAAATGTTCCGTCTGCTCCATTTGTAACGGTTTCTTCTTTTGTCAGCGGGTCGTTAGCGCCGTTTGAACCGGAAGACGTCAACGTAAACGAGAATAAATTCTCTGCGAGCTTCTTGCCCGTACTCTTGAGTGTCTTTTCGCCCGACAATTGAACAGATACGGGCTTCGGAGTTTTCTTTGTATTCGTAAATTTAGCGGTTATTTCGGATTCATCAGCAATAGTTCCCGAAGCATTTTCCGGTTTTGTGTCATAACCGTCGTATGTTTTCTCCGTAAGCTCATACTTTGTCCCTGTTACAAGAGTAAATGTTATCTTTTCGCCCTTTTTGAGCTTGAAGGTTATTGTTCCGTCTGCGCCGACTTTAAGCTTACCGCT
>CANQZA010000060.1 GCA_947628175.1 uncultured Clostridia bacterium | reverse complement strand
CACCAAAAATATGTGTGGCAAAGGCACAGGCAAACGCAATAAAAATTCCTTTGACATGCTCTGCCGTATACTCCATTGTTATAAAGGTATGTATAATTGCAATGGGCAGTATTACATTAAACAGCAGATCGATAAGTCTTTTTCCGTCGCTCTGCTTAAATATTCCCGTTTTATCGGTTACAAAGCCGACACCCGCGATAATATAGAGAATGAAAACCTGCAAACCGACTGATTTTAAGCTGTCAAAAAACAAAACAAATGATTCCTTTAATTTATTGCTGCGTCGCAGCTCGCTTTTTTATATCTCGTACAAGAGCCAGTGAGAAAATGCCCAGCATTATATAAGTGCTGCACGAAAAATCTACGGAATTAAGCAGCTTGAAATTACCGCTTATCATAATGAAAAGCCTCGGCAATGCAACAACGGCAGACAGAATGAAAGTGATTAATGCCGAAAAAATAAACATACGCGTTGCCTTTTCTTCTGATTTTTCCACCCCTGAAATAAAACAAAAGGAAAAGCATAAAAACGCCGAAAGAAAAATGAACTCACAGAAAGTTTCGACTCCTGCTGTCACATCCATAATTTTAACCGTTATCACAATCAATTTCGAAAATGCCCATGCCGCGGGTGCAAAATGAATCAAAGTAAAATTTCTGAAATCATATTCCGTTCCACGGCAGGTCATGGCTAAAGTGGCATAATAAAAGCAGCTTAAAAGTGCCGAGATTCCGGAAACAGCCAACGGAATGATATAATTATATTCCACATACGGCGTTGACTGAAAATAATCAAAGCAGTTGCAGCACTGATGTATAAAATCAATAAAGAATACAGCCGACAGCAGATATGCCGTAACAGGAATCAACCTACCTGTGTTTTGATCCAATATGCAAGCAGTTTTCATATTCCTGAAAGAATAAAGCGCTACAGAGACAAGTCCCAGAATGAGCAATCCGTATATGATATATGTTAAATCACCGTTGCCGAGAATATAACCTGTCGACGGATCGGTGTACTTCAATAGCTGATAAAAACGAAGAACGCAGACAGCAATTACCGAAATTGCGATAACAGATGATGTGATTATGCTGACTGTTTTTTGCAATCCTCTATCTCCTCAAAATCAATTTCTGTCCTCAATGCCGACAAACCGTCTTGAAGGACTTACGCTCTTATACGCGGGGCGCATGATTCTTCCTCCTGATGTAAGCTCTTCCAGGCGGTGCGCACACCAGCCTGCGATTCTTGCAGTCGCGAAAAGAGGTGTATACAAATCCTGAGGTATACCCAAAACCCTGTAAACAAGTCCGGAATACAAATCAACATTCGCGCACATGACCTTGTCAGAGCCTTTTATCTCAGAGAAAATTTCAGGTGTAAGAAACTCAATATTTTCAAGTGTCTTGAATTCTTTTTCAAAGCCCTTTTCATAGGCAAGTTTTCTGGCTCTTTCTTTAAGAATAACGGCACGCGGGTCAGATTTGGTATAAACAGCGTGCCCCATACCGTAAATCAGTCCCGAGCCGTCCCCGGCCTGTTTGTTAAGAATTTTAACAAGATAATCCTTCACCTGATTTGGGTCTGTAGAATCTGAAACATTATTGATGATATCATCCATCTGTTCTGAAACTCTCAGATTCGCTCCTCCGTGACGCGGACCTTTAAGCGAGCCGAAACCGGCGGTAATTGCAGAATATGTATCTGTTCCGCTTGAGGTCAGCACCCTTGTGGAGAAAGTCGAATTATTACCTCCGCCGTGATCCGCATGAAGCATTAGACATATATCCAGAAGCTTTGCTTCCTCATCTGTAAATTTTTTGTCCGGACGAAGCTGATTCAGGATATATTCTGATGTTGACTGTTCCTTGATTATCGGGTGAAGAAACATTGTTTTATTGTAATAGGCGCGGCGCTTTACCTGATACGCACTATTCATTATAGTAGGCATCTGTGCAATGAGCTGAAGCGACTGACGCAGAACATTGGGAATGGATATATCATCGGGATTTTCGTCAAAGGAATACAGAATCATAACGCATCTTGCCATTTTATTCATAATATCCTTTGATGGATTTTTCATAATTGTATCTTCAATAAATTCATCGGGCAACGATCTGCACTCCGCGATTACCTCTCTGAGGCTTTCAAGCTGACTGTATGTGGGCAGTTCCCCGAAAAGAAGCAGCCATACAACCTCTTCATATCCGAAACGGTTATTCTTTATACAACCGTCAACAATGTCGTTGATATCGTATCCTCTGTAGGATAATTTACCTTCTTTGGGAATTCTTTCCCCGTCAAGAATATAATATCCCTCAACAGAGCATATACGGGTAAGTCCTGCCATTACGCCTGTGCCGTCACTGTTTCTCAGTCCTCTTTTCACCTGATATCTTTCAAAATCCTTTGGCTGTATGGAGTTATTCTTGTCAAGTTCACCGCATAAACTGGAAAGGGCCTCCATAGAAATCGGGGAAATATAACTGTTTGGCATAATGTTTCTCCTTTACTTGGTTTATAACAATAAATTGTGACTTTTTTACGCGTCAGCATAATAACAAGCTGTATTTATACTCATTATTTTTATGACAGACATTGCAGATTTATCCTACTTTTAAATCACAATTTATCTATTTATTATACATAGAATTCAATGCAAAGTCAAGGAGATGAGAATTTGAAAAAACTGTTAATTGTCTATGCATTATTATTTGCAGTAACGATTTTAATTCCCGTTATTGTCTGTTTTACAGGCAACAGTGACGACAGTTCAAAGGAGCTTGCCACGATTTTCAGGCAGTGTCTCAGTCTATTATGGTATTATCACTGATTTTTTTTAGATTTGTATGTGATGATACATTAATTTTTACGCCGGGAAAATAGGTGTCCCACTTATCTGCTATTTCACGGTATATCTCCGGCTCATATTGTGCAAGGTATTCACCAACTCTTATACAATCGCTTTTATGCCCTGTACACGCGTCAAATGCTTTTTTGCACTTGAAGTTTATCTCGTTTTCAACGAGACGGCATATGGTTTTCATATTTTCTTCATCAAGAGTAGTAATAATACCCTTTTCAATTTCGTTTATCATAATTTTGCATTTTATTTTTACATTAAAAAGAATAGTTCCGTTTTCGATTGTTATATATTTTTTTGTTTTTACAGATGATAGTTCAACACCTATGTTACCGAGCTTTTTATCATTGACCTCAATGACTGCCTGATCAACCTCGCTGTTAATCAGCATAAAGCCCAGCGTCTCATCATGATCGGTTATATATTGTAGACTTGTATCATCAAACAGTCCTATACCTTTTACTCTTGCGCTTTTATCCCCCTTGCGCATTTCAAGGACAGGCATATACATATCAGATGTTTTATCTTTATAAGCATTGAGCAAATCATTTGTCGTAACATATGCCCCAAGCCCGCTTTTTTCACTGTTTTTTATCAGGTATAATATACTTTCACACGGAACAACCGCATCATTTTCCTTGCTTTGAATAACATCCTCTGCGCTCGTGTCCGAAATACAGACGGCAACATCCAATCTTGAATCGGTTGAACGCAGAAAAAAGTCGAGCTTATCTTCAAAATATTTTTCGGCAACATCTTTGCCGAAAATTACGACTTTGTTCTGACCGAAAAAAAGTTTTTTGGAAATTGTCTTTGAAAGATTTGAAATAGTTGCAAGAATAGTATCTCCCTTACTGTCGGTAATGATTGTATTATTGCCTTTTAGCCCCTCGGAAGTAGAATTGATGGCAACATTTAGCGTTTGTACAAACATATGGACCTGGGATTGTTCCTGATCAATTCCCATTCCCTCAACAATAACCAAATCCTTTAAATGGTGTGTGTTCATACATCCTGAAAAAAGCGACGCAATGATTACAATACAGATTGCAATTTTAAAATTTCTCAATCAGCTCGTCCCCTCTGTTTCTCTTTTTAAAAATAAGAGTCAAAACGGGAATTACAACAGCGAACAGAATAAACAGAGATATCTGCACAGGCGCTGTCATGGTATTCAGTCCGTTTTTTTCATTCAATAAAAGCGCTGCAATTACGGCGGCTGCCGCGCACGCAATACATTTATTTTTTTGCCTGAACGGTTTTATACATATGCTTGCGCAATAAAAGAGAATTGCAGATTTCAAAAAAATTCCAAATATCCAGAAAGAAATATGCAGTGCGTCAATTTTTTCAAATGATCGTACCTTGGCAAGTTGAAACAGCGCATATAACGGGAAAGAATGAATCCCCGCCGAGTCACCCATAACACCGAAAACAAAAAGCAACAAAACAATAATCGTCAAATAGGATAATGTTACAGCTCGGATAAGCGGTCTTACCGCATAACCGTTAACCCGTTTTGACAGAGGCAGAAAAAGTACTATCTCCATACTGTTTGACGCTAAAGTCAGTGAATTGTAAAAAATTCTGTCAGTTTTATTCGTTATCAACGGATAAAGGTTTATCTCGTTGTAGTTTTTGATATTGCACAGAAAAACAGTAGCTATCGCAATAACAAGCATAAGAAAACAAAATGATGAAAACCGGGCAATTCCTTCAATCCCGAGAAGAGCGGCATATAATGCGCATATCCCAATCACCAATACAAACAAAAGCGCCTGCGAATCCGGATTGAGAGTAGTTGAAGCAAAATATGAAAAACGGCTTATGCTCAATGCCGCCGCAAAAATAAGATAAAGAGAATAAAACGGTCCGAGCCATACCACATCAACAGGATTTTTGTGCTTTTTTGAGCAATAAATTACAGGAAGGGCAAACACGATTGTAAGTCCCATAGCAATAACCATGCTTATCATTATATCGGGATTCATAAGGTTAGTTGTCACAGACTGTATATATGTCAGTGTAACAACAATTCTGCTGATATAAAGCAAATATAATACACTTACAGGGGCAATTTTATTTTTTTGCGCTTTCATCAAGATCCGTCCCTCTCAAATTGCTTACTCTTACCTTTCTTTTTGAAAGCTTTTTCCAGCTTTCACGATAGAAAATATCGCCGATGGAATGCTTATCAAGCGGTGATATGGGGGATGACAGGGGAACGCCAAACGGATTAAGTGAAGAAATATTTACAAACACCACTCCGGCACCGAGAATAATACCGTAAATTCCCGTAAGACCCCCTATGATAATAAATAAAAATCTCAAGATAGATACACTTTCATACAGTGAATACACAACATAAGATGAGATTGCGGTCATCGCGATGACAACAAGCATCGGAGCACCTATCAGCCCTGCCGTTACAGTAGTTTCACCGATAATGATACCGCCGATAATGGATACGGCGTGACCTATTGCCTTCGGCAGTCTCAGACCCGCCTCGTGCATGATTTCATACAACAGCAGCAAAAGAATAGCCTCGCTCATCAAGGAAAACGGCGTTGTTATTTCCTCGCTGGCAATTGTAAAAAGAATGTTTGTAGGTATAAGCTCCTGGTGAAATGTTCCTATCGCAACATAAATACCCGGCAGAAAAGAAGAGATGGCAAAGCAAAAATACCTTAGAAGTCTCATAAATCCGCTGTAAAGCGGAGGATTATCATAATCATCAAGCGAATGAAAGCTATCGCTGAACAGGTACGGAACATAGGTAGCAAACGGAGATCCCTCTACTAATATTGCCACTCTGCCCTCCAGCAGTTTTGAAACAAGAACATCGGGTCTTTCGGTAATGCCGACACATGAAAATAAAGACTTTATATCCGTATCTATAAAGGGAATAAGTTCGCCGTAATCCGCAATAGTATCAAAATGAGCACTTTTGAGACGGTTTTCAATATCGGAGACCAGATGATTCGCGGCACGGTCATCCATATACGCAATGACAACCGGGGTCTGTGCCGCTTTGCCGAGCTTTATCTGTTTTGTTTTCAAATGGTATGATTTCAGTCGTTTTCTCAAAAGCGCCTTATTGTCATTGAGCGCTTCAACAAAACATTCCTTTGATCCCTTTACATTGTTTTCATTGGAAGGCTCTTCCACAGCTCGTCTCGCCCAACCCTGTATACCGCATACAAGCGCCTTTGCTGAGCCATCAATTATCAGAACGCAGAAACCGGACATCAAAAAATAATAGCAATCCTCAAAGGTTTTTGCTTCCTTGAGCTCAACTGAATTGAGCACCTTTGTTTTCACAGTCTCTACAAGTTCGTCTCCGCTTTTACAGTCAAGATTTCTCCGCAAAACGGGAGATACAATCATTTCAGATAACTGTAGGGAATCAATCAGACCGTCCATCACGGAGAAAAAGCATTTCGTGCCGCATATTTCTGCTTCTCTGATCAGAAAATCAGAGCAATCCTGAAAATCATTTTTAAATTTTTCTATATTTTTATAAATATCGGAATACAAATTTTCCAAAATAATCACCATTATTAATTTTGTCAAAGACATATTTATTATTCACGCAAAAATAATATTGGCACAATAATGTCACAAAATATAATCGGTGATTCGTATGACAATAAATTTTTTAAGAGCCGTTATCATATACATTTTTGTTATAATGGCTGTCCGCGTTATGGGCAAAAGACAGGTGGGCGAATTAAAACCCCACGAACTTGTAATAACAATACTTGTAAGCTCCGTGGCATCAATCCCGCTTGAGGAGAACGCAATGCCGCTTGCAAACTGCCTTGTACCTATATTGCTTTTCATAAGCTTTGAAATTATCGTTTCGGTTATCTCCTTAAAAAGCCTATGGTTCAGAAACCTGATTCAGGGCAGACCGATTTTTATTATCCGCCACGGCAGGCTTGATCAAAAAAAGCTCAAGCAACTGCGTTTTACTGTTGACGATATAGTGGATGCACTGAGACAAAAGGATATATTTGATATAGACGAAGTAGAGGATGCCGTAATTGAAACAAACGGCTCAATATCTGTTCTTCCAAAAGCAAAATATAAACCGCTCACCCCCGATGATGTAAACATTTCCGTTGAGGAAAAGGGTATGCCGATTACTATTGTGATGGACGGCAAAACAGTTAATGAATATTTTAATCAGGATAAAATAAGAGATTCGGAAATTGAACTTGTTATGCAGAATGTTGATATTCCGATAAAAAAAATAATGCTCCTCACAATAGACGATAACGGAAACACCTATCTTATTGAAAAGGAGAATACAAAATGAAAAGACTCCTTGCTGCCATTTTATTTCTGGCAATATCTGTTTCACTTTGCATTTTTGAGCAGTATACTGTCAAAACAACATATGATAAAATGAACGATTATATAGAATCTGCAATGGATTCCACAGAGAAAAGGGAGTATGAAAAGGCAAATGAAACCTGCAAAGAAATGGCGCGGTTTTGGAACGGCAGACAGCCTTATCTGACAGCAATGATTGAGCATACTCCGCTTGACGAAACGAGTATAACGATAAATTCCCTTGAAGATATTTCAGAAGAGGACGCAAGCGAACTTCAAAATACACTGATAACGGCAAAAAATCAAATTAAAACGATTTACAACAATCAGAAAATAACATTCGGAAATATATTTTAAAGCATAAAAAAGACTGTCTCCGGTTTTATCCGAGACAGTCTTTTGGATATAAATAGTTTTATTTTATTTTTTTAACAGCTTCAAACTCCTCAACTATTTTCTTTTCAGGAGCAGGCGTCATAAGCGATACCGCTACATTTACCGCAAGCGCTATAATAAATGCAGGAAGAAGCTCATAAACTTTCAGTGTATCTGAAAGATTTGCGATAACATATTTCCATACAAATACCATAACTCCGCCGACAATCATACCTGCGACAGCTCCGTATTTATTTGAGCGCTTCCAGAAAAGAGAAAGAAGCATTACAGGACCGAAAGTTGCGCCAAAGCCCGCCCATGCAAACGACACAATTCCGAATACGGATGAATTGGGATCCCACGCAATAATGACTCCGATTACCGAGATGAATATAAGAACCGCACGGGCAACTATCATCTTTGCTCTTTCAGTGAGGTTAATCTTGAAAAAGCCGCCGAGAATATTTTCCGAAACGGATGAAGAAGCAGCAAGAAGCTGACTGTCTGCCGTTGACATGGTGCTTGCAAGAATACCTGCAAGGATAACGCCTGCAATGAGCGCGGGTAATATGCCATAACCGGATAAAACATTTGCGATCTGGATAATGATTGTCTCGCTGTCATCAAGAGGCGCAAGAACATTGTTGCCAACCATTCCAAGACCTATTACGCCGATTGCAACTGCAATTGCCATTGAAATAACTACCCATATGCTTGCAACACGGCGTGAAACCTTGACCTTGTCAGGATTTTCGATTGCCATAAATCTAAGCAGGATATGAGGCATTCCGAAATATCCGAGTCCCCACGCGACTGTAGAAACAATTTTCAATCCCGTATAAGGCACGGAACCGGTTGTATTCACATCATATTTGTTAAACATATCCAGATAGCCCGGAAGTGCCTGCGCATTGTTTATAACAGACTCCATTCCGCCTGCCTGCTTAATGCCAAAAACAAGAACGATTACAAGTGCAACCGTCATAATAATGGACTGTATAAGGTCAGTTGTTGATGCGGCATTGAATCCGCCGAGGGAAGTATAACCCACAATAACGATTGCCGAAACAATCATTGCGATATGATAATCAATACCGAAAAGTGTTCCGAAAAGCTTTCCGCACGCGGAAAAGCCGGATGCGGTATAAGGAACAAAAAAAATAATGATAATCAGTGCAGCAATTGCCATCATTATATTTTTCTTTTCTTTATACCTTAATGAAAAATAATCGGGAATTGTGATTGCGCCTATGTGTGCGGAATAGTTGCGAAGCTTTTTCGCAACGATAAGCCAGTTAAGATATGTACCTGCCGCAAGTCCTATAACTGTCCAACCCACATCGGCAACACCCGACAGATATGCAAGCCCCGGAAGTCCCATAAGAAGGTAGCCGGACATATCTGATGCCTCGGCACTCATTGCCGTAACAATAGGACCGAGTTTTCTTCCTCCGAGATAAAAATCCCCTACGCTTTTTGTTCTTCTTGAAAAGACTGCGCCTATGATAACCATTAATGCAAGATAAACCACAATCGCAATCATAATACAGATTTGAGCCGATGTCATTATTATCCTCCTGAAAACAAATTGACATAATAAATATATGACAGCACATATTTTAACATATTAAAGTGATAATGTAAAGCATTATATTTTTTTGAGTCTTATCACATTCCAGCTCAACGGTTTTAATTCAACAGTCATACTGTTACCGTCCATTTTCGGCGTTTCCTTTTTGTGAGGTATGACAGGGCATTTGTCAAAACCGTTTTCCGCAAGTTTATCATATCCGTCCATTGAAATAAATTCAAACGGTTTATAGCCTTCAAAATCCATAATGTTAATATCAAGAACCATATTTTCGTCAAGAGACTTATTCACACAGAAAACTGCCATAAGCCCGTTTTCTTCATCAAATGTACTGATTGACTCAAGATAAGGAACATCGTCAAACTCCTTACAGTCATACTTAGGACAGGAAATAATCGGGTTGAGCGCTGCTCCTCTGCCGTAATTGCTCAGATGCTCAAAAGGATAAAATATAGTCTGCTTGAATACTCCGCCTCCCGTCTGTGTAAAAATAGGCGCAATCACATTTACAAGCTGTGCAAGACATGCAATTTTAATTCTGTCGCAGTGCCTTAAAAGCGTAATGAGCATTGAGCCTACGACAAGCGCATCCTCAAAATTATAGATATCCTCCAATCTTGGGGGAGACATTGACCATCTTTCATACGGAGCATTATCGGAGTGATACCAGACATTCCACTCATCAAAAGACAGATTGATCGTCTTTTTTGAGCGTTTTTTTGCTTTTATGTAATCACAAACACAGATGACTGTATAAATAAACTCCTCCAGTTCAAGTGTTTTTGCAAGAAAAGAAGGCGTATCATCAGCTCTGTTTTCATAATACTGATGAAGAGAAACATAATCCACACTGTCATATGCAATATCAAGCGAGGTTGCCTCCCATTCCCCGAAGGTTGGTGAATTTCTGCTTGACGAGCCGCAAAGCACCGTTTCAATACTGCCGTCTGTCCATTTCATCAGTTTAGATGCCTCAAGTGCGATTCTGCCGTATTCGGCTGCCGTTTTTGCACCCATCTGCCACCGTCCGTCCATTTCATTACCCAGACACCACAGCTTTATATCCCACGGCTCACTATATCCGTGCGACTTTCTGAGATCAGACCAAGCAGACGCACCACGGTGATTTGTATATTCAACAAGATTTCTCGCCTGTTCAGGTCCTGCTGTACCAAGATTGACAGCCATCATACATTCCGTATTTGCCTTTTTGCACCATTTCATAAATTCATTCGTGCCAAAACTGTTGGGTTCAGTTGTACCCCAGGCAAGATCAAGCCTTTTCGGTCTGTTGCAAACAGGTCCTACGCCGTCCTGCCAGTTATAGCCGGAAACAAAATTTCCTCCCGGATAACGCACAACAGGGACATTTAATTCTTTTACAAGGCGGATAACATCCTTTCTGAAGCCGTCCTCGTCTGCCTCAGGATGTCCGGGTTCATATATGCCTCCGTAAACAGCTCTTCCGAGATGCTCAATGAATGAGCCGTAAATCCGCTTGTCAATGTCTCCTATTTTAAATTCCTTTGCAAGTGTCATTTTTGCCTTCATAAAAATTTCCCCTTGATTTTTTATTTATAATAAATATGCCCATTGAAACAAGTATCAGAGCAAGAATTCCCTTCACTCCCAGCTCGGCAAGACTTTCTTTAAGTATAATCACCGATAAAAAGCAACCGAAAACGGGCATCATAAATCCAAAAACAGCAACCCTTGATACATCATTATACTTAAGCAGTATTCCCCAAAGGGTATATGCCGCAGCAGATGCAAATGCAAGATAAAAAATCAGTGCGGCAGATTTCATTCCGATACCGCTTACCGCACCGCCCATTGCAGTGCCTGACACAATCATCACCGCTCCGCCGAAAATAAACTGGTAACCGCTCAGTACAACGGTATTTTCATATTCCGAATATTTCTTAATTAATATGGACGAAACAGCATAAGCAAATGCTGAAAAAGCAATAAATCCCTCGCCAAAAAAAGATATATGCGTATTCATTTCCGAGCCTGTAAGATTAACAAGAACCGCTCCTGAAAATCCCAAAACACAACCCGCAATTTTTGACAGCGTGTTTTTTTCCAATCCTGCAACAACGGCCGCGATAACGGCAAAAAAAGAGCCGAGGCTGTTAATAATCGAACCCTTTGTTCCCGTTGTGTGCGCAAGCCCGATATAAAAAAACAAATACTGCAAAACTGTCTGAAACAAAGACAAAACAGATATTTTAATAAGGGATTCTTTTTGGGGAATCAAAAATTTTCCGGCTAAAATGCTTCCGAAAAATACAGCCATAATTCCGGCAGCGGTAAATCTGAGACCCGCAAAAAGAATCTGAGAAGCATAGTCACCGGCTGATATACCCAGAATGTCATATCCGATTTTTATAACAGGAAAAGCGCTTCCCCAAAGCAGACAGCAGAGCATCGCAGCTATACACACAACAGGTGTTTTTTGCATTGTGCGTTTAAAAGCAGACTGATTCATCTATTTTGTTGTAGAGCCGAAACCGCCGTCTCTGATTCCATCGGCACTGTCGTCAACAGTAATGGCAAACTGTGTGAATATTCCCTGTGCAAATCCGTCACCCGATGCAACAAATGCAGTGTGACCGGCATCATGAGCATCACAGCTCATTTTTATCATAATATGACCTTCGTTGGAAGAATTATAATAGTCGGAATCAATAATTCCCACCGTATTATCAAGCTGACATCTGTGCTTAAATCCGAGTCCGGAGCGGGGATAGACGGACAAGACCCAGCCGTTGTCAATTCTGCATCGGATACCTGTCGGTACCAGTATCGATTTTCCCTTTTCAAATGTGATATCGTCAGGGGCATAAAAATCATATCCGGCAGAGCCTGTCGTTGCCCTTTTGGGCATCTTTATACTGTCATACACTGCTCTTACATCCTTTGTTTGAGGAAAATGCTTTATCCAGTCCTTTTCAAACTGCTCAAAAGAAACTTTTTCAAATTCAGCCACTCTAAACATAATTCTTTCTCCCGTTTCATCTAAACTTCTTCCATATATTAACACAGATAAAAAAATAAAACAATCCCATATAACCGATAAAAATTTTCGGCTGCGAGATTGTTTTCAATATTAAAGGCCGAAGCTTACACTCAGAGCGTGGTTGACTTTTCCCATATCATTTGTATCAAGAGAGCCCATTTTTTCTTTCAGGCGCCTTTTGTCTATTGTCCGTACCTGTTCAAGCAAAACAATGCTGTCCTTTGCAAGACCGCAGTTTCTTGCATCAACCTCAATATGAGTTGGAAGATTATTTTTTTCTCTCTGTGAGGTAATTGCAGCAGCAATAACAGTCGGCGAGAATTTATTTCCCACATCATTCTGAACAATAAGTACGGGTCTGACTCCTCCCTGCTCCGAACCGATTACGGGACTTAAATCGGCATAGTAAATTTCGCCTCGTTTAATCAGCAAGTTAATCACCTTCGTTAATTTATTGCGTCTTGATTCAAGAGGATTGTCTCTTCAAATCTATCATTACCAAATTCCCTTCGTTTTAAACATTACATTCCATTATATGTAAAAAAATTTTGTTGGTCTTTTGTCAAAATAAATTTCTTTTCATAGAATAAAGCACATCTACTAAAAAAGGAGACTTACAGATGGAAAATTATGTTGACCTTTTTAAGCCAAGCTTCTTAAAAAATGACAGAAGACCGGCTTTGCCTGAGGACGCTACAGTTACAATGGCCTATGTGCCTCTTCAGCTTGAGCTTGTAACATATGACGAAAATAACACATTAAATAACGGAACATTGTTCCCTGTTTTAAATAAACCTTTTCTCGGAAGGATGGTAAAAAATATATGAATAAAGACAAACTTCTCAGAAGAGTATCAGCGTTAGCCCTTTCTGCGCACGAGTTGAGACTGTTTCTTGACACGCACCCAAACAGCGGGGAAGCGTTGTCCATGTTCAACGAATATAAGAAGAAGTATGAAGCCGCTAAAGATGAATATGAAAAGCAGTTCGGTCCCCTGACATTAAACGGATATAATACCGACGAGTGGCTTGCGAATCCATGGCCTTGGGATAACGCCGCAAACTGAACTTAAAAATCATAAAAAAACAACGAGCACCCAATCTATAAGGGTGCCCGTTTTTCAATACCTGTTATTCATCATGTACCCCATTCAACATCAGTATCCGGTTCACCGCTTGTTGTAATAACATCAACGGTTTTGAAT
>CANQZA010000059.1 GCA_947628175.1 uncultured Clostridia bacterium | reverse complement strand
CTTATATAGTATGATACCTCTCCATTCTTTGCTGTGTGTTTTTTAGCTGTAGCCATATTCAGCCTCCTTTCCAATAAATAAAAGGGCTGTTGGTCAGCCCTCTTATTCTATACCACCTTTTTTTACTTATTGCTTGCTGCTGCCAGAGCCTTAAGCTGTTTAGCTCGCTCTGGATCCTCAACCTCAAGCCTCATCTGTTCAGTAAGGTTAAAGGTCTCTGCCGCATACGGATTAATGACACCGCTTCCTCCGTTGGCCTTTCCCGGAGTACGGGAATTATCCTTAAACACCGCATCTACCTTCTCCTTCACCTTTTTATTGATAATGGTGTTTAATGCCTTGATATTTGCCTTAATAACGTCCTTATCCTCATTCATAACAAGGTCAAGCAGTTCAAACGAGATCTTTGATCCATCATCAAGGCCGACATCCTTCATAGCTTCTATAGCAAACAGCTTGTTTTCGGCAAGCCTTACGTTTTTTTCTCGCTCTGCAAGCAGAGCTTCCTTTTCTTCGTCCTCAATCTTTTTGATTTGCTCCGCCGTAAGGTTTTGGGTCTCAAGAGCCTTGAGCTTTTTCTTAAGGTCCGCATTCTCCTTGCCAAGCGTAGCAGTAGCCTTGTCTGCTATTTGCTTTGCTAATTTCCTGACCTGCTCCGTAGGTTCTTCGGGCTCATCATTTTTGTTTCCATTATCGTCATCATCCTCGGCATTCTCAATCAGGCTATTGTATTCCTCCTGAGTAATAGTGCCTTCATCAAGCATTTGCTTTAATTTGCTTTTCTTCATCTTCAATCTTCCTCCTTAACCGTATAGATTAACGTGCCTGCACCATATAGATGCAGGTCTTTGCATACCGACCATGTAGATTGGCATGAACCTTTTCACACCATGTTCAGGGCAAAAGCAAAGGCAGCCTTTAACAGCTACCTCTACTGATCTATATAAACAGTTATACCGCTAACATGTACAACCGGAATTTTCACATACTTGTTTATATAATAGTTTCACTTCGTTGGCTCCTATTTTTGTATATAACTCCTCTAACGCTTTAAGATATAGGCGCTGGGTGTGCCTTTCGCTCGTTTTAAATGGCAAATTATAAGTTATTGATCGCCAATTTAATCTTTTGCAGTGTCGCCTTATAACAATTTCTTGCATAGCAAAGTCAAGTCCCAATACAGCTTTATCAAAGGTGGATTTTATTAGCAACACCCATTTAATGCGCCCGTTAAATTGTTCTGCAAGACCTATACAAGTTTGTATATTGGTTTGCATATTGGACTCAATATGTCCATTAACCTTATCAGTACTTGCAAATACATTGTTTTTGTTTAACCACATTTCAATTTTATGCAAATTACTTTGGATGGAATAGTAATCGTCAACAACCTTATTGAGCGTTTTTATAGTATTATCTGTATTGCCCCAAGCATCCAGTAATTTTTTTATCATTTCTTTCTCACTTTTTGCCAACAATTAATACCCCACCTTTTTGCATGAAAATAAAGCCTTTTATAGTCATGCTCAGGACTGACTCCGGACCCGAAGGACACCGAAGTACGTTCGATAAATTAATATAAAATTTGTATAAACTCGCATTAAAAAAGCACTCTTGATTTCTTCAAAAGTGCTTTTTATCCTTCGACTATTTCAAAAATCTCTTTTTCGTATAAATACCCTTGTATTTCCTCGTTTTCATCATAACCTTCTTCATCTATAACCCTAAGTAATCCGTTTTCTTCACCAAGGCATTCATAAATTTTACCATTTATCAAAGAAACTGGATCTGATTCTCCTTTATATTTAACCTTCATAAAACCACATCCTTATTTTTTAAATTCATATTTTACCTTCATTCTAACACGCCCAGTTTGCTCGCTTTCAAACCAATGCAATTCAACATGCTTTATAATTCCTTTAGCGTACTCTACATAACCATCTCCACGGCATTTTTTCCATTCGCTTTCAGGAACACCTTTGAATTGGTTGCTTAAATGTTTTGCAACTTTAACGGGTTTATTTGTTCCTTTACCTGCAAAAGTAACTATTTTTGTGATTTTTGAGCCTTCTGCTAGCTTACCTTTTTGTCCATTAGGCAACTTCACATCATCTCTATGAGCCGCAGCACCAAGAGATTTACCGATATGTATATCTTCTTCTTTTATTATACCACTTTCCGCAGATTTTTCAACCTCTTTTTTAGGCTCCTCTACTTTTTGGAGCTTAAACGTAAGCCTACACCGACAGTTTATATCATTTCCGGCATCGCCACTCTGACCAGGAGCCATTGTCTTCACACCATGACCAAGGTCAAAGTATTCGTCAACGGGAATAGTAATGCCTTCCATTTTTCTGTGGTCAGCTTTATTCTTTCCTTTAGGCTTACGGACCCTTTCATCCTTAGCAGTTTTCCATACCTTGAAATAGCGCATACCTGAATTGCCTTGCTTCAGCTTTTCGTTCAAGGCTATAGTACTCTCAAGACTGCCTGCTTCCCTTACTCTGTGTGTCTCAGTACGCACTATTCTTATAGCTTTGTTGTAATCACCGTCAAGACTTTCGGCTATTCTTTTTGCCATGGTTTCATATCTATCGCCATTCTGGAGCCCTATGCCTATTGTCTGCTTGATATTGCATATAATATCTGTCCTGTTCTTTTCGAGCGTATCGTTTAGAGTAAGTCCGCTTACCTGATTGTCCACAGCATTCTTTAAAGTTTCTGGTCTAACATACTCTACATCCTTGAATATTTCCTCAAGCTCAGCTTTGCTTCCGTCAGATTTTTTGACTGCATCCACCATGCCGTTGAAGGCTATCTTATATGTATCGTTCACTACATTTTTGATTGATTTTTTATAACCCGATGTACCCTTTATGACCTTTTCCTCAACCTCGCTGATAAAGCGGGCATATCGTGACTGCCTCTGAAGAAGTCCATAACTCAGCTCGCCTTTTTCATCAGCGTGATCTGCGTACTCTCTGCCTAAAAATCCCTGTAATTCCTTAAGCAGAGAGAGGAAGGTCTTTCGTATTTCAATCTCTGCTCCTGCTTCTCTATGTTCCTGTATTCTCCTCGTCTGTGCAAGGTAATATTCCAAATCGGGCATTATTCATCACCCTGTTCTGTATTTTTTGTATTCTGTTTTGGGCTTTCTGCATTCTGTTCCGTAATTTCTGCTTCATCGTCTCCATCTTCCTTGAACCTATCCATAAGGCTAGGCATAGCCTGTTTTTCTCTTTCAACAAGCTCAAGCTCATAATCTGGATCGTCTATAAAGCTAAGCTGTGATATAGCTGTCCTCTTGGATATGCCTCCTGTGCTGATGAGTTGAGCTACAGCCTGTGCCTCTCCAAGAAGGTCAAGTGGAAAGTTTCGAGAGAACTCCATTACTATCTGCAATGGATCAACCTTGATTGTTTTCTTTGCCCAGCTCTGAGACAAAGCCTTGAACATATATCTACCCGCACTCATCATTTTAGCCTGGAACATACCACATTTAGCCTCAAGACCTGTCAGTCTGAATCTCAGCGCAGATCCACTGGCATTACCAAAGTTCTCATCGCTAAGGTTCGGTGTTTTGCTGAATTTATAGACGTTGCTTTCTATACGCTTTATCTGATTGGACAGAAAAGTATCAGTCATGTCCTTTGTGAGGAAATACACTTTACCGTTGTATGTACCTGTGTCGACCTGGATAATTCCGTTATGTTGTGCTTTCTTTATATCCTCATCATCCAAATTTGTGTTCTCTATGACCATATAGGCATTAGCGAAGGCTTCAATATCATTATTGGCATCACTTATATTCCTGTCATAAGCGTCAATAAGTTCCAGGACCTTCTCTGCATCTCCTATAAGCTCTGCATTGTTCGGTATACCTTGCAATGGACACATGCCATACAGATTCAGGTCTCTACCTTCCTCTGTTTGCTTTTCTGATAAGTTACTGTAATCTGTGCCGGAGTAATGGATCTCTCTATCTGCGCTATAAAATACGACTTCGTAATGTTCTGTGCCATTAATATCTGTAGTCTTGTAATATCTTACGGCATATTTAGGCTCCGTAATGTCGGTCTCGGACAATATCGCTGTTTCAAAAGGTGCTATTGGCATTACCCTTTCTATGCCGTCATCGTAGTAGAGTAATCGTGCCGAATATCCGCAGATGCTGGCATACTTAGTCACTTCCATGTCCACATCAAACATATTGTTGAGTGTCACAAAATCACTAAGGGTCTTGCTTGCCTGATCTCTCGCCACCTCTGCTTCGGAGAGCGTATCGCCAGCATCACCTGTACCTTCTACGGCTTCGGCCGTATCCGAATAACTGTAGGCAATAGGCACGCCGGCAAAATAACCTGTTTTAAAATCAATTATCTCGCTGAAAAAATCATTATTGATTTTGTTGTTAATAATGTCCTCAGCATCTTCAAATCGCGGAGAACGTGCGAAAATTGGCACTCCTTCTCTTATACCGTTATATCTGTCATACAGTTTTTTATTATAGCTGCTGTTCGGCAAATGCTTTTCTATTATCTTGCCTATAACGTAAGTATCCACACCTTTTTCATCTATGTATTCAATTTCTGCTGAAAAGTCCGGATACATTTCATTTCTGCATCTCATTTCCTTTTACTCCTCCTGTCTTTTCTATTAACCAATTTTCGGTCAAAGCATATGGGTTCTCCTGTAAGCCTGTTTATAGTAAGACCGCATCTAAGACATACGCTTACATCATTTACAATTTTCCAATTGTGACCGCACATTTAAAGCCTCCTCAAATTTTGTTTCTTGCCGCCGGATAAAATAATAGGCTCAAAAGCATACCGCATAGCATCCATGAGGTGATTAAAATCGTCTATCGGAACATTTATTTTATTTCCGGTCTTCTTATCCACGCTCCATGTATAGTTACTTATTTCCATAAGAAAATTACTGCATCTGGGATGTATTATTATTCTAAATTCTTGTAAAAAATCAATACCGTTGTTTATACTGTCTCGACCCTTAAGAACAGGTCTAACGCTTCGCAACCCCAATTTACGTAACCTGTCGATGCTTTTAGGCTCTGCGCTGTCTGCCATGATTTTTTCCTTAGCATATCCTTTAGCCTCGACCTTTTCATATATTTTTTCATTAGAAAGAGCCTTTTCATACAATTCATCGAAGACATATATAACCTTTCGGCCTGATGTAGTCCTCAAGGCGCCATTCGTTATACAGACAGATATGCCCGGAGCTTCCATACTTCCATCTGAATTCCTTATTGGCATATCGCTTTCGGTGTGTGCTCTCCTGCTTCAGCTCGTTGTAATACGGTATCTTCACATATCCGATACCCTCTTTGTTTTTTTCACTGCTCAAGCGAAAATTTTCTTTGAGCCATGCTTCGGGCAAACGCTTTTCAAAGGCATACTGGCTTAGGGTATAGCTTGGTTTTTGAGGTTTATCATTTGATATGTTATACTTTGCAAGCAAGGCAACATATTCGTCCTTTGTCGTTGTGCCGTGCAGTTTTGCAAAAAAATCAAGAATATTACCGCTTATGTCCTCAGCAAAGCAATGCCATCGACCCGTTTTTAAATCCACAGAAAAGCTGGCTGCATTGTCATCATGGAAGGGACATAATCCAATTAATTTATCTCCACTTATTTCACATTTTTTGATTGCCGCCTCATACTCTGCCCTATAATCAACAAAAGCATCTATGCTTATTTTCTCTCCCATTACCGTCACCCTGTTTCTTTGTTGCTTAAGGGAGGAGCTATAGCCCCTCCCTTTGAATTACCGTTAATTAAAACGGTATATCCTCTCCATCAATAATGTCAGCTTCTGTGAAACCGCCATTTGGTGCGGCAGAAGGCACATTGTAATCATTGACGGTAATATCCGGCTGTGTCATGTTTTTGATAGTTTCCGCCATTTCCCTTGCGGCGATCCTTTGCTGTTCATCGAGCAGGCCCCCGAACGAAAAGGCAGCTCTTGAATATGTAATACCACCACTGGATTTTTCCTTCTTGAGTGTTATTTTGGTGATTGCGTCAAAGCTTCTTAGACCTTTGAGAAGTATCTTTTTGCCCAAGTAATTTCTCAGGTACTTGAGACTGGTCGGCGGCAGCGTGAGCAGAAGCGGTATTGGATTGCCTTCTCGCAGGATATAACAACGGTGTGTATTCTTGCACGCCTTACCCTTTCCTTCGCTGCCAAATTGGTTGTGGGGACAGGATGCACAATCAATAATTTCGCCTGTTTCCTGCCTTATACCTTTTTTACCATCCATACTTGCGCAATCGGGCGGAACATTAGTGCCGTTATAGGCATCACGCCAATAAGCGTTGACCGGATAGTGGTATAAAATCACACCGCGGATCTCTGTTACTACATCAGGTTCGTCCTCATCTTCGCCTGGAATTTCAAACGTCAAGCCTCCACCGGAAGGAATCTTGACCGTATCAAAAGGTAAAGTTCCAAGGCCGTCCATTTCTGCGGCAATATTCTCGGCAATCTCGCCCTGCAGCGTTACTAATTCAAATTTCTTATCCTGTGTTGCTACTGTTGTTTTTGGCATTATTCTACCTCCTCTGCATTTTCAAAGCCTTCTTCATTTTCCTCATCGTCCTCGATATAGTCTTCAATTGGCGTAGGCACGGAATAGTACAAATCATCCATTATCCTTTTTGCCGCTACCGCAAGATTAATAGCTGTTATTGCTGTCATTACGGCCGAATTATATAGACTTGTTGTTTGATTTGCAAACGAGCTCACATCGGAAGACAATAACTTGAGCAAGGAGTCCATATCAGCATTTACGCTCTTGAGATCACCTTTAAGCATTGCGTGCTTTTCTGCGGCTATGCCGTAACCCTCATGCTTGTTCGTAATTTTTTCAGCGTCATTTGTCACATTTTTCTTGTATATAAAATCAACGACCGCAACAATGTTGTCCTTAATTCCGCGCTTATGATCGAGAACAATGTCAAGATGCATCTGATTATCATTCATAGTAAATCCCTCCTATTTATCCTTTTTCTTCGAGATGTCATAAAATTCGTATACGCTTACAATGCTCTCTAACTCCGGTGATAATTCACCATTTTCCTCAACATAATTGTTCAATGCAGCGGAAAGAGAGCGACTATCAACAGTTTCCTTGATGAGGCCGCCAAAGCCTTCTTCACGAAGCGTTTCAAAAAAGTCAATACCATTCTCAAAAAGGTATTCCTCTGAACGCTTATTGTACTTCGTCTTGGCCTGCAGACCGTACACAAACCCATTACGGCTTATCTTAGTGCATTCCTCGTCTATCATTGCCTGTACAAGTGCTTTCTTGATTTCATCTATTTTTTTGTTGTTTTGCTTATCTGCGTCTGCAAGCTCTGCTTTTCTGTCAAGCAAATCCTTGTATGTATCAATATAGCTAAAAATTGTATTGTCCATATGTTTGTTCCTCCTGTCAAGTAAAATACTGTTTCCAGTCATCTACGATTGTCCTCGCAAGGTCCTCTTTGCGGGACAACGCATCAAGTATAGTTTCGTCCACTGTCTGCTTTGCGATCAGGTGTATGTATGTGCAGGTATTTCTCTGTCCGATCCTGTGTATACGTGCCAGGCTTTGACTGTATGCAGCATAGTTGTAGTTGACAGAATAGTATACACAGGTGTCTGCCGCTGTCAGCGTTATACCCAAGCCTGCAGTATCTATCTGGGCCAGGAATACAAGAGTTTCGGGATTTTGCTGAAAATCCTTTACAATATCTCCTCTTGTATCGATTTTGACATCACCGTAAATGAGCCCGTACCTGATTTTACGCTTGTCCAGGTGCTTTGCAATCAAATCTATCTCTGCACGAAATCTGGCAAATACGACTAGCTTCTTGCCGGCACCGATACAATAGTCCTCGATAATATCATCAAGGGCATTAAGCTTACTTTCGCTTATCAATTTTGGCTTTGTTCCTTCATCAGCGCAGAGGAAGCCTCCCGTAAGCTGCTGCAGTCTGAGGAGCTTGGTCAATGCCGTTGCAGCTGTGATCTGACCGCCGCTTTCGAGCTCTGCAAAACTGTTTCGCCTTATCTGATCGTACAAGCTCCGTTCCTTAGCTGTCAGTTCTATGTATCTCTCCTCATGTACCTGTTCCGGCAGATCCAGAGCGTCTTCTTTTGTCACCCTGTAGGCAACAGAATATTCCTTTTTTATAAGATCATTCAAATCCCTATAGCCTATTATTTGCCGAGAATCAAACCCGCCCATAATAGCATAGCGGTTTCGGAATGCATAATAGTTCGTGCCAAATACCTCAGGGTCAAGGAATCTATACTGACTATAAAGGTCAATAGCATTGTTCTGTACTGGAGTGCCGGAAAGGATAAGCTTATATTTTGCACTGTCTCCCAACTGATGCATAGCCTTAGATTGCTTGGCATTATGAGTTTTTATCCTCTGACTTTCGTCAGCTATGATCATGTCCGGAGACCACTCTTGCAAAGCCTCAAATATTTCCTCACGCCACACACTCTCGTAGTTGATTACAGCGGCTTGAAGCATATCGGCACGAGCATAATGCAAATCGTCCAATGCCTTTAGTCTTTGCTGCTTAGTTCCTGTCAGGACCTTGATCATTGGCATAAAATCTGCGTATTCCGCAAATTCCTTTGGCCACACGCTGCATACCGATGTAGGAGCAACAACCAACAGCTTTTTCACCCGCCCTTGTCTGTATAACGTACCTACCGTCATTATGGCCGTCAGCGTCTTGCCGCAGCCCATTTCAAATAAGTAACCGAATCCTTTACCTCTCTTATCTGTTTCTGCCCTGTCAGACTTAATGGCATCAAATACTATAAGCGCCATGTTATAAGCCTTTACCTGATGCTGATACGGTGTTATGCCTGCCTTGATTGGCGGCTTGATATATGCTACCGACTTCTCTCTATTACGCTCAGTTGACAAAGCTCTGTCAATTTTTATAAGCCTCTTCTTTTCCGCTTCTAAGGAAGCAGGCAGATTGATGATTGTAGACAAACTCATGAGAAACGGCAGCGTTGCCGTCTTTCTCAATGTCTGTGTCTGCTTGTCCCACTTCATTCCCATATTTTTCAATGAAGCGTAACGGCTGCCTACGTCCTTCAGCATTACTAAATTTGTTTTTTCGTCATATGCAATTTGCATTTGACAATTCCTCCTCGAAACTGTAAAATAAAAATGTAATATTTTGTAAAGGTGCTCAACCTTTGCTTGCCTCTGTGGTCCGTCAACCCGGAGGCAATTATTTTTTTACCGACTTTGCCATCGCATTCCTCCTTTTAGAAATTTACTGTAATTACATTATCAACGGTTTTCTCTGCCGGCTTGGGCAGAAGAAACTCTGCGATTTCCACCGGTGCGGTTTTGTCATTAATAGCCATCGCTATACACTTGCTGCGCTGCCATACCACTTTGCAGCTCCCTATAACAAAATCAACCACATCCCATGCAACACATATATACAGATCAACCGCTTTGTGCCACAATCGTCTTAGGTCTTTGCCGACCTCTGAAACATCAACTCTCAACTTTTTCATTTACCGATTCCTCCTTAAGCGCCCTGATTTTTATTAGATCGTCTTCCCGTTCACCAACATGGTTGAGATATATCTGACTTAACCAGTACATAAATTTATCAAGTTCATCCGAAGGTCTGATATATACGCCACTGTTTACTATAGCTTTTATGTACTCATATGCTTCAGAAATGGAATCTGCTGTCGCTTTAAAATGCATCTTGCCCAGCTTATAGACTATTTCCAGTTTCATTTCATTTCCCTCCTTTCATTTCTCAAACACCTAAGCTCCCAACGACCGCCCCGCCACAAAAGGTATAAATACATACAATTTGAATTATTTGTCTTACTATGGATGGAAAAGAAAGACCGATTACTTTAAGGGTTAGCAGGGCGGCCTTTGGCAGCCTAGGCGAGATTTAATGTGCAATTTAACTCACACAAGTTAAGTTTCTGCAAGCTTTTTGATGCTCACCATAGCATTCTTCAAGGCCTCATATTTGGCCTTCAGCTCATTGTATTCCTCAACAGGGACCACCATTGGTTTAACAATTATTCTGTAGTCTCCACCGGGAACCTCCTGATAGCAGTCCAATTTACCTGCTCTACAATCATTAGCAACTGCCGTAGGGGACGGAGACCGATAGCCTCCGGTTATCTTTCTGATGTAATCGGCAAACCGCTTTGTGCTCATTTCTATGATGTCGGTCCTTATCATGTTCTCACCTCCTCGACCTATTAGCTCCATTACAAAATTTTGTTCTTTTATGCTAATAAATGTTCTATGCCTGTACTTTTTCGGAAAATATTGCATTTCTTTTGTGAATTTTTTGTAAATTACTGGCATTAATTAATCAAATCGTTGAGCTCGCAATTGAGGGCTTTTGCGATTTTGGTTAATGTTGTTACCTTTACATCATTTCTTAGTCCCTTTTCTAACTGACATATAAGGGCTCTGCTTACATCTGCGGTAGCGGCTAATTCGGATTGAGTCATCTTTACTTTTTCTCTTTCCTTCTTTATTTTTTTTCCTATGCTTGACTTCATTTTTTCACCTCCTGATTTGTATTAATGCTTGTTTACTATATTCAACAAATTAAGTTTACTATATTAAACAGCAAATGTCAACTACATTTAACAAGTAAACATTCACAAAGTTTACTGCTGTAAACATTGTTTATTTTGGTTAACATTAATAATTGTGCATTTTTGTTAATTGATGTATAATATAGTAAACAAGTTTTAGGAGGTGTTATTATGAAGATCGGTGAAATCCTTGCCAGTATTCGTACTGAAAGAAACTTAACAATGGACGCAGTCGCTAATAAATGTGGATTAAGCAAAGCATATATCTCAAGATTAGAAAAAGCAGCCAAACATAACGATGCTCAACAAATAAGACCTTCTTTGGAAACCTTAAGGAAAATAGCAAATGGTCTTGATTTGGATTTTAATGATTTATTATTTGTACTAGATGATAGTCAAGATGAAACAGAGGGGAATTTTGACATAGGTGTAATTGACTATGACAATGTTTCTCCTGTAGAAAAGAAGTCAATACCTCTTATTGGTGATATTGCTTGTGGTAAGCCAATATATGCAGACGCAGAGCAGGAAGTGTATGTTGAAGCCGGAACCAACATAAAAGCTGACTTTTGCTTAAGATGCAAAGGAGATAGTATGATTAATGCAAGGATATATGATGGTGATATAGTTTTTATACGCAAACAAGATATGGTAAACAATGGCGAAATAGCAGCCATTATTATAGGCGATGAAGTAACGCTCAAGCGTGTGTATTACTATAGAAATGATAATATTATTCGTCTTATACCCGAAAATCCAAAATATGAACCTCTGGTATATACAAATGAAGACTTGGAACAAATAAGAATAATTGGCAAAGCCGTTGCTTTTCAAGGCAACATAGAGTAGCTGATATTTATCAAAAACAAAGGAGGTACGTTATGAACAACAAATCCAAGAAAGGCATTTTAGGCAAGTGTATGAAGTGGTTTTTATTTGCATTATTGATCGTAGTGTTGCTATTCATTATATTGGCTTCTTGCGACAGTAACAGCGAAGATGCGAATAATGAAACCACATCTGTGCCGGAAACTCAACAAACAGAAAATCCAATAGCACCTAATACATCCGCTATGGTAGACGATATTGCAAGAAAAGCAAAAGCGGCAGCTCAGACCATAGATGAGACATCTACAAAAGAAGCAATAGAATATATAAAAAGCATCCATCCCAATTATTTTGTGGATAATAAAACAATGGAACAAACCATGTATTATGGTTATTTACTGGAATATGCCTATACAAACGTAAATGAAGATTATGCAAACTTAGGTATGGATATATCTCAGGCAATTAAATACGTTTATAGAGGAGCAGAAAAAGTAGAAGATAGCGGAACTCAAGAGAATTTAAAACAAATTGAGGAAAGTCTAAATAAGATTAAATAAATAGAAAAAGCTCCCTGCACCAACAGGGAGCCATGAACCAACCTATCAAAGCAAGTGCAGTGATATAGTTAGCCTGAACACCTATATTATATCACTTCCGCACCTGTCTTGTAAAGGTGTATTTTTTATGCTTTAAAGGAGTGATATTATGGCAGTAAAGACAAACTATGAGAAAGGAAAGTATAAGTATTACAGAGTGACGGCTACTATCGGCACAACGCCTGATGGGAAACCTATCAAAAAAGAGTTTTACGGGAAAAGTCAAAAGGAAGCCCAGCAGAAAAAAGACTCTTACCTATCTGAGCTCAATAAAGGACTTGCTTTGGACCATGATAAAATGACTCTCGGTGATCTGATGAGGATATGGCTCTTTGAGTATGTGAAGCCCAGTAAAGCCCCTAACACATTGGCAAGATATACGCTCGTCTACAATAATTACGTTAAACCTACCGAATTGAATTCAAAGAGATTATGTGATGTTAAATTTCTATACCTACAGCAATATTACAATAAATTATTTGCAGAAGGAAAAAGATCCTCTCAGATATATAATCTTAATAAGGTTCTTCGGACCTTTTTCAACTTTTGCATCGTCAATAATTATATAATACAAAATCCTACGTTTAAAATCATTATCCCTAAAGAAGAGCTTGTTGAAAATGAGGATAAAGGCATAGACATATTCACAGATGAGGAGATCAAAGCTATTACAGACAATGCCAAAGGATATATGTACTGTCTGTTTAAACTTGCATTGGCAACAGGTATGAGGAAGGGTGAGCTATTAGGACTTGAGCTTGGAGCTATTGACCTTGATGCAGCAGAAATAACAGTCAAACAATCTCTCAAAACTGTCAACATATATGATGATGCCAATACATCAAGATCAGAAGCACAGATCGGGACTACTAAGAATAAAAAAACAAGAACTGTACCTATTCCGCAAGCTCTGTTGCCCGACTTAAAGAAACATATTGCAAACCAAAAGGAGTTGTTTCTGAAACATGGTCTTGTCTATTCCGATACCGATTTCCTCTTTACTACTGCCGGATGTCAATTTATCAATTCCCGTAATCTGCAGCGTGCGTGGGAACGAACACTCAAAAGAGCTGATGTCAGATACCGAAAATTCCACAATGTCCGACACACATATGCCAGCAAGCTCCTGGCTAACGGCGTTGACATTAAGACTATATCAACACTCCTCGGTCATAGCAATATCAATATAACAGCAGACACATATATTCACGTTGTATCAGAAACCAAAGCAGATGCTGCATCTAAGCTTAACTATCTTTTTGCAAAAAACCAATGAAAAACTCAGTCGGGAAAAAGTCGGGAAAAGCAATTTCCCGACTAATTTTTCGCAAAAGAAAAAGCCTGCAAACACTGATGTTTACAGGCTTTGAGTTGCGGAGGGCGGATTTGAACCACCGACCTTCGGGTTATGAGAGAGTTTTCACTACTTTTTGGTTTTTGCT
>CANQZA010000058.1 GCA_947628175.1 uncultured Clostridia bacterium | reverse complement strand
TACGGCAGAGGGTGTCAAATCAGAGCAAAATAAACTGTTTTCGGTTCAGTATCATCCCGAAAGTGCACCCGGACCGCAGGACAGCGCATATCTTTTTGATGCGTTTATAGCTCTTATGGAAAAGGAGGTAGGTTAATATGCCGAAAAGGACGGATATACATAAGATACTTGTTATCGGTTCAGGTCCTATTGTTATAGGACAGGCCGCCGAGTTTGATTATTCCGGTACACAGGCGTGTCTTGCTCTTCGTGAGGAGGGTTACGAGGTTGTTCTTATTAACTCAAATCCGGCTACTATCATGACTGACACCGACATTGCCGATAAGGTTTATATGGAACCGCTCAGCCTTGAATATGTTGCAAGAATTATCAGGCATGAGCGTCCTGATGCAATACTGCCGTCACTCGGAGGACAGACAGGTCTTAATCTTGCGGTTCAGCTCGCAAAAAAAGGTGTGCTTGATGAATGTGATGTAGAGATACTCGGCACGAAATTTGAGGCTATTGAAAGAGCGGAAGACAGGGAGCTATTTAAAGAACTTTGCGAGGGACTCGGCGAGCCTGTACTTCCGTCTGAAATTGCTCAATCTCTTGAGGAAGGGCTTGAAGCTGCGCAGAGAATCGGTTATCCTGTTGTTCTCAGACCTGCCTTTACACTCGGCGGGACAGGCGGCGGATTTGCTGATGATGAAGAAGAATTTCGAATTATGATGAAAAATGCGCTTGCAATCTCTCCCGTTCATCAGGTTCTTGTAGAAAAAAGCATTAAGGGTTATAAGGAAATTGAGTATGAAGTCATGCGTGACGCCAACGATACGGCTATCACGATATGTAATATGGAAAATATAGATCCCGTCGGCGTTCATACTGGTGACTCTGTTGTTGTTGCTCCATCACAGACTCTTACCAATAAAGAGTATCATATGCTCCGTGATTCGGCTTTGAGAATCATAAGAGAGCTCCAGATAGAGGGCGGATGTAATGTTCAGTTTGCTCTTGACCCGCATTCTTTCCGCTATTATCTCATAGAGGTGAATCCGAGAGTATCACGCTCGTCTGCCCTTGCTTCCAAGGCATCGGGATATCCGATTGCGAGAGTGTCCGCCAAAATCGCCGTCGGAATGTACCTCAATGAAATTCCGATTGCAAATACCCCCGCATCATTTGAGCCTACCCTCGATTATGTCGTTACAAAAATTGCACGCTTCCCGTTTGATAAATTTGCAGATGCCAATAACACGCTCAATACACAGATGAAAGCAACGGGCGAGGTTATGGCAATCGGCAGAACAATGGAGGAAAGCCTTTTAAAGGCAGTGCGTTCGCTTGAAACAGGTGTCTGTCACCTTTATGACAAAAAGTTTGATTCCTACAGTGAGGAAAAGCTGCTGCAATATATAAAAAATGGTACTGATGACCGGTTGTTCGCCATTGCGCAGCTTATACGCCTGAATGTTGACCTCAATCTTGTTTATAACGCAACAAAAATTGATATGTTTTTCCTTGAAAAACTGAAGAATATTGTTGATTTTGAAACGGTTATCTGTAAGAATACAGGCGATATTCAAACGCTTATTGACGCTAAAAAGCTTGGCGTTTCCGATAAGTTTATCGGCATGCTTTGGAATATGAGCGAAGCGGATATATTTTATATGCGCCGAGACAATAACATTTTCCCGGTATATAAAATGATTGATACCTGCGCTTCCGAGTTTGATTCGTATGTCCCATACTTCTATTCAACATATGAACAGGAAAATGAGTCAATAGTATCGGAAAGAAAAAAGATAGTTGTTTTGGGCTCAGGTCCTATCCGTATAGGACAAGGTGTGGAATTTGATTATTCAACCGTTCACGCAATCTGGTCCATACGCGATGCCGGCTATGAGGCTATTATAATAAATAACAACCCTGAAACGGTTTCTACAGACTATACCACATCGGACAAGCTCTATTTTGAACCTTTGACTGTGGAAGATGTAATGAATATCATAACACTTGAAAATCCTCTTGGAATTGTTGTATCTCTCGGCGGACAGACAGCAATAAACCTTGCACCTGCTCTTCACGCACTCGGCGTTAAAATAATCGGTACAGATGTAACAGCCATTGACAGAGCAGAAAACAGGGATTCTTTTGAAAAGATTATGGAGCAGCTTAAAATTCCGCAGCCAAAAGGACTTGCGGTTACAGATATTGAGGAAGGGGTCCGTGTTGCGGCTTCAATCGGATATCCTGTTCTTGTAAGACCTTCGTTTGTGCTCGGAGGCAGAGCTATGCAGATTGTTGCAAATGAAGAATCACTGCGCCATTATCTCCAGACCGCTGTTGAAATTAACACGAAACAGCCTGTCCTCGTAGATAAATATATTATGGGCAGAGAGCTTGAGGTCGACGCAATATGTGACGGTGAAGATGTATTTATCCCGGGTATTATGGAGCATGTTGAAAAAACAGGTGTTCATTCCGGCGACTCCATTTCCATTTATCCTACATTCTCTGTGTCACAGCAGGTTAAGGATAAGATAATTGATTATACCATAAAGCTTGGAAAGTCAATAGGTATTGTCGGTCTTTATAATATTCAGTTTATTGCTGACGATAACGATGAGGTTTATGTTATTGAGGTTAATCCGAGATCGTCAAGAACAGTGCCGTTTTTGTCAAAGGCCACATCCGTTCCGATGGCGCATATCGCGACGCAGGTCATTCTCGGTAAATCTCTTAAAGAGCAGGGAATTGACACGGTATATCCGAAGGAAAAAAGCAGATGGTATGTCAAAGCTCCTGCGTTTTCCTTCTCAAAGCTTAAGGGTATGGATACATATCTTTCTCCTGAAATGAAATCAACAGGTGAGGCAATCGGTTATGATAAATCACTCACAAGGGCGCTTTATAAAGCCATTCAGGCGTCGGGACTCAATGTTGCCAACTACGGTACGGTTCTTGTAACCATAGCGGATCAGGATAAACCGACAGCGCTTCCGCTTATTAAACGGTTTTATGAACTGGGATTCAATATTGAGGCAACTGAAGGTACGGCAAGGTATCTGAAATCACACGGTATACGCACAAGGGTACGGCAAAAACTTACCGAAGACGAGAGCGACGAAATTCTGCTTGCCCTCAGACAGGGGCATATTGCCTATGTCATTAATACAATTGATATTAGTGCGGGGGACTCGCATTCGGACGGATCAGAAATCAGGCGTGCCGCTGTTGAAAATAATGTAACCATGTTTACATCACTTGATACGGTTAAGGTGCTGCTTGATGTTCTGGAGGAAATCACCCTTGGTGTGTCAACAATAGACGCGGAGTAACAATATGTATAAAGAAAACACATATAAAATTTTATCAAATACACCGCTTACTCGCGATGTTTACAAAATGATTCTTGAAGGGGATACGCAGTATATAACTGTTCCCGGGCAGTTTGTAAATATCAAGCTTGAGGGGAAATTTCTTCGCAGACCTATTTCGGTCTGTGATTATGACGACAGTACAATTACGCTTATTTATAAGGTTGTAGGGGAAGGAACGGAATATATGTCGTCGCTTTCTCCGGGATTTGCGCTTGATATTCTTACAGGGCTTGGCAACGGTTATGATATATCAAAATCCCAAAATCCTTTGGTTATCGGAGGCGGAGTCGGTATTCCGCCTATGTATAAGCTTACAAAAGAGCTGGTAAGAAACAGGCAGACACCCACAGTTATACTTGGTTTCAATACTAAAGATGATATTTTCTATGAGCAGGAATTTAAAAAAATCTGCTCTGATGTAATCGTTACAACAGTTGACGGCTCATATGGAGTGAAAGGCTTTGTAACAGATGCTTTTCCCGATGAATATGATTACTTTTACACCTGCGGTCCTCTTCCTATGTTCAGGGCGATATATGATGTTTCAAAGACTTCAGGTCAGTTTTCCTTTGAGGAGAGAATGGGATGTGGCTTTGGTGCGTGTATGGGCTGTTCCTGTAAAACCAAATACGCTGACAAGCGAATCTGTAAGGACGGACCCGTTCTTGTTAAGGAGGAGATTGTATGGTAGATTTGTCTGTGAACCTTGCAGGGCTCAGAATGGATAACCCTGTTGTTCCCGCGTCGGGTACTTTCGGATACGGCAGAGAGTTCAGCGAATTTTATGATATAAACATTTTGGGCTCGTTCTCCTTTAAAGGTACTACAAAGGAGGCAAGATTCGGCAACCCTACACCGCGTATCGCAGAGTGTACGGCAGGTATGATTAATGCTGTCGGACTTCAGAATCCGGGTGTTCATCATGTGATTGAGCATGAGCTTCCTCAAATGAAACAGCATTTCAGCAAACCCGTTATTGCCAATGTTTCAGGCTTCAGCATTGATGATTATGCCTACACCTGTAATCTTCTTGATCAAGAGGAGCAGGTGGGGATTCTTGAAGTAAATGTCTCGTGTCCGAATGTTCACGGCGGAGGAATGAGCTTTGGCACTTCACCTGAATGCGCGGCGGAAGTTACCAAGGCTGTTAAGTCGGTTACTTCAAAGCCCGTATTTATTAAGCTTTCACCTAATGTAACCGATATTGTATCAATAGCAAAGGCGTGCGAGCAGGCGGGTGCCGACGGCATATGCCTTATTAATACAATGCTCGGTATGCGTATAGATATAAAAAGACGCAGGCCTGTTATTGCAAATAAAATGGGCGGCTTCAGCGGAGACGCAGTATTTCCTGTAGCATTAAGAATGGTATATCAGGTCGCTAAGGCGTGTCAAATTCCCGTAATGGGGTGCGGTGGTGTATCAACAGCAAAAGATGTGATTGAAATGATGATGGCAGGCGCCGTTGCCGTACAGGTCGGTGCTGCTAATCTTGTTGATCCCTATGCCTGCAAAAACATTATTGACAATCTCCCTGCCGAGTGTGAAAGGCTGGGAATTGAAAAAATAAGTGATATAATAGGAGTGGTTGATTAATGGGTAAAGATGTTATTGTAGCCTGTGATTTTTCATCGGCACAGGCAACCTTTGATTTTCTTGACAGGTTTACCGATGTTAAGCCGTTTGTAAAAATCGGTATGGAGCTTTATTATGCCGAGGGACCGTCCATAGTCAGAGAGATAAAAAAAAGAGGTCATAAGATTTTTCTCGACCTCAAGCTTCATGATATTCCCAATACGGTTAAAAAAGCAATGGCAGTCCTTTCAAAGCTTGATGTGGATATGACAAATGTTCACGCCGCCGGTACGGTGGAGATGATGAAGGCGGCCTTGCAGGGTCTTGAAAGGCCTGACGGAACAAGACCGATTCTCATAGCCGTTACACAGCTTACTTCCACAAGCGAGCAAAGAATGCAGGACGAGCTTCTCATAAACGCCTCGATTAACGATACAATCGTGAAATATGCCCAAAATGCAAAAAAAGCAGGTCTTGACGGCGTTGTCTGCTCTCCTCTTGAAGCCTCGATGGTTAAAGAGAACTGTTCAAAGCAGTTTATTACCGTAACTCCCGGAGTTCGTTTTGCAGACGGTGATGTTGGTGATCAGGTGAGAGTTACCACACCCGAAAAGGCAAAAGAAATAGGTTCAGACTATATCGTTGTCGGCAGACCTATCACCGCGGCAGACGATCCTGTTGCGGCATATAAGCGCTGCTGCGATGCGTTTATCGGATAAGGAGATGTTTAAAATGAAAATTACCGAAGAAATCATTGCGAAAGATTTGCTTTCCATTCAGGCAGTATTTTTAAAACCGGAGGATCCGTTTACATGGGCATCGGGAATAAAGAGTCCTATTTACTGTGATAACAGACTGACACTTTCAGCTCCTGCGGTAAGAAAGGATGTTGAAGAGGGACTCGCTCAGATTGTAAAGGAGAAGTTTCCCGATGCGCAGATGCTAATGGGTACATCAACTGCCGGTATTGCACATGCAGCAATTACGGCAACAATACTGGATATGCCCATGGGTTATGTCCGTTCAGGTCATAAGGATCACGGCAGGCAGAATCAAATTGAAGGCAGGCTTGAAAAAGGCCAGAAAGTTGTAGTAATAGAGGATCTTATTTCAACAGGCGGCTCTGTTCTTGAGGTAGTAAATGTTCTCCGCGAAGCAGGGGCGGATGTTCTTGGAATAGCGTCGATTTTCACATACGGGATGAAAAAAGGGATGGATAGACTCAGCGATGCCGGTGTAGTCAATTATTCACTTTCAAATTTTGACACCCTTGTAGGCGTGGCGGCAGATGAGGGATATATAAAAGACAGTGATGTATCCAAGCTCAGGGCTTTTATTAAAGATCCCTCCGATCCCGCATGGATGAAGCTGTGAGGGGTGATTTCAAATGCGCCATCTTTTAGATACGACTGATCTTTCCTTAAAGGAAATTGACGATATGATAGCAACCGCTGTTGATATCATTGATAACAAGGATAAATATTCGCATATATGTGACGGAAAAAAGCTGGCAACTCTCTTTTTTGAACCTTCTACAAGAACCAGGCTTTCTTTTGAAGCCGCTATGCTTGAGCTTGGCGGCAGTGTACTCGGCTTTTCGGAAGCTGCATCTTCCTCAGCCTCCAAGGGTGAGAGTGTTGAGGATACTGCTATTATGGTTTCCTGTTATGCCGATATAATTGCAATGCGTCATCCGTTTGAGGGCGCGCCGCGCATTGCAAGCACCAGAAGCAAAGTGCCGATTATAAATGCGGGTGACGGCGGTCATTCACATCCGACGCAGACGCTTACCGATCTGCTTACAATCTACCGTGAAAAAGGAAGCTTTAATAATCTGACAATCGGATTGTGCGGAGATCTGAAGTTTGGCAGAACGGTTCATTCCCTGATTAAGGCGATGTGCCGTTATGAAAATGTAAAATTTGTTCTTATTTCGCCTAAAGAGCTCTGCGTTCCCGACTACATCAAGAGCGATGTTCTTGATAAAAGCGGCAACGGATACGAAGAAGTAGAGGATATGGAGCAAGTGATGGATCAGATAGATATACTCTATATGACTCGTATTCAGCGTGAGCGTTTCTTTTCTGAGGACGAGTATTTGAAACACAAGGATGCCTTTATCCTTGACCTTGATAAACTCAAAACCGCAAAAAGCGATCTCGCCATAATGCATCCGCTTCCAAGGGTGAATGAAATTAAAACCGAGGTCGATTTTGATCCTCGCGCTAAATATTTTGAGCAGGCATTAAACGGTAAATATATTAGAATGGCGCTGATTAAAACTCTGCTTGAATGGGGAGGAAAGCTGTAATGAAAATTGATGAAATTGAAAACGGAATCGTTTTTGACCATATTACGGCAGGGAAGGGCATGGAGGTTTATAATACACTTCATCTTGAAAAGCTTAAATGTCAGGTGGCTATTATTCAGAATGCTAAAAGCCGTAAAATGGGAGCAAAGGATATTATAAAAATTAATGAACTTATTGATATCAACCTTGATGTTCTTGGCTATATTGATAAAAATATTACTGTTAATATCATTAAAAAGGGCAAATCCGTTGAAAAGAAAATACTCTCCCTTCCCAAAACACTCACCAATGTTATAAGATGTTCAAATCCAAGATGTATATCCAATAATGAGGATATCGACCATGTATTTACTTTGGTTGATGAAAACGGAACATACCGTTGCCTCTATTGTGAAACGAAAGCAAAATAGAAAAAGTGCAAAAACCGCTGTCTAACGCTGACGCTACATAGGGCAGTAATTTAAAATATTCCAAAGCGGTGTTAGCAAGGGCAAAATCAGCACAGAGAGCATTTCTGCTCTCTGTGCTGATTTTCTTATATCTGAACAAAATTATTACTGTTGATTTTTATTGCAATTTATTTTTGCTAAATGAGAGTTTGTATATTTTTCTTGCTTTTTATTTTATCACATGGTACAATAAACATGCGACACAAACTAAATAGCCATCATGCTACATGTATTTTTATCATTGGTAAAAATACAGGCTTTTCCGCATGTTTGCATGAAGGCAATCGGTGGTTTGTGTCGCAGCAAAAGAAGTCGTGTATTTTTCGGTGTGCGGCTTCGGCTGCACACTTTTTTTATGCGGAAAGGAAGACCAGGTATGCCAAAATCGATTGATGAAATGAAAAATGATCCAAAAATAATGCTTGTTGTTTTCAAAAATGCAATGACCTTTGAAACATATGCACAAATCTGGCGGGGTACCCTACAACACATCAATCTCCAATTAAGTCAGACGGAAAACAGTATTTCCGAAACCGAGGGAAAACTGGCTGATGTTTCGTTCAATCTTTATACGATAGATGACGACTATGCGCAACATATAAAGATACGAAAAAAAGAGCGCCGAAAACGGCTTGCCATTGTGCTTGGAATTCCTGCTGTTGCTGCGATTTTCGCGATAATAGATTTAATGTCCAGAAATGTACTCTTGTTGTATCTGTTAAGCTCTCTCATATTTGGTATACTGCCTATTTTTTTGATTGGGATAATTGTTTATAATGTTTTTAAGTTAAAAGCCGGTCAAAAAGATATAAAAAATCACAGCAAAGAAGTACTTGAACAATCTAAATTATCTCTAACTTAAAAGAGCTAAATGTCAAAGCAGGCATAATAATCAACCAGAATAGAATGATAATAAATCAACTGGAATCTATTGACAGCACGCTTTTAAGTATAAAAACCGAAGTCAACCATCTCGGAGAAACGGCAAGCAGAATCGAGCATAATTCCTCCATTGCTGCAACGGCAGCAGCACAATCCGCGGCAGCCAACAGCTATGTTGCCAGTATCTTTTGGAGAAATAATTAAAGGAGGTCTTCATTATGTATTGCCCGTATTGCCATACAGAACTTCCGGAAAACACAACTGTTTGTTGCAATTGCGGAAATTCAATTGCGCAAAAGAAGAAATATTTGACATGCGATAAATGTGGATATAGCGGACCGCTTTTTACGCGAAAATCTTTTCAATTTACAGCGTTGGACTGGCTCGTGACCATCTTATTTTTCCCTTTTGGTATATTGTATATGATTGGTGCCATAAAAGTACGAAAAAATCTTCAAATTTGGGTTAAATGTCCAAAGTGTAAAAAAATAATAAAGTTTAATAAATAATGCGGAGGCTAAGTTTAAAATGCACCCCGTTAGACAATGTGGTATAATGTCTAACGGGGTGCATTTCATTTTCGGCTCTGCACCGTATCCTCTACATAATTACTTCCTTATCCGGCGTGCCCAAATAAAAAGCAGCGGTTTTTATCTTTTGCAGTTATTTTAAAATTCCCTTTTTGAGTAAAATTTTATTGACAAAAAAATTGATATTGCAAAAAGAATAACGGATATTGTTCCAAATAGGAATATATCATTATGAGGAATAAATTTTCCGTTGAAAAGCGAATATCTTATGTTCAGAAGTGTTATGCCGCACGATAGAATTCCCACAATAATCAGATTTATCATCTTACCTTTCAGATATCCGAATTTGTATATTATCGGTAAAACGATAACCGGTACGATAACGGAGCAAAAAAGCAAAAGAAATGTAAGACCGATAAGCTCAAATCCTTTCAGTTTCAATCTGAAATATAAAATCAGGCTTTCTGCCGCAATAATCGGAATAATAAAAATCAGGAGCAGTAAATATTTTTCAATCACGGTTACTTTTCTGCTCACAGGTGTGATCATCTCATATTTGTTCCATTTATAGCCGTCATCATAGCCTATAAGAATCACAGGTATTATTGATACCATTGCAGCGGAATAAAATGATAAATATATGCTTTTGTTATACATGGATATTGCCAAAAAAACAAATGATATTAAAAATATCAATATGCAATGCTTTTTTATCATCAAAAAGTCTTTTGTCAGTAGTCCTTTCATTTTTGAATCCCCCTAACCATATATACAAATAGATTCTCAAGGTCAATCGGTGTAGTGACCATACTGCTGTTAACGGCAGATTTTTTTATAACGGCACTTGTTGCATATGGATTTTTTCTGACTCCGAGAATGTCCTTTTTGTCAATTTTATTAAAGTCGTCGCGAGAACATTCAACAATACAGTAATTGTTGAGAATTTCGTCTTTTTCATCAAAGAGAATAAGCCTGCCGTTGTGCACAAACGCGATATAGTCGCACAGTTTTTCAAGATCGCTGACAATATGAGATGAAATTAAAATGGAGTGTCCCTCATCTCGCGTAAAGTCATAAAATATGTCGAGTATTTCATCTCTTACAACGGGGTCAAGTCCGCTTGTAGCCTCGTCAAGAATCAGTAACTTCGCGTTGTGGGAAAGTGCCGCGGCTATGGAAAGCTTCATCTTCATCCCTTTTGAAAAGGTTTTTATGCTTTTATTTTCCGGAAGTGAAAATTTTTTTAAATAAGTCTTGTATGTATTCTCATCCCACCGGGAATACAGGCTTTTGAATATCGCGTTCATCTCATTTGCACTTAGCGTTTCCGGAAAGCAGTGCTCATCAAAAACAACGCCTAAATCCTCCATTGAGCAGACAGTATGATCAGCGTCAAAAAGTTTTATTTCCCCGCTGTCCTTTTTAATTAAATTCAGTATAAGCTTGATAATCGTACTTTTTCCCGCTCCGTTTTCACCGATAAGACCTAAAATTGCACCCGATGGAAGAGTAAAGCTGATATTGTCAAGGTGAAAGTCTCTGTATATTTTTGATAAATGATGTATTTGAATGGCAGCTTTCATCTTAATCCTCCTGATATAATGTTTCAATCATTTCAATAATATCGTTTTTTTTGAGATTGCAGGAATCCGCAAGTTTAATTATTTCTTCAAAATGAGCTTCAATCTGTTTTAAGTTTTCCTCACGCAAAAGCTCTGTATTCTTTTTTGCAACAAAGGTACCTTTTCCTGCCACAGTATAAATAAATCCGTCGTGCTCAAGCTCGTCATAAGCTCTTTTTGTCGTGATAACGCTTATGCGAAGATCCTTGGCAAGGCTGCGTATGGACGGCAGGGGAGAGTCCTCCTCAAGAGTACCGCTTATAATCTGTGATTTAATCTGTGAATAAATTTGCCCGTAAATCGGAACAGAATTTTTATTGTTCAAAAGTATTAGCATATTTTCCTCCTTCCACGGTGTGCTTTCTGTATATATTCATTATATACAGTATTTACACAAATGTCAATATAAATTTTTATTGACAAATCAAATACATCGTGTTACAATGTATATACATTGTAATACAAGGTATGTTTGGGGTGTTTTTATGAGATACAGTAAAGAATTGTTAAAAGGGAGCACATCTGCTCTTGTTCTCAGTGTTTTAAACAGCGGTGATATGTACGGCTATAAAATTATCCGAGAGCTTGAACGCAGATCCGAAAACGCTTTTAAAATGAGCGAGGGAACATTGTATCCCATTCTTCATGCTCTTGAAAAGGAGAAGTTTCTCAAAAGCTACTGGAAAGAAGTGGACGGCAGAAAGCGCAAGTATTACAGTATAACGCAGCGCGGCAAAAAGGAGCTTGACTTAAAAAAGGAGGAATGGCTTTCCTTTTCTTCAAATGTCACAAGAGTTTTGAATTTTGCCTGATTTATATAAGAATCTTAGTGTGAAAAATCACACTAATCCGATTATGTCGCCCTCAAAATTTGTCTGCGGCATAATTTTGAGATGGCAGTAATTCCCGTTATACGCCTTATCCGGCTACAGTAAGGCATATAGGGATTTTTAATTAAGTATTCGTAGCCGGAAAGCTATGGGAATTATTATGAATAAAGACGAATATATCAGTAAAGTACTCTCATATATATCCGATAAATCACACAGATACAGTATTGAGCAGGAACTTTTAGGCCATATTGAAGACAACGAAAGGCGTTATATTGACCAAGGTTATGATGCAGACACCTCTGCGCAAAAAGCATTGTCCCTTATGGGTGATCCGGATACTGTAGGCATAAATCTTGAAAGGCTTCATAGCAATACCCGTTATATCGTTTTGTCAACCGTTTTTCTTCTCTTTTTTCTTATCGGTATCATAATATCCGTTATATTTAAGCGCACTTTTTTGATAATAAATTTGTCTGATTCCTATGAAATAACAGATGATGTTTTACTATTTTCATCGCTTATTTTCATGTTTTCGGCGCTTTCTTTCTATTTTGCTTTTAAAGCAAACAGCAGGAGATTATTCTCACTTTTTTCGGTAGCCGGCATTTTAGGGTGGATATTTGCACCGTATGCTTTAATCGGAGCAGGATATTCTGTTATTGCCTTATTTACCGATCTTCCTTCTGTATTGTTTTTTAATAAAGGCGAATGCATTGTAGGCGGAGAGGTATATTCTAATTTTATCGATTTTATTTCAAATGAAACGCTCAGCCTTGTCATTTATTATTTTCTTATTATACTGAACATTCTGTTTGGTCTTTTTACGCTTGTTTCGGGAATTATCGCCGCTAAATATGCAAAACAGCTTAAAAAGGCTGAGAATCATTTCATGGCACAGAAGAGTGAAAAAATGCTCCAAAGATATTCAAAGGTAATATTGGTAATTGCGGTTATCAGTATTACAGGCGCTCTGTGTATAACTGCACATGAAAGTATGGATACATATTACAGAATGAAAGCCTTTCATTCCACTCAGGATGCTGACATTATGGACGCATTGAACTTCTTTGAAGGTTTAAAAACAGGCAGTAATGAAAATGAAGTTGTGTTGCTTGCGCATAAGAATAATATTAATGAGGTTGATATAAAACCGGAATCCGGTGTTGTGTATGTGTATGAAAATGACCTCTGCATGATTCAGCTTTGTGATGATGACGGCAACGGTATTTATGAGAAAAAGCATATTAGAATCCATTATTCGTCATCTGGCTTATCGGATAAAGAAGTAAAAACCTTTCTGAATCTGCCCGATACCACCACTGTGGATGATTTGCTTGATTTAGTTCCTGTATCTTCAATTTCAGAATGGACAGTTACAGAAAGTAAAAAAGCTGCACTCGATGAAATAATAATATCGTCAGAGGATAATTCTGAATATTGCCGCCTTTTTTTTAAAAATTCCGCTTTGGTATCGACAGATGATATGAAGAATTATTTTTAAATTTATAGGTGTTTATAATGAAAAAGAATTTAAAAAAGCTCAAAGAGCCATCAGTAATAGCAATAACCGTTATCATTGTTTTGTCATTAGTGCTTTTTGCTCTTCGTCTTTTTATAGGCGACTGTACACTTCGCGGAAAGTTTTTTGTAAATAAGATTGATAATCTGTGTATGATAGATTTTGACAGGCTCGGTAATTATGATGACTACAAATACCAGTTTCACCGCGAAAGTGTGTTTGTTTTTACAACTTATACATATGTGCTGACTGCGGAGTATTCGCCTGATGAATATAAGAATCAGGTTGACTACATTAATAATAATTATAGCTTTTATACTGAGCCTGTTTTTCATGAATCATTTGACTACGAAATTCTCGGCCAGATAGATTTTTATATTAATGGCTGGAATGTAAAAGCGGTGTGCGGCGAAAATCTGGACTATCCGCATCATATGCACTTTATAGCGTTTAATAATGATTCGGATAAGATAGCGTATCTTGAATTTTC
>CANQZA010000057.1 GCA_947628175.1 uncultured Clostridia bacterium | reverse complement strand
AGAATTATTGTATTTTTATTTTTCTGCTGGATTTGCTTTGCAATATCTATACCGTTTGAGTCACCGAGTTCTATGTCGAGAAAAATAATATCATAACTTGTTTTACAATTAAGCAAAGCGAGTCCGCTGGCAAACTCATCAATAAAATTTTCTATGTGCTTCATTTTAAAATATTCATTTGCATAACATTTAATTGACTGTCGAAATTCTTTTATATCATCACATATTGCAATTTTCATTAGATCACCTAAAATAAAAATCGTATAATCAACTAAATTGATTATACGATAGTAATATTTATTATGCAAGTATGTATATTATTTAATGAGACCATCAATCATTCGAGATACTTTTATTTTATTTTCCTCTATTATACATAAATAATCTGCGACTAAAAGAAACATAAAGTATATAATATAAGCCGTTGCGATATACGCGGCGGCTATATTCGTTTTGAAAATAAGTGGTCGTTATGGTGGTCGTAAATATTTTTATACAGGAATATGCAAAAATTAAGATTTTTATACATTTTATTATATCATATTATATATGCCTCATATTGAACAGAAAATCAAGGCGGTTTGGTGGTCGTTTATACGGAATAAGTGGTCGTAAAAATGACGAATTCAACAAACAAAAATAAAAAAAGAAATCCTTGAAACCAAGGTATATCAACGGTTTCAAGGATTTTATATGTGGTACGCTGGAAGGGATTCGAACCCCCGACCTTCTGGTTCGTAGCCAGACACTCTATCCAACTGAGCTACCAGCGCGTAAGTACTTTATTTTGTGCCCTGTTACTATAACACAACAAATCTAAAAATGCAATAGTTTTTATAATTTTTATTTAGGATTCATGATTAATAATATATTCTTCCAGTATATCGGCAGCCATACCCACAAGCTCAGCGCAGGGACGCTTTTTGTAGTATAGCGCTGTGCGTTTTTCGGGTTCAGGCGAGTCTGCGCCTTTTATGGAGAGACCTAAGAGCTCACGGCAGACGATTGAGCCGTTTTCCGCGCGGAATTTATTGGCAACACATTGAATGCGCTCATAAATTTTTCCTTTATCATTATTATAAAGGGCAGAGATTACAAAAGCCATTGCGCTGACTGTTCCGCAAACTTCCCGCATTCTGCCGATTCCGCCGCCGAAGCCTAATGTGAGCTTTTTTACAAGATCACGGTCCAGTCCCATTTCATCTGCAAATGCAGCCGCAACCGCCTGTGCGCAGTTGCAGCCGCTCATAAACATTTCCTTTGCCTTTTCGCCTTTTGTCATTAGTCATCATCTCCGAACATGATTTCGGTATCGTCACCCGTAGTATCATCATTCTGTGTGGGCTGTGACGGCTGTGTATTGGTCTGCTCTGATGTCGGCTCCTCTGTTGTATTGTCTGTGGGAGGTTGTGTTTCAACAGGGCTGAATACTGCGGAAAAGCTTTGGTTATTCTTTGCTTTAAAGGAATATTTTGTTGATGTGCTCACAAGCTCGCCGTTTGAGTACCAGCCGTCAAAAACATATCCGTCATCTGCCCGGGCAATAAGCGTAACCTTTGCACCGTTTTTGTATTCACCGTCGCCTTCTGCTTCACCGCCGCCGCTGCTGCTTGTATTTATATACCATGTTTTAGCCGAAGTCGTCTTTTCGGTTGTCTTCTTTTTTGTGGTTTTCTGAGTCGAAGTGTTGTCATCAAAGCTGCTCTGCGTATTTTTCTGCGTAGAGCTGCTGCTTTTTGCTTGGTCATATCTTGTCAGTTCTGATACGGCCGGGTCGCTTTCATTGTTGTTTTTGTTGTGCGCAATGACGGCAACTGACGCAACTACCGCAATTAACACAACAATAAGAACGGCTATAATTACAGCACTTTTCTTCTGAGCGGCGGAGCTGTTTTCTGTATTTTGAGGGTGGTGAGGCGGTGCACCGTGATTCTCTGTCTGAGGGGCGGGCACAGGATTTTGTCTTTGATCTTCCAAAGACTGTGTATAATCGAATGTCTGTGTTCCGCCATCTGAATCGGAAATATCTATTTCGTCTGAATCATACAGCGGAGAACCACAGATTTCGCATATGTATCTGTTGTCATCATTGTTCGTTCCGCAATTTTTACATCTCATATTTTACTTCTCCTTTTAACGAATTATATCACATTATTCTCAAAATCTCAATGCAATTGTTGAATATTACAAAATAAAACACTTAATTTTTAAAAATTCTATTGACTTTTTTATGATTTTAAGATACATTTTATGTGTAGCGTTTTATATAAAACTGTTTCGTACAATTTTGAAAGGGGAACCCTGAATATGAACAAATTTGTTAAAAAAGGATTTTGCCTTGTTCTTGCAACCGGACTTATTGCAAGTACCTTTGCCGGATGTGCAAAAATTGATTATGTTACTTCCGGAGCAATTAAGGCAATTCATGAAATCAAGGACGGAAGCTGGCAGAACACAGAGTCACAGCCGGGTGCGGAAAGCGGCACGAGCGAGGATACTCCGTTGGTTGAATTTACGCCCGGTACATACGGCGGCAAAGAGTTCAAAACTATTGAAGATGTTGCCAAGTACTATGTTGAGGCTTACAACTACACAAAGACCCTTACGGCGGAGTATATTAATGAGGACGGCGGAAAGGAAACTTTCTACAAATTACTCGGTGATGAAAATATTGTTCCGGGTGATGTTATGATTGACGGTAAAGCAAATGCCATAATCAACAAGCTTGTTCCCACGATTGTAGGCGGTATCTTCAAGCCTAATACATATGGTCTCCCGCCTTGCAACAACAGAAATCCGCTTATTGATAATACAAACTCAAATGAAGCAGATCCCGGTCCTCATGATTTCAGAACATCCGCTTTAACTGCCGATGATATACTCGCAGCCAATATAGTAGACAATAAAGACGGAACCATTACAATGACAATCCAGCCCAAGGCTTGCGAAATGAGCGTAAGAGGTGAAGACGCACAGGGTAAATTCTTTGAGGTTCTGGGTGATATTGGCGCAGTTGTAAAGGATATTGATATTATTTCCTTTGAACAGGGTACGGCTGATGATAATGTTAAGGTAACATACAAAGGCGGTACGGGTAAGGTCAAGATTAATACAAGCACGAACGAAATCGTTGAGGCTGATTATGAAATGATTGCAGATGTTGCAGTAACACATGCAACCGTAAAGGTAATCAAAGATAAGAGCGCAAGCCTGAAGATTACTTATACAAACCACTATCCGGCAGACGATGATTACCTTAAGGCCAAGAAAGGACTTACTAGAGTAAAATAAGTCGATTAATCCGAATTTTTATGAAAACGGGCTGTCTTAACTAAGCTGTTGGTTGAGGCAGTCCTTTTTGTTGTGTCAAAGAAGTCAGTACGGTAAAGTTATGACAGCGAATGTGCCGGGAAATTGTTTTCAGAAGGCTGACGGAAACACATGCCTATTGTTCTGCCTTGCGGATAGACGCTTTTGAGGGAAAAAGGATTTACGGAAAGTGTCAATTTATGGGTGAGGATATGTGGCATCTACTCAGCAAAACATAACCAGAAAAAAGTGATATCAAACCATATAAATTAATGAAAAAATGCTAAAAGAATGAAAGGGTATGATGAAATGAAGGCAATAATACTTGATATGTACGGTGTGATTGTAAAGCAGACAGGGGATGATTTTGTTCCTTATGTTCAGCGAACCTTTCCGAATCTGGAGCATGATCAAATATATGAGCCGTGGCTTAAAGCTGACAGGGGTGAGATAGACTCTCTTCAGGTATGGGCACAGATAGGCTTTCAGGGCGATTTGGAGCAAATCGAAAAGGATTATCTTAATACAATAGAGCTTAACAACGGATTTCTTGACTTTGTTAAAGCGGTAAGGAATCATTATAAATTGGCAATACTATCAAACGACTCCTCAAGATGGAGCGAATACCTCCGAAAAAAATTTGATATCAATAAATATTTTGATGTAATCAGTATCAGTTCGGATTTGAAAATGCAGAAACCTGACGAACGCATTTTTCTCCTCACCGTTGAAAAATTGGGGGTAAGCGCAAAGGATTGTTATTATATAGATGACAGAGAGGGAAATCTTGAGGCAGCACAAAGACTCGGAATGCATGCAATCATGCTCAATAGCAGAAATGCAGTATATGACGGAAATGTTATAAACAGCTTTGAGGAATTGTTAAAAATCGTCTTCTAAATATAAAACCCCGTGTAATTCTTTAAAGGCGGAGAATAGGCAGACAAGTAAAGAGTATCTGTATTATAATTTAAACAGCTTTCGTAGCCGAGGGTATATCGTAGTAGGATGGTGGAAAAATGTCATTTATTATGTGAAATCATTGCCGCAGCCAAATCTCTAAAAAAGTACTTAAAATCAAATGGTGTTGATAAATTGTCCTATTATAATGATTATAAGCCATAAAGACGGCGTCACGGCAGGCAGAATATAGCAATGCGGTTTTGTTTTACATTTTTATGATTGATTATAATATAAATATGTGATATTATTATTTCAATATATGTGATTGGAGAAAATCTATTATGGACAATAAATTTCCGAATATGAATTATGATGCCGATGCGGTTATCAACGAGTTTAAGGAAAAAATAAAATGGCCCAAAAATAATGAGGTTCAGGCTGTTGTAAAGCCTGCAAGAATGCCGTTGAGAATTCTTCTTTCTTTATTGATGACGGTTGTTATCGGCGCGGCGGCATATTATATGATGTTGCCCGCATTGAATATACATGACACGCAGATGTATATTTATATCATTTTACTTGTTGCTATATTTATGGTTTCGTTTTCAATAGTATGCCGCGCGAATAAAAAAATCGAGCGCAAGGAATATGTGAAAAAGAAATCGGTTATTCCCATAATTATAATAGCAGTCGTTATTCTTGTTATGGCGGTCGGCTATGTGGCAGGTGTCACTCTGTTCAGGGCGGAGTCATACAGTAAGCTCATGACTGTTACAAACGGTGATTTCAATACCGATTTTGATGAGATAAGCTACGATAAGGTACCCAGAGTGGACGAAAGGCGTGCATATACTCTGGCAGACCAGCAGCTCGGTTCGCTGTCCGAGTATAAGAGTCAGTATGTTGTTTCGGCAACATCAACGCAGATTAATTACAACAACACACCTGCCAGAGTTGCGTATCTTGAATATGCAGATGTATTCAAATGGTTTAACAACACCAAGGACGGATTGCCCGCCTATATGATGATTGATGTTGTCAGCCAAAAGGTTACTGCCGTTAACTGTGTTGAGAAATTCGGTGAAGGCATAAAATATTCACCGACAGAGCTCTTCAACGAGAAACTCATACGACACATCCGTTTTCAGTATCCTACTTATCTTCTGGATACACCTAATTTTGAGGTTATGGATGACGGCTCTCCTTATTGGATCACGCCTGTACTTGATAAAACAATAGGCTTTTTCGGCGGAACGGATGTTAAAGGTGCAATCATCACAAATGCGCTTAACGGTGAAAGTCAGTATTATGGTATCGATAAAATCAGAAATGATGAAAGCCTTAACTGGATTGATGTTGTTTACAGCGAGGCGCTTGTAATAGAGCAGTATAACTATTACGGAAAGCTGCAAAACGGTTTTTGGAATTCAATCATTTTCCAGAATGATGTTAACCTTGCTTCAGACGGAAGCGGCAATATTGCAATGGCCGACGATGTGTGGGTATATACAGGTGTTACATCTTCCGAATCCGACACATCAAACTTCGGTTTCATTCTCTGTAACCAGAGAACAAAGGAGCTGAGATATTATCCTAACGGCGGTGCTATGGAAAGTGCGGCGCAGGAGTCTGCCGAGGACGCTGTTCAAAACTACGGTTATAAGGCAACATTCCCGATTCTCCTGGGTATTCAGGATAAGCCGACATATTTTATGTCGCTTTACGGAACAAGCAACACTGTTAAAGGCTATGCGTTTGTTAGCCTTGAGGATAAAACAGTTGTAGGAACCGGTCTGCTGGATACCGCAAAGAGTGACGCGAGAGCGCTCAACAATGCCGTTGCAAACTATATTGACGCGCTGAAGGATAAGGGCGCAGTTAACCAGAATGTTAATACAAATGATGTTCTTGTAGATGAAAAGGATATGGCAGGCAGTGAAAACGACGGCGCGGATAATACGGAAAATCAGTTAAAGACCATTACGGGTGAAGTCACGGATATTAAAAATTCCGTTAATGACGGCAACACGGTTTACTACCTTCAGATTCAGGGAAAATATTACTATATCAAGGTGACTGACGCAATGGAAGTTCTCCTGATTTCCAAGGGTGACACGGTAACAGTTGCGTTTGACAAAAATTCGGGTGGTTCATTTATTCCCGCAAGCTCTGTTACAGTAAAATAAGACAGTTAAAAATCCGGCAGTTTTCTGCCGGATTTTTTGTTTAGGAAAACTATAAATTAAATTTTTCTTTTATAATTTTTGCGGTTTCGTTTGCTGATAGATTACTGTTATCAATTTTAATGTAATTTTCAAACGGTATTTCACCGTCATAGCTGACAAAACGATGCTCCTTATCGTCTTTTAAAAGCCTTTCTTCAGAAAATTTTATATTACGCTTAGAAGGCTTGTTATTAAGTCTGTTTTCTGTTTTATTTCTTTTCAGTCTGATTTCCTGCGGCGCGTAAAGCTCTGCGTAATACATGTCAGCGTCTTTAAATATATCCTGAATATGTTTTATATAGTCCCAATCAGACTGCGTATCCAATGCCCACATAAAAGTGAAAATGATTCCGTAAGCATCTGATTTTGCAAATTCTTCAAAAATTAGTTCACGGAATTTTCGTATAGCGCTGCCATTGAAATAGCCGAAAATTTCTAATATCGGTTCAATGGCCATATGGTTGTGAAAGAGTTTTAAATCGGTTATTTTCATCAGTTCCTGACCTACCGTCATCTTACCGACAGCCGCATCACCGAATAATATTACGAATTTCATTTTTTATCCTCCTTATGTATTATATTATTTTTAATAGCTTATAAAATTTACCGTATTCATCCTCACATTCGTCAATTATGTTATTAAACCCCTTTTTTTTGTAAAGATGAATGGCGGCGTTATTATCAACATCTACGCCTAAAGCCATTTGTGAATATCCGAGTTCCTTAGCTTTTTCCGTCAAAAAATCAAGAATTGTTGAGGCTATTCCCTGATTTCTGAATTCCTTTTTGACAATTATGCGTGACACATAAATTCTTTTATGCGGTATAAAGTAATCGCTGTCACTACTATGAATCACTAAATCTCCTTCGCCGATAAATTCATCATTCATTTTATAGATGAAAACCAAACGCTCGGATTTTAAAATCTGCTTTTTAAAGTCCTCTGTAAAAGGACATTTTTTCATATCCCATATAGTATTGCATTTTCCGTATTCGTCAATGCCGATTTGTTCTATTGTATATTTTTGCATTTTATTCTATTCCTCCAAAAACAAAAAACCACTGATGACCCGTCATCAGTGGTTTTTAACAAATGATAATAACTGTGTATATTACCAAAGATGAACGCAGCAAATATATCCCATGTGTGTATAGCGCATGGAATCAATTGCTCTGTTCATTTTGATGCTGAAATTTAACATAACGATATTACCTCTTTTTTGTATGATAGCATAATCATTGGTTCGTGTCAATGTTCATTTGAGATGATTTTTTATCGTGTATTCTTCTTGCAAGGTAAACCGCCGGGGTGTCAAGCAGGCTTGTGAATATGTAAATTACATAGCTTGACAGGAAGATAGAGACAATGGTTTTTCTGTCATATGTACCCCAAAAGGCAAACAATGTAAACAAAAGGTTGTTTATGAATTGGCTTACAAGTGTTGAGCCGTTGTTTCTAAGCCACAGATATTTTCTTTTGCTGTGTGATTTTTTCTCCGTGAAATCCCACCATTTATGATAAAGCCACACATCGAATACCTGGCTTATTGCATAAACGACAAGAGATGCAATAAGCATTCGCGGCGTGTTTGAAAATACGGCTCTTACCGCCCGGGATACGGTGTCGTTTGCAGACGGGATATAGATAAGCCAACTCTGTGAAAGAAGCAGAAAGAATAATGAAGAGAAGATTCCTATGAATACGGCCTTGTTTGCCTCCCTTTTTCCTTCACATTCCGATAGAATATCGGTTATCAGAAATGTGACTGCGAAAAGCACATTGCCCAGCGTCTGTTCCATTCCAAATGCATCTATGAGTAGGATTACTTCAATATTTGCGAGAATTGTCGCTATGCCCGACAGGCAGAAAAGACCTGCCTTTCCAAACAGTTTATACGCAATAAGCGCACTGCCGAAAATGAAAACGACTGATCCGGCCAGTAATAGTTCGTTTGTAATAGTAATGTTCATTTTAATTCCATAACCTTTCTGTCTATAAATTATAAATTTATTAATTGCCATATGCCCTGTGTAGCCGGCTAAGGCGTATAGTGTGGGTTTTTTCACACTAATTTCCCACACCGAAATCTGTATTCTTTATTAATATATCCACTCTGTCATTGCTACTGTATAAAGGGTATATCTCACGGACAAAACTGTTGATAACCTCTTTGTCAGGCGGTATCTGAGATGAATTCGGGCACATAATATTAAGACATATGCGCTCAAAATATGTAAGCCCCGTCTCAATGTCGCGCTTCATAGTATGTACATCCTGCCCTTTTATGCCGAAAAGGAAGTTTGCCTCATTAAAATTTTTGGCTAAGGCTTTCGGTGACCGTTCGCCAATTCCCTTTTTCAGCACATTCTCTCTGAAATGATAATCAAAGGTTTCAAGCCCAAGTTTCATTTTCAAATCAAACTGCTCAAATTCCTTTCTGAATTCGGGAATTCTGTTATTATACAGATAATGTGCTTCAAAATGAATCGTATGGATGTCCTTTTTCAGGCAGATTGCCTTGATGCTTTCAATCGTATTTATATCCAGCTCAAAAACCGATCCGCTGTTTATTACTTCAAGCTCACCGAATTCTCCTGTCACTTTATCAAGCACGGAGGCGTTGAGCAGAAAGTTTTTTTCATCATCGGGTGAGCTGTCCCTGTAATAGTCACAAAATGCGCATTTTTTATAAATGCACCCTCTGCCCCGAAGAAGTACGATTTCCCTTTTTTTCTTTGTTTCAATTTTACTGTATCTTTCCATAAGCAATAAAAAAAGCGTCCTTTCTAAGGACGCAGCGGGCATAGTGATACCATGCCCTTTTTCTCCTTAGTTTTGTTTTGGCAAATCCTATTGGTATTGCTCCGGCAGGATGGTTACGAACTGCCGTCTTTACGCCGCCTGTATCCATAAACAAATAGTATTACTCTACCCAGATGGGGTTTGTAAATGCCCAGATGAAGTCGCCGACCTCGCTGACGCTGCTTTTTAAGAATTGACTCTCGGCCGCGGTGTATATTTTTTTCAGAAGAGGAGAAAATTTGTGCGTAATCTCTGTTCTGACAAATCCCGGTTCCTCTATATCCACAGTTGTCATAAATGTGTCCGTCGATTTTACCGCCCTGTAATCGTATATGATTTTTTCATTGTTGTAAACGAGAATTCTGTGGCCTTTTTTCAGATTTTCAATTCTTATTTCAATCTTCTGATTGTCGTCATAGGATATCGTGTCTCCAACCTGCGCATCACCGCATGTCATATAAATCATTGTGGAATTGGGATCATTTGTTACAACACATCTGCCCTCTTTAATTGCCTCAAGGATATCTTTTTCACTTTTGCTCTTTGCCAAAACATATGTAGTAGGTCTGCCCAAAAGCGATAGGCCGAAATAATCCTTATGATAATCAGAACCGCCCACGGCGCTTATGTGTTTTCCCAAAAGAAGCTGCTTTACCCACCAGTCACGGTTTTTCATATTATCACTGTGCTGAATGGTGTTCCACACTTCGACGCAGTCAAACGGATAATCCTCAAGCTTGAGCCGAAACGGACACATGGTGCAAAATGGATGATTGACCGATATAACAGCACCCGTCTGCCTGCAAAGATCTAAAATATTACTGTAATCCTCTTTGGTTTCAAGAGCATACGGCGGTTCGACAGGCACCTTTTTGCCCCAGATATTCACATGCCCGGGTTCTCCTGTAATTTCCTGCCCCTGTATTACAAGTATGTCGCCGTCAAAATAGGACTTCTCAACAGAGTTGAAATTATGATCTGTGATTATCATAAAATCAAAGCCCTTGTTTTTGCACGCCTCTACAAGCTGACCTTTGGTCAACACGCCATCACTGTTAACAGTGTGCAGATGTGTGTCGCCTTTTAACCAGATTCTGTCCATATTTTCACCTCATAATCACAGTGGTTATGCTTTTCGGAGGAAGATCTGTTTTTTTATTTGCAGATTCAGATTCCCTTAACCGATACTCCTGATTTGTCTGAATGATTTTCGCCGAATCAAAATTGATGTCCGTTTCAATAACTCTCTTCATATTACTGTTGTTTACTGCAATCAGTACGGTTTCGTTTTTTGGAGTTCTGAAAGCGAACAGGGAAACACCTCTTGCGGTATTAAAGCCAATATCAAGGCTGATACTGTTTACCGGTATGTATTTTGAGTAATGCGCAAGGGCGTAATATCTCATTGCCTTATAATAGTCTGAGAAATCGTCTTTTGCCACAATCAGACCGTCACTGTAGCATTTGCCGTCTCGCATAGCGTTATCCCACTGGTTGACGCATACCCATGCCGTCCAACTGTCGGCGCCTGTGTATATCAAATCCTCGCCTATTATTCTTGCCATAATCAGAGCTGAACTGATGGACTTCGTGTCATTTCTGCACGGCAACTCACACCATTCACTCATGTCAAAGCGTGGAGTTTTAATGTTTTTTTTCGCCCATTTTCCGAATTGTGCCTTTGTTTTTACATCATTATCCGAGCCGTATGAATGGTATGCAAACACATCAAGATATTTCATAATAAGCTCATTTTCAGACAAAAGACGGTAATAATCCTTGGTAAAATCGTTAATGCTTCCGCTTTCCGGACCATACAGAAGAAGCGGTGATTTTCTTCTCTCAAGCTCTTTTGCAAAGGATAGAAAACAGTCTCTTACCTCCTCAGGCTCATAATGACAGCCCTCCTGCCACACATAATCGCCGCCCCATTTCCATTGCGGCTCATTAATAGGGGATATGTATTTAACAGGAAAACCTTCGCTTATAAAATGTTCTGCAATATCAATAAGATATTTTGCGAAATCATTGTATTTGCTCTTGTCAAGGTTTGAAAAATGCTCGGTAAAGCCTCCGCTTGTCTGCCCTGAAACAGTGTGGGTAAAATGCGGCGAGTTGACAAAGAAAATCAGAGTGTCAACATTTCCTGTTTTCAAAGCCTTTTTCATCACTGCGACGGCATTTTTATCCCTGTTCCAGTTAAACTGTCCGTTTTTTTCCATAAACGATTCAACGGGACGCCATGGGTTGCTCATACGAAGATTGTTTTTTTCAAAACCCCCGCCGACATTGTAACGGTAAATATTCATTTTAAGTCCGTCGTCGCCGTAAAGCATTCCGACAATTTTATCGGCAGTCTTTTCATCATTTATTCTCGGACTCCACCATGCCGCTGAAGCTCCGAAGCCTTTGAGTTTTTTGATTTGCTTTGCATTTTTCAGATTGATTTTCATAATCGTTACCCGCAAAAACTGACTATTCAGATGAAATGTTGGTAATTATTTACAGATTTTTCTATTATTTATGAGCTTATTATATCATACAATTTTAATAAGTACAGAAAAAATTAAAAATTTTTATTTTTTAACCATGTTATTGTTTGACAAAATATTTCATATATATATGTATAATAATTTATATACAGTACACGGTGGGTATATGAAAAAGGATATTGTCACTTTTATATTTAATATTGTTGCTTCGATTGGTGTAATAGGGATTGTTATAGGTGTTGCTCCGCATATTTCAGGCCAGCTTAATCTTTTCAATCGCGGTGTTGTAGCGGCTTTTTCACCGCTGTCAATAATTAACAGCATAGAATCTGATGATTCTTTAACTAAAACAGAAAAACCGGCTAATAATAATAACACTACATCAACAAAGAGAATCGAGAAGCAAACGCAAGGAATATCAGAGAAGGACAGCGACCTGTATTCCGATATAGCCAAAACGCCTTCCGATATCAAAAAGCTGATGAGTGAGGCTGAAAAAAATATAAAAAATGAAGAGGTAAAGGGCAAAACAACGGAGGAGGATTACTTCGGCGGGGGAACTTTAGTTTCTTTCGGTCAGTTGGAAATCCAGAGCAAAATACCTTCGTCGTTTTACAAGCTCAATATTGAAGAACTCCTTAAACAGAAGGCAGAGCTCAATATTAAAGATATATCAAAACCAACTATTCTTGTTTACCACAGCCATACTACTGAAAGCTATACTCTTCTTGATGTAGGTTATTATACAAAGTCTTTCGACCTTCGCTCTGAAAATGAAACAAAAAACATGGTGAGGGTCGGAGACGATCTTGTAAAATACCTCAAAAAAATGGGATTCAATGTTATCCACGACAGAAAAATTCATGACAAAAATTATAATTCGGCATATGATTTGTCAAGGGAAAGCATTGAACAGTATCTTGAAAAATATCCTTCAATAGAAATAACAATCGATGTTCACCGCGACGATATTACATATCAGAACAATACAAAAGTAAAGCCGACAGCGGTGATTAACGGAAAAAAGGCTGCAAGAATGATGATTATTGCGGGCGCGCAATACGGCAGTATAAAATCCTATCCGGACTGGGAATATAATCTGCGCTTTGATCTTGCGGTTCAAAACAAGGTTAATGAAATGTATAAGGGACTTATGAGACCGATTCTTTTTGCAGAAAGAAAATATAATATGGATGAAACAAGAAATTCTTTTTTGTTAGAAGTGGGAACAGATGCCAATACTCTGGATGAGGCATGCTATTCTGCCAGATTGTTTGCTACCGCTTTAGGGGAATTGCTTAAAGAAGATTATGTAAAAAAATAAGGTGAAAAAAATGAAGGATAAATTAAAAATTTGTGTAATAATGCTTATCGCAGGCAGCTTTTTGGTTTTTGGAACATCTGTGGCATATTACAATACAAAATCCCTCGGCTTTGATGAAAATACGAAAATTATTTCAAAAGATGATGAAAAAATTTCTGTAATGGATTTTGAATTTTATTACAGGGATATAAATGACTTTTTTTCCAAAGCAAAGAAATATATGCCGCCTGATCCAAGAAAAGTGTCGCTTGAATATCCTATAATGTAGCAAATATATAATTGTATTAATATATATAGTAATATAAGAAAAAAGTTTTTAACAGTATCATTCCACACTTTTTTGAAACGCTTGGCAGGGTGTGAAAAAACTTGTAAAAAACTTAAATAAAAGTGTTGACAATCCCCATTTGGTGTGGTATGATTGCAAAGCGCCTGAAAGACAGGTGCAATAATCAAGGACCTTGAAAATTAAACAACGACGAAGGAACCCGAGAGATTCGAGAGAGAGTACTCGAAGAGGAAGAA
>CANQZA010000056.1 GCA_947628175.1 uncultured Clostridia bacterium | reverse complement strand
TTATTGGTTGCTTTAATAATTAGTGTATTGATTGGCATATTTACGGCAAGGGGAATAGAAAGGAAAATAAGTGATGAATAATATCTCTAAGGTGTGGAAGATATGCTTGCTAAATTTTAAAAAATGGGCTGTTTCGCCGCGCATATATGTTGTGGCAGCGTTAATATTAGTTTTCACGAACATGATTACGTCTCCGATTGTTGATCTAGCAAGATCGGTGAATGAAAGTGTTAATCCGTGGCTTATGCCATTTATTATGTCAGATGATTATATGATTCTTATCCTATTCATTTGTGCCGTCATTTTATTTTGCGATGCTCCGTTTATTGATGAGCAGCAACCGTATATTATAATCAGGAGCAATAAGAGTTGCTGGGCGGTTGGTCAAATACTTTATATTATACTTGCGTGTCTAGTGTTTTCATTATTTGTTTTTGTGTCAATATGTGTTAATTTGATAGGCAGATTTGGCTTTTCAACTGAATGGGGAAAAATAATCGGCACACTGGCGCAAACTGATGCAGGAATTCAATTTGAATCATATATTTTATTCGATTACCAAATTATGGTGAACTTTAGTGCAGTACAGGCAACGCTTCTTACTATACTTTTAGTGTGGGCAGTAAGTGCGTTTTTAGGATTGCTCATTTTTTTGATTAATACCCACCTAAACAGTATAATCGGTCCTGTGATTGCATTCGCGTTTGTATTGGCCGAATATTTATTACCCATAATCAGGGTTGATATACTCTATTATTTTTCTCCTGTATCATGGGTGAATTTAAAATATATCGATATTAAGGGAATAAGTTTTTATCCGAACTTAGCATACATTTTTACTGCGCTATGCTTATGCTGTGCCGCTTTGATTGTATTGATTATTTTTTCATACAAAAAAGGTGAAATAAAAACTCAAGTACAGATTTAGGAGGTTTAGATATGAATGAAAGCATAATTTCAGTTTCTAATGCTACGAAAGTTTTTAAGGAACACGCGGCGCTTAATAGTGTATCTTTACAACTTGAAAAAGGAAAAATTTATGGTATTATCGGGCGTAACGGTTCAGGCAAAACTGTGTTGTTTAAATGTATTTGCGGATTTATGTTGCTTACTTCAGGTGAAATATCTGTAAACGGCAAAATTGTCTGTAAAGAAATTAATATTCCTGAAAATATAGGAGTGATTATAGAAACACCCGGATTTTTAATGAATTACAGTGGGTATAAAAATCTCAATTTTCTTGCCTCAATAAATAAAAAAATAAAAAAAGATGATATTTACAACGCCATGTCAATAGTAGGACTTAATCCCAAAAGTAAAAAACATGTTGGGAAGTATTCTCTTGGAATGCGTCAAAGACTTGGAATTGCTCAGGCAATTATGGAAAACCCGGACATCCTAATCCTTGATGAGCCTATGAACGGACTTGATAATGACGGTGTTCAAGATATGCGCAGGATTTTTTTGAGTTTAAAAGAGGAAGGTAAAACTATTTTGCTTGCCAGTCATAATAAAGAAGATATTGAGGTGCTTTGTGATGTTGTCTATTCAATGGACAAAGGAATTTTAAAAGTTTTAAAAAGTGAATAAGCTTATATAAAAATCGCCGACAAGTTATAGCTTTTAATGCTATTAACTGTCGGCATTATTTTTGCCCTTTTTGCATTGAAAGCAGAAAGGGCAAAATGATTTATAAAAACAGAAGTCCTCCTGTTGACCTGAATTGATAAAAATTCAGATCAATTGGAGGAATTTAAGGTGAGCTTCATACCTAAGAAAATTTTTATTTTAGAAAACGGAAAGCATAAAGAAATTACATATCGGGAATTTCTCAAACTTAAGTCAGATAAAAAGGCCTATGGCAACAGAAAATTCATAGGCATTCACGGAATGATTTTTGAGGCAGATGAGAAATCATATCGTAAATATTACTCATATAAACGTAGGCTTATGTATGTTGAAAAATCCGCAAAGGAAGAAAATATCAAGGTGTTGTCTTACGACACTCTTCCGTACGAACAAATAAGCAGCGAAGCCTTTTGGGAGGATGTTGCCTCAAATTTCGTCGAAAAAGTAGAGCTTAAAATCATGTCCGAACAATTACATAGATGCATAGATTTGCTTACGGCAAAAGAAAAGGAGCTTGTGCAGGCTATTTATTTCCATGGATTGACCGAGCGTGATTTTGCCGAAATAGAGGGTGTTACTCAAAACGCAATCCATAAAAGGAAGGCTCGAATATTGGCAAAATTAAAAAAATTTTTAGAAAAATAAAATTTTAGGGTTGTCAACACTCCGATTTTTTGCATAAGAGAAGTAGAGGGTAAATTTTATCTCTAATTCTCTTTGAAAACTTAATATCAGCACATCGGGTACATTCCTTCTGCTGCCCAAGCGGACAAGCCACATGAGCGAACATCTTAACAGGTCTTTAGGACTCAGACATCGAAAGGCAAATTCAATGACGGCGATGACAGGCAGAAGGGATAATGATACTTCCGTCCAGTCACAGCTCGAGCGAGATAAAATCGCCGCAAGCAATGAGGGCGGCTGTGGGAGATCCTCACGGTGGTGAAATTCCAATGAGGTCAAATGCATGACCGCTTGATGTGTTCCCGGTTGGGGGAAATTGAGGATAAATACCAACCAAAGCAAGGCGGTTTCATATTAGGAAAAATTCCAATGCCAATGTAACGGCACATTGTATGTCTACTGATATTCAAACCTATGTGTCGACATCAGTGTTGTATATGTAAACCGCCTTGAAAAACGATTGATATAAGACAGCAGGCAACGGTTATGCTCTGCATAGCTGTTGCCTGCCATAACAAAATATATTTAAAGATTGGAGAAATTAAAATGACAGGTTTTATTATTGGTTTATTTATAGGTGCATTTATCGGCGTGTGCGTTATGTGCCTTTGTAATGCAGCTGCAAGAGCAGATCGATATATGGATGAGAACAAAAACGAAAAGAGGTAACTCTTATGAAATATGAAAGAACAGAAAACCGTTCGGCTTTTTATTACAGCAAAAACCTGTTAGACCGGCTTTTGCGATTGAATGTAATCACAGTGAACGAGTATGAAAAGATTTTAAATATAAACGCAGAATATTACTGCTGTACTGATTTAATTCACTGCTAAAAAAGTTTGATTTTTCAAAAAATAGGTCTGGATGTATCCGAACTCTTGTGGTATCCTTTGTGTTGCCAAAAAGTTGGTAATTCAAAGAAAGGAGTATGCTGATATGAAATCAACAGAAATTTTCATAAAGCCAAATGAAGAAGTAAAAAAGAGAATTGCCGCTTATTGCCGAGTTTCAACCGATTCTATGGATCAGAAAAATTCATTTATTACCCAGATAAAATACTACAGCAATTATGTGAAAACTCATCCGCAGTATGAGCTTGTTGACATATATGCCGATGAGGGTATCACAGGTACATCAATGAAAAAGCGTGATGAATTCAAAAGAATGCTTAATGACTGCAAAAAAGGGAAAATCGACCGCATTGTTACTAAATCGGTTTCAAGATTTGCAAGAAATGCAAACGAGCTTATCTCTGCAATCCGTATGCTGAAAGAAATGGATATAAGCGTGTTCTTTGAGGAACAGGGTATTGATACAGATAAAATTAATGTTGAAATGCTTGTCACTCTTCCTGCCCTATCGGCACAGCAGGAGTCGCAGAATATTTCCGACAATGTCCGCTGGAGCTACAAAAAGCGAATGGAATCAGGTCAATACAACACCTCCTGCCCTGCCTACGGTTTCAGAATAATAAACGGCGAACTGAGAATTAAGGAAGATGAAGCCGAGGTTGTAAGAAGAATTTATGACTTGTATCTTCAAGGCTACGGCAAACAGTCTATTGCCAATATACTTAACAAAGAAAATCCCGACTCAATCCGAACATGGTATGTTTACGGGATAGACTATATCCTCAATAATGAGAGATATATGGGTGACGCCGTACTGCAAAAAAAATACACTACGGAAACACTTCCCTTTACCCGAAAAAGAAACAGAGGTGAAAAGACGCAGTAACAGGTATTCATTGAATATGAATTTAACCGTGTCGGCTTGTTCCTCATCAATCATCGGTTTTCCGTCAGGACCTTCTTTGTATCCGAGAAATCTGCTGTAGGCGAAATGCACCTTGCCTTCTTTTGCTCTTTGCTGTATGCCCCAGCGGACATTGGCGCTGATATTTTCCGATTCGCTCTGTGCTATACTGCCGTAGATTGTAATGTAAAATTCTGCGCCTGTGTCCTTGCTGTGTATTCCCTGTTCTTCAAAGAATACATCTACATCAAGATGCCTGAGCATTCTTACATAATTCAGACAATCAACTGTATTTCTTGAAAATCTTGATATTGATTTTGTGATTATCATATCAATTTGTTTTCTCTTACACATACGAATCATCTTTTGAAACTCATCACGCTTCAGTACGCTTGTGCCTGTTATGCCCTTGTCTGCAAAAATTCCTACGAGCTTCCACTTGGGTTCACTGTTTATTTTTTCGGTGTAGTAATTTTTCTGAACCTCGTAGCTATTAAGCTGTTCTTCCATCTGCGTTGATACACGGCAATACGCCGCCACTCTCAACTGCCTGTATGAATTTGTAGTTGCTTTCGGCTTAACGGTCGATTCGATTACTCTGACCTTTTTAGGCGGTAATACAGATGTTTCCGTCATATTAACATTCACCTACTCTTTGATTATTTTTCATAAGCAAGCTTATGGTGTGGTCTGTATGAAATTCAATGGTGTTTACGGTCTGACTGAATAATTCCATAGAAAAAGCTGAAAGCAAATCTGTTTTTTCAAACTTTGCTTTCAGCTTTTTTGAATATATTCGGTGTTTTGTAATTCGGAATACTTTATTGAGGCACTCTCAAATATCAGCCTGATAACTTCATCTTCATTTATGACTGTCTTGTCAAGCTGATGATAGATTATATTTTCGGATTTTTTTGCATTGTTGCTCGGCTCAAAGGTTTCTGAATTGTACGATATGATTTCGGGAGCCTTTATCAGACGATTAAGAATATTAACTATTCTGTCCAACAATTCATCATCCTGAATTCTGAAATTGAAGTCGCAGTCAGTTCCTGTGCATTGCCACTTTGTGTTTTTAGGGTTTCTTCCGTCATAAATGCGTTTCATAGGACAACCGTTTTCGTGATACCTCACAAGGCTTGTTATCCTGTAAATATCGCTTGTTCTGTCTGTTGATTTCTGAGTATTCTTGTTGCTCTTTATATTCTGAACAGCAAGAAATTTTCTCTTGTCAACAATCGGCGGATAATTGTCTGCTCCGATATAGCAGTTATTTTCAAGTATTCTCTTGACTTTGGATTTGTTCCAGTTGACAATACCGCTGATAAACTCAACCCGATTTTTGACAAGCTGCTGTGATATTTGCTGAAGTGACATACCGCCGAGATAGCTTTTGAAAATATCCGAAACGATATCTGCTTCATTTTCATCTACAGCTATCTTGCCGTCAGCATAATGATAGCCGTAGCAGATGTTTCTTATTTTCATACTGCGGTACTCCTTTCTCGTCTGTATATTTTCTCTGTTAGTTCAAGACCGCCTGTGAGCCTGAATTTCAATGTGTCATTTCCATATACAGTTATACTCTCAACTATATCCTGAAAAATATCCTTGTGAAATGTCAGGTCATCGACATAATCGGTTATGACTTCATTGAGGTAATTCAGCTTTTCAAGTAATTCTCCGTTTTTGTCCTCGGAAATGATTTTTCTATGCTCGTCTTTAAGCTTTTGCAGTTTTTTGGAAATATCGGTAAGGGTGATGCACTTCTCAACAAAACATACATATCTGATTGTATTTCAAAAAAGGTAAAGAAGAACAACGGCGAAAGACCTATGTACTATGTTGAGAACAACCACCCGGCTATAATTGACACGGACACCTTCAACAGAGTTCAGGAAGAGCTTGCAAGACGGACGAGCAAAAGAAAGGTTAAACAGGTCGGCACAAAGACAGAGCAGGGCAAGTATTCAAGTAAATATGCACTTACAGAGCTTCTTATATGCGGAGAATGCAGTACCCCCTATCGCAGATGCACTTGGACTGCAAGCGGTGAGAAGAAAATCGTGTGGAGATGCATTAACCGACTTGACTACGGCAAAAAATACTGTCATCACTCCCCTACTATTGAAGAAAGCGTATTGCAAAACGCAATCGTTACAGCCATAATGAACAATGCACAGCAAAGCGCAGATGTGCTGTCAATCCTTAAAGAGCATATAAGTATAGGAATCCAAGCTGATGAAGTTGAAGATAACAGTCTTGAACTTCTGATTGAAATTGCAAAGCTTGATGAGAAATACAATGAGCTGTTTAATAAAATGACAGCCGACACTGAAGATATAGAAAGTATAGAAAATCAGCTTATAGAGATTATTAGCAAAAAGCTTTCGCTTCAGGCACAGGTTGAAGAAATCAAGAATGAACACATAAAACGAGAAAATGCACAGTCAAGACTTGAGCAGATATACCTCATACTTGACGGCTTGAAAAACCACCCGATGACTTATAACGACACCTTGGTCAGACAGATACTTGACACCGTAGTAGTTGAGTCAAAGGAGAGGATAAAGGTTATCTTCACAGGCGGTTATGAGGTAGAGCAGGAGCTTGGATAATCAAAAATTATTCATTAATTTTGAAATAGCTTAAGTGATTTTTATTGACACTACTAATCATAATTGGTAAAATTTATGTGATAGATAAATTTACTGCAACTGGAGGTATTATATGTTTGATCAAAATGGATTAATTGAGATAATAAATAATGTTGCACCGGTAATTGCATCATCTCCCGTTATAGTAAAACTCTTTGACTGTGCCACAGATATAATCAAAACGCTATATACTCCTTCACTGACATTAAAAAAAGGCAAAGCGGAAGTTGATGTTGAATTTTATCGAAATCAAAAAAATAAAGAATTGTTTGAAAATCAGACTTTTACACTTTATGAAATTACAAAGCTTAAAAATTTTGTACATACCGTAAACTTTGCCACAGAGGAACTCTCTGATATTAATGACGAGATTTCAGATGAATCGGTTGATTTTGACTGGGTTATGAGATTTTTTGATGCAGTAGGTAATATAAGCAATGAAGAGTTGCAAAAATTATGGGGTAAGGTATTAGCCGGAGAAATGAAACAGCCTGGCATATGTTCTTTAAGAACTCTTGATATTATCAGAAATTTATCTCAGCGAGAAGCGGAAATATTTAACGAACTATGCAGCTATGTAGTTGAAAGCGGTGACTGTACTTTTATTTTTAATAATGGATTTCAGGAATATGATGGTACGAATGATAAAAGTCGGGAATGTATAAAAAATACGAGTATGAAATATTCAACACATATTATTCCTATGGTTGAATGTGGATTATTATCTGTTGATAACGCTCTTTCAACAGATTTTAAAACAAATAACATCCTGACAATTCACGATGAAAGAATAATCTGTTTTATTATTGCAGATGAATCGAAAGATAATAATTTGTGTATTGAACCCTATTTTCTAACTGCAAGTGGGATAGAGCTTTTTAAAATTATAAGTAGTTCTCAAAATTTCACTGAAAATACTGATTATAAAATTTGCTGTTACAAAGAACTAAAAGAAATGTATCCGGATTTAAAAATAACGGCATACAGTATTATTTCGCCTAATAATTTTGATAATAAAGATTTATTGGTGTAAACATTATGTTATAATTAAAAACAAGGTGGTAAAACGGAATTCTTTGAATGATATAATAAGAAAGCAATAGAAGAATTTGCTTTAGGAGTAATTACTGAATCGTTTGATAAGAAATATGAAGCATGCATTAAACCTCAAGATAGTGATAATTTTCATTTTTCCTGGATAAAACAGTCCAAAATATAACTTTCTTAGACAATGTGACCGAATATCTGGTGTGTGTCAGATGGGTTATCATATGATTGTAAATAAAACGGTTTTATAATTGCACAGTATTCTGTTTGAGTGAGTAGCGATTATATACCTGAAATTATGAGATATGGAGATATGGTATGAAACTATCAAAACTTAAAATACATAACTATCGCTGTTTTGGCAACAATGAACAAATAATTCCAATTGACAACATTACAGCGTTTATTGGTAATAATAGCTCGGGAAAGACTGCAGCATTATTAGCGTTGAATTGTCTGTTTTCGGATAATAGTGCTGATCGCGTCTTGAAACGAAGCGACTTTCATCTTCCCAAGGATACAAAACCAGAAAACTTGGAAGCACAAGATCTGTATATTGAAGCGGTATTTACTTTTGATGAATTAGAGAATGGAGAAGAAGGAGTTTATTCTGTCCCGACTTTTTTCAAAAGTTTTGTCGTTGATAGCCCGGATGGAACACCATATTTGCGCATCCGTTTAGAAGCAAATTGGGAAAAAAGCAGTAACGTGGACGGTGCAATTGAAAGTAAACTTTATTACATTATTTGTCCTGAGGGCGAGAAAATCACGGAAGAGTTTAAGCGTCCCGCAAGCAGAAAAGACTTGGATCGTATTAGAGTATTATATGTACCTGCTATCAGAGAGCCTTCCAAGCAATTAAAAAATGTTTCAGGTACAATGATGCATCAGATTATGAACAGCATTAATTGGAGTAGCACCACGCAGGAAAAGATTAAAACAAAAATTCAGGAACTAAATAATCAATTTTTAGAGGAAAAAGGTGTATCAATTCTTGGCACATCCATACATACGCAGTGGGAATCATACGATTCGGATGCACGATATTCAAATGCTCAGTTGCGTTTTAATAGCACTGACATTGATTCTTCTATCAAAAAATCAGAAGTTGTATTTTTGCCCACAATAACAGGAAAAGAATGCACAATTGATGACATGAGTGATGGTTTGCGTTCTCTGTTTTATATTTCTCTTGTTGATAGTATTCTTGATGTCGAATCAAAAATTCAAAAAGAAATAGCCACAGATCCTGAGCATGTTTCGTTTAGTCACAAGCCACCTATTTTAACAATTATTGCATTAGAAGAACCTGAAAACCATATTGCCCCTCATCAGATTGGACAACTGGTTTCAAATTTGGAAAAAATTGCATCAAAGAGCAATGCTCAGACGGTATTAACATCCCATTCTACTGCCATTGTTAAGAGATTTGAACCCGAAAATTTAAGATATTTCCGTCTTGATGTGGATGATTGCACTACCAAAGTTCGCTCAATCACTCTACCTGACGAAGAGAAATTAGCTGATCAATATAAATTCATCAAAGAAGCAGTAAAAGCTTACCCTGAACTATATTTTGCTAAGCTTGTAATTTTAGGGGAAGGTGATAGCGAAGAAATTATTTTACCCAAAATATGGAATGCGAAAAACGGAAATGTAGATACAAGTGGAATTTCAATTGTTCCGCTGGGTGGAAGACATGTAAATCATTTTTGGAGATTGCTTAATGACCTTCATATTCCGTATATTACACTACTGGATTTGGATAAAGAGAGAGAAGGCGGCGGTTGGAGTCGCGTTAAATATGTTCTCAAGCAGTTAATTATAAATGGCTATGATAAAAACAAATTACTGCAAACGGCTGATGGTATTTTATCTGATAAAGATTTTGAAGGAATGCACGATTGGGATGTTAATGACACTAAAGCTTTACAAAACTGGTTAGACATGTTAGAGAAATACAATGTTTTCTTTTCATCTCCCTTGGACATTGATTTTTTGATGTTGGAGCATTTTGGAGATGTTTATAAAGGTCTGCTGGATGAAAAAGAAGGCCCTCGACTGATGATTGAAGAAAACGGCCAAAAACGCCAGAAATTCATTAAAAATATTGAGGATTCTGGAATGTCTTATCCAGAATATATCACACGTGTTGCAGATGATGTACGGCACACATTGAAAGATTGCGGCGGCGACGGAAAAACATATTCTGAGGAACAAAAGAAGTTAATGGTGTGGTATACCTATTTCTTCCTTAACAGAGGAAAACCCTCAACTCACATCGAAGCGTTTTCAAAAATTAATGATGAAATGTTAACTTCATCCATGCCTACAGTGTTCGAAAAGTTAATTTCTGCTGCAGAAAAAGCGTTGAAGGAGAATCCCCATGAAAATTATTGCACCGGAAAAGTGGATACCCTGTGATGGCATTGTTTTAGAAGATAATGCGAATGCTGCAGTCAGAACGAATAGAAATGTTCTCGTTATTGCCGGGCCCGGTGCCGGAAAAACTGAATTGTTGGCACAAAAAGCAAGCTATTTATTTCAAACGAATATCTGTAAAGATCCTCAAAAGATATTGGCAATTAGTTTTAAAACGATGCTGCTGATAATCTAAAGAAGAGAGTAATAAAGAGATGTGGAAAAGAAATCGAAACTCGGTTTGTGTCAATGACTTACGATGCATTTTCTAAAAGCATTCTGGATCATTTTCGTTTCGCTCTTCCAGAGCATTTAAGGCCGAATGCTGCTTATTTAGTTAATGATGTAGATATCATTGATGCTGCATTTAAAAAAGCTGGGTACAACAATCCTCTTAACTTATCAGTCTATAAGTTAAGATCATATTATGAACGTGTTCTTGACTCTGTTGAATTACCTTTTTCTCAAAACACTTTGGGAGAAGCTGTGTGGAAATTACTACTTAAAGGGTTTGATGATTATAAATCGTCTTTGTCCTTTAAGATGATATGTATTCTTGCAGAATTCATTATCAGAATAAATCCAAAAATTAAGATAGGTTTACAACTTACCTATAAAAATGTCTTTTTAGATGAGTTTCAGGATACTACAGATTTACAATACAAACTTGTAAAACAGTGTTTCTTGAATTCGGACTCAATAATGACAGCAGTTGGTGACAATAAACAACGCATTATGGTATGGGCTGGAGCACGAAAAACCATTTTTAGTGATTTTCAAACAGAGTTTAAATCAGAGACTAAAAGACTAATAATTAATCATCGATCTGCACCAAGACTTGTCGATTTGCAGAGAAAGATGTATGCCTCACTAAACGAAAACGATAGTACTGTATGTGTTTCTGATAAATGGGCTCCAGATGACGGTACGATAACATTGTTCATAGCTGAAGACGAGGATGTTGAAGCAAAAATAATAGCAGAACAAATTTCGTCAGGAATTGAGCCTAACAAGTTATGCATCCTCTGTAAACAGAAGCCTCAAGAATATGCTCCCAAAATCATAGCTGAACTTAATAACCATCAGATTTGTGCCCGTATTGAAAATGACTATCAAGACTTAATCAAAGAGCCATTTGTAGGCATGTTAATTACATTGTTACGTTTAGCTGTTGACAGAAAACGCCCTGACGACTGGGAATTCATTGTGTCAACGACGGCTGAAATATTGAGTATAAATTCTTTGCAATCAAATGCCGATTATTTTAGAATGCAAGAGAATCTTGACGCAGAGATAGAACAGCTAAGTATTATGATGAAAAGTATCGCATGTAAGAAAGATTTTTATGTATTGCTGAAGCACGCAATAAAATTCTGGGGAATTAAACGTATAAAAGCTTTCTTTCCAACATATAGCCAGGGAAAATATCTATATGACATATTAAATAAGTTCCTGAATTATATGTGGCTCGAACTTGAAACTACACAGATGGATTGGATGCTTGCTATAGAAAACTTTGAGGGCTTACATTCGGTTCCTATTATGACGATCCACAAAAGCAAAGGATTAGAGTATGATGCAGTATATTTTGTTGGGCTTGAAGATTCTGCGTTTTGGAGTTTTAAGAATCAGCCTGAAGAAGATAGATGCACTTTCTTTGTGGCTCTTTCCCGTGCCAAAAAGGAGATATTATTTACATTTTGCAAGTATCGCCATACAAGTAAATATCCTAAGCAATCACATAATCAAATTAACGAATTCTTTGAGTTGTTAAAGACACCAGGCGTTGCAACAATCATAGAATGTTAACCTTTCCATTGTACTTATAATGAAGCTGTCTTTGTTATGCAACTTCATTACATAAAAACACAAATCACAGGTTATCCTAGCTGTTGATAGTTTGAGGATTCCGATTTTGAAAAATTATTTTTTGTTGTGTTGACATACAGATGAGATAAGTTGAATAAACTCTTAATGGTGAATTAAACAAAAGCCGAAGCTATTAGTAAAGACGAAGATAAAATCCGAGAGTTCAAGTCTATATAAAAAATCGCTCAAAAAATCTTTTTCAATCAGAACCGACATAAGAGGGTAACAAAAAGATGTCACCCCGAAAAAGCTCGATTTTATCGGGCTTTTTTGCGTTTTTAGAAGCGCATTTTTGGACAGATAAAAAATAGATGTCAAAGCGGATTTTTACTGACATTCAGGATTTGAACCGCTGAAAATCGCATTTTTCCTATTGCCCATACAATTTAATATTGTTTTTTGGAGTCGATTTTACAGAAATATAAAGTTGGCTCTTTTTTATTGGCAATCGTTTTAATTTTTTGATTAGAACGGTTGCTTTTTTATTTTGCAAAAAAACTGAAAGGAATGATTGATATGTATTTTACCGACACGCCTGAACTTAGGAAGTTTGAAAGAGAGATGCGGCAGAAGCCTAATTTTGACAGGCGTAATGATGAGTCTGGTGAAAATGAGAACGCACATTTCTCTGACAACAAAAAACTTAACACAGACAGAAACAAGAAAGAGGTCGGTTGATTTTATGATAATAAAAATCAGGAGTCCTACTCACATGAAATGCAATTATTGAACAAAATTTAAGGAGATGTTATAACTTGAACGAATATGAAAGACAGCGCAGAATAGCTGAAAGCACAAAGAAATTGTATCCGCCGGGTACAAGAATTGAGCTTATTAATATGAAGGACCCTTACGCACCTGTTCCGGCAGGTACAAGAGGATCAGTTAAATTTGTTGATTCAATGGGAACGATATTCCCTGAGTGGGATAACGGTCGTTCACTTGGAGTAGTTCCCGGCGAGGATTCATTCAGAAAGCTCACGCAGGATGAGATGGAAGCAGAAAAGTTGTCGGAGTCAGAGGTTGAAAATGAATCAGAAAATCTTGATGAAGATAACGGAATAACAATGGGAATGTGAGGTGAGGTTTAATCTATAAAGTGTTTTATTTGTCGGAGGTACCTCATTAACATAAAGTGTCTCTGATAGCTTTGTTCTGATTAGATGATAATAAGTCCATTCAAATTCTTTCTTACAATTATCATATATATGTGTGGCGGAATATTATATTGGCATTTTAATCTTCCTTGTTCATATTTTCAATTGAATAAGTGTTGTAACCTTCGTAATGATAACTTGCATGTTTAATTTGTACTCCAATGGCATAATTTACACCTCAATTTTAATTGTTGCTTCTTGAATTTCTCAAAAATGTTTCTAATTGTTTGAAAAATTTTCTTCTTTTGATTTTAAATATTCATTATTACATTTTAGAACAAATTCTTTTAATAAACTGTTTGCTTTTTTGCCTTGTTGAAGTGCATATTCTTTAAATATTTCTCCTTCGTATCGTTTTACTTTACAGCCTAAAGTAATCATATTTTCTTTATCCCATTTGTTATTTGCTTCTCTTTTTGATTTTGGTATAGCCATATAATACCTCCTCGTATAATAAGATTTGCAGAAAGTTTTAAGTGAATCTGCTTAATTCACTTGAATTCAGATCAACAGGCTTTGACATACCCGTGATACAATAGCTGTAGGATAGCAGGGTCAAGTTCTCCGCATCCTGGTTGAGCCTAAAGGCTGCTTCATGGAAAGTCCGTTCCCCTGAGCCGGAAGTTAGCTGCAAACTCATTAGCTGTTTGCCGGGATGTCAGATCGCCCCCTTAGCAGTGGGGGATGTCGCATTGGTCTGCCCCGGAGAGATTCTAATAGCGAGGTAGCGGATGCTCCGGTTATCATGGGTATCTCAAAGCCTGCTGACCTGCAAATCACCACACAGAGGAGGTGAAATCAATGAAT
>CANQZA010000055.1 GCA_947628175.1 uncultured Clostridia bacterium | reverse complement strand
TAAGCCCGTTGCAGTGCCTACACAGGATATGGTTATCGGTTCTTACTATCTCACAATGGTCAAGGAAGGTGAACCCGGCTGCCCACGCACAGAAGTTATAAACGGCGAAGAAATTACCAAGTATAACATTTACCGTGATGAAGACGAGGCCATGATGGCATATCAGGAGGGCTCTCTCGGTCTTCATTCAGAATGTCTTATCCGTTTCACAAAAGAGGTTGACGGCGTAAGTCAATCAAAGCTTGTCAAGACAACAATCGGTAAAGTAATCTTCAACAAGCCCGTTCCGCAGGATCTCGGCTTTGTTGACAGAACAAATCCCGACAGCGCGTTTGATCTTGAGGTTTCTTTTGTTGTTAAGAAAAAGCAATTGGGACAGATAGTGGAAAAGTGCATAAATGTTCATGGTGTTTCCGTTGCATCAAAGGTACTCGACGCTCTCAAGGCGCAGGGCTATAAATATTCTACCGTTTCGGGAACGACGGTTGCGGTTATCGATGCGCTTATTCCTGAAAAGAAAAAGGATTTTCTTGCCGAAGCAGAGAAAAAGGTTGACGAAATCACATACAATTATAATTATGGTCTTATTACTAACGACGAGCGCTCGGCAGCAGTTATCAAAGCGTGGGAGGATTGTACCAATAAGGTTTCAAACGAGCTCACAAGCAACTTTGACGGAGCACATAACCCGATTCATATGATGGTTGACTCTGGTGCTCGCGGCAGTACCTCACAGCTTCGCCAGCTTGCAGGTATGAGAGGTCTTATTGCAAACACCGCAGGTAAGACGATTGAGGTTCCCATCCGTGCAAATTACCGTGAAGGTCTTAATATTCTCGAATACTTCATTTCCTCCCGTGGTGCCCGTAAAGGTCTTGCGGATACGGCGCTTCGTACAGCCGACTCAGGTTATCTTACAAGACGACTTGTTGATGTATCTCAGGATGTTATTATTCGTGATGACGACTGCGGCTGTCATGACGGTATTGTCGTTACAAAAATTATGGACGGCAACCGTGTGCTTGAACCGCTTGAAGAAAGACTTACCGGAAGATATGTAGTTGATCCTGTTGTTGATCCGAACACGGGCGAGGTTATTATGCAGCCTGATGTGATGATTACCGCAGATGATGCGAAACGCATTGTTGACGCGGGTATTGAGGCTGTTAAAATCCGTTCTCTTATTACCTGTAAGTCACGCCATGGCGTATGCCGCAAGTGCTACGGTTCAAATCTTGCTTTCAATGAGCCTGTCCAGGTAGGAGAAGCAGTAGGCATTATTGCCGCTCAATCCATCGGTGAGCCGGGTACACAGCTTACGATGAGAACCTTCCACACCGGCGGTGTTGCGGGCGGCGCAGATATCACACAAGGTCTTCCCCGTGTTGAGGAACTCTTTGAGGCAAGAAAGCCAAAACAGCTTGCAATACTCTCTGAAATTGAGGGTGATATCCGATTTGAGGAAATCAAAAAGAGCCGCCATGTTGTTGTTTTCAACAGTGAAACGGCAGAGGAGAAAAAATATCTTATACCTTACGGTGCCCGCCTTTGTGATAACATTGTTGAGGGTGCTCATATCCAAAAGGGTACAGAGCTTACACTCGGAGCCGTAAATCCGCATGATGTTCTTGCAATTCTCGGTGAAGAGGCCGTATATAATTATCTTATTAAAGAGGTACAGTTTGCCTACCGTACACAGGGTGTTGACATCAACGATAAGCATATTGAGGTTATTGTTCGTCAGATGCTCAAAAAGTGCACGGTTGATGATGCGGGAGATACAGATCTTGTATCCGGCACAATGGTTGATGTTGCGGCAGTTTCCGAAGCAAACGATGCTGTTGACGCAAGAATCAGGGCAGGGGAGACAGAACTCAGGCACGCAACCTATATACCTATTCTTATGGGTATCACCAAAGCGTCTCTTGCTACAGATTCATTCCTTTCAGCGGCTTCCTTCCAGGAAACAACAAGAGTGCTCACTGACGCAGCTATCAAGGGCAAGAGTGATCCGCTTATCGGTCTTAAAGAAAATGTTATTATCGGTAAGCTTGTTCCTGCCGGTACCGGTATGGATGTGTTCAGGAAGGTTGATGTTGTTCCGAGTTATTTTTCCGCTGAGGGCAGTGAGGAAATTTTAAATCTCGAACAATTGCAGGAACTCTTGACAAATACTATATCCGAGTGATATAATGCTAATTCGTGTGATAAAAATTTGGTTGTTTTTTACAAATATTTATGTCACATTTTGTTAAAATGTACAATATTTTGGGGCAGAGGTCATATCTGCCCCAAGGTGTGCGTTTAAATGATACATTGAATCGTTGTGACATTCTATCAATGTATGATTTATGCGCATTATGCGTATAAAATTTATGAAAGGAGATATAAACTATTGCCAACCTTTAATCAGCTTGTCAGAACAGGTCGTAAGACCGTAGAAAAAAAGGCAAAGGCACCTGCACTTCTCAAGAGCCTTAATACTAAGAAGAATATTGTCAACGACAATAATTCTCCTCAGAAGCGCGGCGTTTGCACAGCAGTTAAAACAGCTACTCCCAAGAAGCCTAACTCTGCACTGCGTAAGATTGCCAGAGTTCGTCTTACAAACGGAATTGAAGTTTCAGCTTATATTCCGGGCGTAGGCCACAACCTTCAGGAGCACTCAGTTGTTATGATCCGCGGCGGCCGTGTTAAGGACCTTCCCGGTGTTCGTTACCACATCATTCGCGGCACACTGGATACTCAGGGTGTTAACGGAAGAATGCAAGGCCGTTCAAAGTACGGTGCTAAAAGGCCTAAGGCTGCAAAGAAGTAAGCCTTAAATTATCCTTTTGGAAAACAATAGTTTATATACCTGATATATTAGTGTATATGACCTTTTGTTGACTCCACGGGAAAACCGAGTACCTATGAACTCATTAATAATTATGAAGGAGGGAAGCGAAGATGCCAAGAAGAGGCCAAATCGCTAAGCGCGACGTATTACCCGATCCCTTGTACAACTCAAAGCTTGTTACAAGACTGATCAACAACATTATGCTCAACGGCAAAAAGGGTGTTGCTCAGAGAATCGTTTACGGCGCATTTGATATTGTTAAAGAAAAAACGGGCAATGATCCATTGGAAACATTTGAAGCCGCAATGGAAAATGTAATGCCTGTCCTTGAGGTAAAAGCACGCCGTATAGGCGGCGCAACTTACCAGGTACCTCTTGAAGTTCGTCCCGAAAGGCGCCAGACACTCGGTCTGCGCTGGATTACTCTTTATGCCCGCCAGCGTTCAGAGAGAACTATGAAAGAACGCCTTGCTGCCGAGATAATGGATGCTGTTAATAAAACAGGCGGAGCGGTTAAAAAGTGCGACGATACACACAAGATGGCAGAAGCAAACAAAGCATTTGCTCATTTCAGATATTAATAGGAGGATATTATGCCAAGAAAAGTATCTCTTGAAATGACAAGAAATATTGGTATTATGGCTCATATTGATGCAGGAAAAACAACTACAACCGAGCGTATTCTGTATTATACAGGTATCAATCACAAGATTGGTGAAACTCACGATGGTGCTGCAACAATGGACTGGATGGAGCAGGAGCAGGAGCGTGGAATTACAATTACATCTGCTGCAACTACTTGTTTTTGGAAAGACCATAGAATCAATATTATTGACACACCCGGACATGTTGACTTCACGGTAGAGGTTCAGCGTTCCCTTCGTGTGCTTGACGGCTCGGTAACTGTGCTTTGTGCAAAAGGCGGTGTTGAGCCACAGTCTGAAACGGTATGGCGTCAGGCTGACGAATATAATGTACCCAGAATGATTTTCGTTAATAAAATGGACATTATGGGTGCGGATTTTTACAGGGCGCTGGGAATGGTTAAGGATCGTTTCAAGTGCAATGCTCTTCCTATTCAGCTTCCGATTGGCAGTGAGGATACCTTTAAGGGCATTGTTGACCTTGTAGAAAATCATGCCATTATTTATATTGACCCCGATAAAGAAAAGGGTATGAAATTTGAGGTAACAGATATTCCGGAGGATATGCAGGAAATTGCTGCTCAGTACAGAACAGAGCTCATTGAGCATATTGTTGAGCAGGATGAAGCTCTTATGGAAAAGTATTTTGAAGAGGGCGAGGATGCTGTTACCGTTGAGGAAATAAAGAAGATTATCCGTTCCTCAACGATTGCAGGCGAAATGGTACCTGTTTGCTGCGGCACTGCTTACCGCAATATGGGTGTTCAGCCTCTGCTTGATGCAGTTGTTGACTATATGCCTGCTCCTACTGATGTTGAATCCATCAAAGGTACAAATCCTGATACAGATGAGGAGGAATTCCGCCATTCATCTGATGACGAGCCTTTTGCGGCGCTTGCTTTCAAAATTGCGACAGATCCGTTTGTAGGAAAAATCTGCTTTTTCCGCGTATACTCAGGTGTTATTGAAGCAGGTACACCATGCTACAATTCCGTTAAGGAACAAAAAGAGAGAATGGGCCGCATACTTCAAATGCACGCCAACCACAGAGAGGATATCCCTTGCTGCTATGCAGGTGATATTGCTGCTGCTGTAGGTCTTAAGAATACAACAACAGGTGATACGCTCTGCGATGAGGCACATCCCATTGTCCTCGAATCCATGAATTTCCCGGATCCTGTTATCCGTGTCGCTATTGAGCCTAAGACGAAAGCCGGTCAGGAAAAAATGGGTATTGCCCTTTCAAAGCTTGCGGAGGAAGACCCCACATTTAAGGCTTATACAGATGAAGAAACAGGACAGACTATTATCGCCGGTATGGGTGAACTTCACCTTGAGATTATTGTTGACCGTCTTTTAAGAGAATTTAAGGTGGAGGCAAATGTCGGTGCTCCTCAGGTTGCTTATAAAGAGACGATTCAAGGCAACGGACAGTCAGATCTTAAATATAAGAGACAGTCCGGCGGTAGCGGTCAGTACGGACATGTTAAAATCCGCATTATGCCTAACCTTGATGAAAACGGCATCGGTAAAGGCTATGAGTTTGTTAACCAGATTGTCGGCGGTGCTATTCCAAAGGAATATATTCCTGCTGTTGACGCCGGTATACAGGGCGCTATGAAGGGCGGTATTCTTGCCGGCTACAATGTAGTTGATGTTAAGGTAGAACTCTATGACGGCTCCTATCATGAGGTTGACTCGTCAGAAATGGCATTTAAAATTGCAGGCTCAATGGCATTCAAAGATGCCGCAAAGGGTGCAAACCCGATTATTCTTGAGCCTATGATGAAGGTTGTTGTTATTGTTCCCGAAGATTATATGGGTGATGTAATCGGCGATCTCAACTCACGCCGCGGACAGATTCAGGGCATGGAGGACAGAGCAGGCGCAAAGCAGGTTAACGCAAGAGTACCTCTTTCGGAAATGTTCGGTTATGTAAATGACCTTCGCTCTAAAACACAGGGACGCGGTCAGTATACAATGGAACCGGATGGCTATGAGCCTGTTCCGAAGTCAATTTCCGAGTCGATCATAAGCGAAAGAGCTAAAAAAGACTGATTTAATTCTATATTATTGAAAAAGGTCTTGATATTTTTATATGCATTTGATAAAATAGCAATGACAATTTTTAACTATTGTAAATTTTAAGGAGGAAATCCAAATGGCAAAAGAAAAATTCGAAAGAACCAAACCACATGTTAACATTGGTACAATCGGCCATGTTGACCACGGTAAAACAACACTTACGGCTGCTATCACAAAATATCTCTCCAATAAGGGCTACGCAAAGTTTGAGGACTATGCTGATATAGATAAGGCTCCTGAAGAGAGAGAGCGTGGTATCACAATTAACACAGCTCATGTTGAGTATGAAACAGACAATCGTCACTATGCGCATGTTGACTGCCCGGGTCATGCCGACTATATTAAGAACATGATCACAGGTGCCGCTCAGATGGATGGTGCTATCCTCGTAATCGCTTCAACAGACGGTCCTATGGCTCAGACAAAAGAGCACCTTCTTCTTGCTCGTCAGGTTGGCGTTCCTTATATCATCGTATTTATGAACAAGACTGATCAGGTTGACGATGAAGAACTCCTTGAGCTTGTTGAAATGGAAATCCGTGAGACTCTTGATGAGTATGAATTCCCTGGCGATGATACTCCTATCATCAAAGGTTCCGCTCTTAAAGCTCTTGAGGCTGAATCAAATGATGATCCTGCATGCGCTTGCATTCAGGAGCTTATGGATGCTGTTGACAGCTATATCCCTACTCCTGACCGTAAGTCAGATCTTCCTTTCCTTATGCCTGTTGAGGATGTATTCACAATCACAGGTCGTGGTACAGTTGCTACGGGAAGAGTAGAGCGTGGTCAGCTTAAGACAAATGATACAGTTGAAATCGTTGGTCTTAAAGACGAAATTGACTCAACAGTCTGCACAGGTATTGAGATGTTCAGAAAGATTCTGGATTACGCTGAGGCCGGCGACAATATCGGTTGTCTCCTTCGTGGTGTTCAGAGATCTGATATCGAGCGCGGACAGGTACTTGCTGCTCCCGGCTCCATTCATCCTCATACAAAGTTTACCGGTCAGGTATATGTTCTTTCAAAGGACGAGGGTGGCCGTCATACTCCTTTCTTCAATAACTATCGTCCTCAGTTCTATTTCAGAACAACTGATGTAACAGGTGTTATTACACTTCCTGAAGGAACAGAGATGTGTATGCCTGGTGATAATGTTGTAATGAATGTTGAACTCATTACTCCTATTGCTATTGAAGAGGGACTTCGTTTTGCTATCCGTGAGGGCGGCAGAACAGTTGGTTCAGGCGTTGTAACAGCAATCGCTGAGTAATCTCAATATTAATTTAGCTTTTTAATATACCGCATGGTCAAGTATATTGCTCATGCGGTATAACTTTATTTTGATGGAAATTTAAAAATATGGAAGTATTAAATAAGAATACAAGAAATGCAGTTTTGGACATTGCCAAAGGAATAGGAATTATTTTGGTTATATTCGGACATCTGACCTGTTCAGGTCAGTTTGCAAGAGATATTGTCTATTCTTTCCATATGCCGCTGTTTTTCTTTATTTCAGGATACCTCTTTAAAACGCGGGGGGGGGGTATCACCTTTAAAAGAGGATTAAGAAAAATGATTTTGCCTGCGTATGTTGTTTTAACTGTTGATATGATTATCAGACTTGTAACTGTGGTGATAAGAAATCAGCCTTTTCCCGCTATTAAGGTCTGGATATCAACGCTGCTTATTCACGATGGCATGATGATTAATAAGCCTATCTGGTTTTTGCCTACATTGTTCCTCTGTACTGTTATTCAGGCCTTTACTTATAAGAATAAAGCCATTCATTTAATTGTCGCGATTGTATGTTTGTTATTGTGTATTTTTAAATTAGGTTCGCAGCAGTTGGGTTATACACCGCTCTGTATTATTCCTGCCTATCCTTTTTTCTGGGCAGGTGTTCAGTTAAAAAAATGGATTTTAGCCGTGCATGTAGTGCATGTAATAGAAACTGTTTTTTGAAATTTCTGATCGTTCTGTCGGAGACAGCAATCATCATTCTTCTATCCAAGTATAACGGATGGACATCTATTGCCGATTTGTATTACGGTAAAATTTTCTTGCTTTTTGTTTTGTCAGGGCTGCTGGGAACAGATGCGGTCATTTTGTTTTCATCTTTAATAAAGGACACAAAAATCAGCAAATTTTTTGAACGGTTTGGAAAGCATTCAATAATTATTTTTTTGACGCATTACTATATTTGCCGAGAAATGATTCCAAAGTTTGCGCAGTGGACAAATACATATGATTATCTGAATAAGCTTTGGGTTCAGGTTGTCATTACAGTTTTAATTTCTGTTGCCTATTATCCGTTAGTTGGTATGTATGACCGATATATAACCAAAAGAAAATTAAAGATTATAAATACCGAGGCTGTAAAAAAACAGCCCGAATAAAAAACGACTGCATGTTATCTGAAATGATAAACTTGCAGTCGTTTTCATTATGAATCTGTATGTTTTGATTCAATCACTTTATTTGACGGGCGGTTTTGCTCCGGATAATCGTCAATGATTTGCCTGTGTGTGTGTCTGCTAGGCAAAGGCCCGCCGATAATTGCCCATGTGTTACTGTCGGCTCTGTGCTCCATTAGCAGCTTGTTTTCAAAGCATATCAGAACGCTTTGCCGATATGGTTAGGTCTGTTTGGTATAGGCGCGTTCGGAATTATTGTAATAGAATTTTGCTTATTCGCTGGTTTTAGAATTGGATAACGCTTTTATTTCGTCGGCAGATAGTTGCTCTGCACATCTTTTTAGCTCGCCGATGACTCTCTTTATCGAATATTCATTTTTGTACCAGTTTTCTTTTGAAATGCCGAAACCGTCAAAAGTTACAACAAAGAAATTAACATCAGGAAAATACAATTGATAAAACATAAGACACCGCCTTGCATGAAAGGACTTGCATATCAAGATCGCTTTTTTAATGGATACGCAATTTTCATCAACTGCTATTTTTGCAAACGCTGCGTTCTGCTTTGTGTAAGATGAGCGGTTTTCTCCGAAAATGGCACTGTCATCCACGCCGTTTTTTATCAGAATATCTCTGTAAAAATCATATTCGGTTTTATAATTGCCGCAGTAAATATTCCGTTTTGTTTTAGGTCCCGGGAATTTTCCGGTTTTTATGCTCACACCGCCTCCTATAAAAATGTAAGGCGCATATGATTTTTTCCACAAATCTGCGGCGAGCTCCGCCGCTTCGGGAAAGGAACCACCGACAACCATTATGGCATCTGCCCTTTGCGGTTCGTCACTGACAAATATAAAATCTGTAATACTTTTGATTGTTTCCATAAAATATAATTTCCTTGTCCATATTTATCCGAACTTTACATTTATTATACGACTTCGTAAAAAAATTTACAATCTATTGCATAAATAATAAGTTTTTAAGAAGCGAAAAAGTAAAACAGATAAAGCATATTGCAAAAAATGTATAATTGTGTTATATTTAAATTGTGTTATAATATTTTTTAGGGAGTGATTAAATTGAAGAGGATAACTTCGTTCATTCTTGCCCTTGCATTAATAGTTACAACACTGCTTTGTTTTAATATTTCTTTCGCAAATGCCGCTACAAGCGGACAGTGGGGCGATGATGTAACATGGTCTTATGATGCCTCAACCACGACGCTTACATTTACGGGAACAGGTGCTATTAAGGATTGCGGCGAAATTGCTTTAGGTTCTTTAAAAAATAAGGCACCATGGCTTGATTACAAGCCTGATATTACCAAAATTGTCATCAATGAGGGTATTACGGAAATAGGCGAGTATAATTTCTATAACTGTACCGCTCTTCAATCCGTCAAGCTTCCGAGCACGCTTAAGGTAATAGGAGGCAGCGGTCTGACAAACGCCGACAACCGCGGTGCTTTCAGAGAGTGTACCGCTCTTGAAAATATTGTTCTGCCGGATTCACTCACCTCTATAGAAAATTTTGCATTTTCGGGCTGCACATCGCTTAAATTCATAAAATTCCCCGATTCACTGACAAACCTGGGGAGAAATGCGTTCACAGAATGTACATCGCTTGATACAGTTACATTCGGCAGTGGCCTGACCTCAACGGGATTGTATGCGTTCTATAATGCCGGCGTGAAGAAAATTAATTTTTCATCTTCCATTACAAGTATTGATAATTATTCGTTTTACGGATGTAAGATGACAGGGGTTGAGCTTCCGGATTCTATATCGAGTATCGGTATCAGAGCGTTTGCAAATTGCACCTTTATTATGTCTGTAACCATTCACAACCCAAACTGCACCTTTAACGGTATTTCCGAAAACGATCCTTTTGACGGTTCAAGCCAAAATGTTGTATTTTACGGTCACAAAGGTTCTACAACCGAGACTTATGTGAATGACCATGCATCGAAGAACTATACTTTTGTTTCAATCGATAAATGCAATCATATTACAACACATGATGAAATCACAACACCGCCTACCTGTACTGCACCGGGAGTACTCACAACGATATGCGATTACTGTGGATTTTATGTATCACAGTCCGAGCTTCCTGCAAACGGTCATACTTGGTCCGTAACGGATACAAATGATCAGACAGAGCAAAACGGTCATATTTACACCTCGTCAAGATGCGATGTCTGCGCTGAAGAAAAGACGGAAATTGAGCATGTTGCCAATGTTGAAGGCTTTTATGAATATACAAATACGGCTACATGTACACGACCCGGTATTGAAACCTATACCTGTACTGTTGAGGGCTGCGCAAAGGTAACAAGAAATATTGTTCCTGCCGGCAGACATACTATTGATAATTATACTTCGGTAACGAATCCGACCTGTACGGAAAGCGGCTCGAAAACGGGAATGTGTACTGTGTGCGGTGAAACCGTTACGCAGACAATTGAACCGCTCGGTCATAAAAATGAACTTACGGATACTCTGGACAACACATCTGTTGACGGTCATACATATGAAATTTATGTATGCTCTGTCTGTGATGCACAGACCTCAGTGCCTACGCATATTGAATGGATAGATGGAAATTATACATCAACTGTGCTCTTTATGCCGAAATGCGTTATAGACGGTTCACAGAGAGATGTCTGTGATATCTGCGGTGAAAGCAGAATTGTAGCTATTCCCGCAAACGGTCAGCATGACTGGTATGAAACATCACGCACGGATCCCTCCTGTACTGCGGTAGGTAAGATATACTACGCATGCCATAACTGTACTCTTACAAAGAGCGATAATATTGATGCTTTGGGTCATGATTATCAGCTTGTCCCGGAAAGCTGTGAGGCACCAACCTGCACTACTGCCGGATATAACACTAAAAAGTGCACAAGGTGTGCAGCCTCTACCAAAGAAGTCGTGAACGCCCTCGGTCATACCATTGATGAGACGAATTATTCAATTAACCAGGAGCCTTATTGCGAAACCGAAGGCAGTGCATCGTCTGTGTGCACTGTGTGCGGTACGAAATTTGATATTGTCATTGAAGCTCTCGGTCATAATTATGAGGATATTATCGTTGCCTTAGAGGATAAGCCGGGACACAGTCTGGCAACACCGTCGTGTACGAGATGCAAATCGACCAAAGCTTCCTCGACCGTCCACGACGAATGGATTGAGGGACAGTATGAAACTTCAGTTATTACTGAAGGAAACTGCACGATAGCGCGAATCACCAGAGATACCTGTTTGATTTGCAATACTAAGAGAACGAATACATATGATGCCCCGGGTCATAAACTGATTTATTCAAGAACAAGCAATCTCGGTCTACTCTATTACAGGTGTACTGTATGCAGTAATGATGTAATGAGAACAGCCGATTCTGTTTTAAATCTTTGGGATGTATCCTATATCAATACTAGGTATGAGGATACAGAAAACGGATACCTGTTTGAAATGACAGGAGACGGTTTTATAAACGCAAAAGATTATTCTGTTCTTGCAAAGGCACATAAACTTGCTGCAGCTTCCAATCCTTTTTCAACAACGAAACAGCAGCCCGACGAGGAAACTTCTGCGGGAGAAGAATAAAAACTTTTTAAGCGGACAGAGTTCGACGGAATTCTGTCCGCTTTATATATAAATGGGATTTCATTTGTAAATTTTTGCTTATATCTATTTACTTTGAACATAATTTATATTATTATATATCAAAAGAGGATTGCTTCGGAGGTCTGTCTATGGGCATAAAGTATAAACGAATATTATTAAAGCTCAGCGGCGAGGTTCTTGCCGGCGAAAAGGGAACAGGTATTGATAATGAGACAGTTTTTACCATCTGTAAATCGGTAAAAAAAATTGCCGATCTGGGTGTTGAAGTCGGAATTGTAGTCGGCGGAGGTAATTTCTGGAGAGGAAGAACAAGTGAGCATATGGATCGTACTCGGGCGGATCATATAGGCATGCTGGCGACTGCAATGAATTCTCTTGCGCTTTGCGACGCGCTTGAGCAGCTCGGTGCTGTTGTAAGAGTGCAGACGGCTATTGAAATGCGTCAGATAGCCGAGCCGTATATCCGCAATAAAGCAATAAGGCATTTTGAAAAGGGCAGAATTGTCATTTTCGGCTGCGGAACAGGCTCTCCGTTTTTCTCAACCGATACTGCCGCGGCGCTCAGAGCAGTTGAAATCAACGCTGATGTTCTTCTTAAGGCGACAAATGTTGACGGCGTTTACGATAAAGATCCAAACAAATTTGCCGATGCCGTAAAATTTGATGAGGTTGAATTCAGAGAGGTGCTTGCCCGTGATATCAAGGTGATGGATTCAACGGCATTCTCGCTTTGTAAGGATAATGATTTGTCCATTCTTGTATTTGATCTTACCGACCCTGAAAATATGGTAAGAGTTGTTCAGGGAGAAAAAATAGGCACATTAGTACGAAACTAAGAGAGGGTATTATTTATGGAAACAGTTTTTGCAAAGACTAAAGAAAAGATGGAAAAATGCCTCAATTCGCTTGAAAGGGATTTTTCCGCCGTAAGAGCGGGCAGAGCGAATCCCGCAATTCTGGATAAGGTAATGGTTGATTATTACGGAGTGCCGACTCCTGTAAATCAGATGGCGGCAATAAGTGTTCCTGAGGCAAGACTTCTTGTTATTCAGCCGTGGGATACTTCAACTCTGCGTGAAATAGAAAAGGCGATAAATGTTGCCGATATAGGAATTAATCCGCAAAACGACGGTAAGGTGATAAGGCTTTCGTTCCCTCAGCTTACCGAAGAACACCGTAAGGGACTTCAGAAAGATATTTCAAAGCGCGGTGAGGAGGCAAAGGTTGCTATCCGCAATGTACGGCGCGATGCTATGGATGAAATTAAAAAAATGAAAAAGGATAATCAGATAACCGAGGATGACCAGAAGGACGGCGAGAAAAAACTTCAGGAGATTACAGATGACTACATCAGGCAATCCGAAGTAATCACCAAAAAAAAGGAAGAGGAAATTCTTTCTATCTGACAGTCAATGCCGATATCAGGGCGACAGTTTTGCCTGTCGCCCTGTAACTGTATTAAGGAGGATCGACTAAATGGCGCTTTTCTCAAAAAAATTAAATGAACAGTCTGCGTTTTCCGTACTCCCAAAACATCTTGGCATTATCATGGACGGTAACGGAAGATGGGCTAAAAAGCGCGCCCTGCCGCGCTCTGCGGGTCATAAGGCAGGTGCCAATGTTTTTCGTACAATCAGTAAGGAATGTGAAAGACTCGGTATTGAATATGTTACATTCTATGCCTTCTCTACCGAAAACTGGAAAAGACCTAAGGAAGAGGTAGACGCACTGATGAATCTGTTTATGGACTATCTTCTTGAGGCAAAAAGCGATATGTCCAAAGCGGGAAACAGTAAAATCAAGTTCATAGGTGAGCGGGAGGGAATATCGCAGCAGCTTCTCAGCCTTATGGACGAGGCGGAGCGGGAAACAGCCTCACATACGGGTACGACAGTTTATCTTGCCGTGAATTACGGAGGAAGACAGGAAATTGTTTCGGCTGTAAATAAGCTGATGGAGCAAGGCTGTAAAAGTGTTACCGAGAAAGATATATCCGATGCTATATATACAGTACCGGAATGCGATTTGATTATACGCCCGAGCGGCGAACAGCGTCTGTCAAATTTTCTGCTGTGGCAGGCAGCATACAGTGAATTTTGGTACAGCGATGTACTGTGGCCTGATTTTACCGTTGATGATCTGCATTCGGCTCTTTTGGATTTTGAAAAAAGAAACCGCCGTTTTGGAGCATAGATATTTACGGTCTGTTTTTCAAATTATAATAATCTAAATTGGAATTTTACATCACACTCTGTACGGCTACACGGAGGTTGATGTGATTGTTACTTTAATGTTGTAGCCGGGAAAGCTGTGAGAGTGATTATGAAACAGAGAGTGATTACGGCAGTCTGCCTTCTGGCAGTGCTTGCGTTTATTGTGTGGCAGATAAATACTCCGGTGCTTGTGATTGCGGTTGCTTTTCTCTGCGCGGTTGCAAGCT
>CANQZA010000054.1 GCA_947628175.1 uncultured Clostridia bacterium | reverse complement strand
GCAATTACAAAATCCTTTTCCAAGCCTCTGCGCTTAACCATATCTTTTAACACAAATTCAGCCATCGGCGAACGGCAGATGTTCCCGTGGCAAACAAACATAATTTTAATCATAATTATATGATATTTTATTCACGAACTGTTGTCAATTAAAAAATACAAGTCGAGAACTAAATTGCTCTCGGCTTATAGTTTACTTATATTGATTTCTAATTTTATAAACTTATTCTCTGTTTTCCATAATTTTTAACGAATTGTATGTAAATAATAACATATATATTTTTTATTACAACAATAATAATGTTCATGACTAATTTAAAGACTTGCTAAATAACAATTATTATGCTAAATTACAAGCGAGGTGAAGGATATGATTTATGTAACCGGAGATTGCCACGGAGATTTTCAAAAATTTTCAACTAAACGATTTCCTGAACAGAAAGAATTAACTAAGAATGATTATGTTATTATCTGCGGTGATTTCGGTGGAGTATGGAATTATGGTGAAGAGTCAAATAACGAAAAATACTGGCTTGATTGGTTAAATGATAAGCCATTCACCACTTTATTTGTTGATGGTAATCATGAAAATTTTGATAGATTATATGATTATCCTAAAACAACTTGGAACGGTGGCAAGATTCATAAAATACGCCCATTTATTCATCATTTAATGCGTGGTGAAGTTTTTACAATAAATGATAAAAAGATTTTTACTTTTGGTGGTGCCTCGTCACACGATATTCAAGACGGAATACTTGATATGACAGAAGAAGATAGAATATATTTATATCGAAAAACGGGCAGATATTTCAGAATTAAAAATTTTTCCTGGTGGGAACGGGAATTACCAACAGAAGAAGAAATGAAAAATGGACTTAAAAATCTTCAAAAAATTAATTTCAATGTGGATTACATTATTTCGCATTGTGCTCCTACAAGTATTCAGCTTTTATTAGATAGTCATTTTAAATCAGATGTTCTTACAAATTATCATCAAAAGATGCAAAATGAACTGAAATTCAAAAAGTGGTTTTTTGGACATTATCATATGGATAAAGCAGTAAATGCAGAATTTATATGTGTTTACAATGATATTATTCCATTAGTTTAGTGATGAAAACTATTATGCGAATTAAAAAGTTTTAATTTCATATTAGAAAAAAGAGATAAAGCGTTGGAGATTTGAATTTCTCCAACGCTTTTATTATGCACTTATACAGCCATGCAAAATTCATATGTAATCGGTAAATTATTCCCATTTACGGAGCAGATTTTTACAGTTGAAATATACCGCTCATGCATGAACATATTACATTATTAACAAATTATGATTCTAAGTATAAAATTTTCGAGTTATCGGTCGATTTTCTACAAGATTGAGGATGTGGTGAAGGTTTAAGAATAGTAACAGACAAACTTAACAGTAAAAACTACTATGCGTACAATCCGGGATTTGACAAGTAATTCCACCGTAAGAAAAGACATAGCGTATGATAATTGAATTATCTCAAATGATACAGATGACACAAGAATAACTACCCAAAACAGCAAATAAATTTCAAACAGCAAACTGACAGTCTGTTCAAAAAATATCAATTCAGACTGTAAAATAACGCCTGTCAAGCAACAGCCTGACAGGCGTTTCACAAATAAAAAAGAAGTAGATGAGTATGTATCCTGCCTCAAAATAATACTGTCTTAAGACTCATAATTCTTATTATCAGCTTTTGGCAGTATTGTTTTTTAGCAGTAACAGCGCTTTTGTTATTCAAATTTATACAGCATATTACGCAGTTTTTTTAATAACCTAAATGCTCGTTGACAATAATCACCTTAATTCTGTCCTTATGCCTTTGCTTGGCGGAAATGACATAGTTGCAGCATATCCTGCCCGGAGACGCACAGCCGTCACAGACAAATGAAGTTTCCTTTGAGACAGATACGCACTCTCCTGTCTTGCTGCACGGAGTATCTATGTTAAGCCGCACGGTATTTTTAGGAGCGCTGTTGCACTTTACGCGTCTGACAGCCTCATCAATATTTTTAACGATCTTATTTATGCCGACAACCATAATGACCTGCCTTGGACCATAAACAATACAGGCAACTCTGTTGGAGTTTCCGTCAACATTATAAAGCTCACCGTTTTCCGTAACGGCATTTGATGAACAAAAATATGTATCACACCCGAAGGCTCTTATATACGCCTGCCTCAGCTCCTCGCCCTCAAGACCTGCTCTGTCAATAAAATCATAGTCGCCGCAGCACAGCAAATCGGACACGCCTGTTTCCCTGAGAGAGACGGAGCCGCCGTTTGAAACGCTTTCCCCTTTATGAATAAGCTTTTTTACCAATGGCACCACATCGCCTTTTTTTTCAACAAAAAATGGTTTTATGCCGTTTTTTTCAAGATTTCTCATTACTGTTTCAATATTCACTGTTCATACTTCCTTTCAATCATTGCGTATTTTATTTTTGTAATCAAGATTCTTTCAACAGAATCGTCAATCTGACTTTCAGCAATTCTGCCGCTTTCAACTGCGGCAGCAACGGCTCTGAGCTGCACACCGACATCTGTGGCGCAAAGCATATCATTGCCGCCGAGGACTGCCTGAACGGCAACCTCGCCCTTGTCACCGTTTACATAATCCCTGACTCCGCTCATACCGAGTCCGTCACATACTATAATGCCGTTATATCCAAGCTCCTTTCTTATATACTGATGCAGTTTAAGAGAAAGCGAGGCAGGAACCCCCGGATCAAAATTCTCAATAATATTATGAGATACCATTACCATGGGAACTCCTGACTCAACGGCTGCCTTAAATGGGATAATGTCTCTTTTTTCAATGCTGTTCCATGCTCTGTCGTCAATACTCGTTCCTGTATGTGTATTGACATTATCCGCATACCCGGGGAAATGCTTGACACAGCTTAAAAACTGCTTCTTATTCATTGTTTCAACAACATTTTTGACATATGCACCGACTGCATTTTCATCTGTTGAAAATGCTCTTGTATAAATATAATCCGACCTTGAGTAAGGCACATCCGCAACAGGTGCAAGAACAGTATTAATTCCAAGATTTGAAAGAAAATCGGCTTTTTCTTCAGAATCGTTTTTAACAGCATCCCATCCGCCCTGATTATATAGCGATATGCCTGATTTAAACGGCTCGTTTCTATATTGACTGTACTGCGAAACGCGGTTTACACCTCCGCCCTCTTCGTCAACGGCCATAAAGGCAGGGATTTTTGCTGCCGCCTGATACGAGGCAATTTCAAAAATAGTCTGCATGGGGGTTGAATGTTCAAAATTTCTCGAAAACAGTATATAGCCTCCAAACTGCCATCTGCGCATTTTTTCAAGCGGCTCTTTCTTGGGAATGTAGTAAAGAAGCATCTGTCCTATCTTTTCATAGAGCGTCATTTGACCTATTATTTCACGAGCCTGTCTTTGGAGCGGATCACTGTATTCCTCTGCACTATACGCAGGACCTTGTGTGGTCTGAGGTGTATCAGCAGCAATACTGTCCGATTTGCTTTTAAGCACAACATAAACATCAAAAGCAATGACCAGCGTCAGAACAATTGACAGTATGGATATTACAATTTTAAAAATTTTTTTCATCAGATATTCCAGTACTTTCTATCCAGCGAGCGATATTGCAGAGCCTCTGCAATATGCTCCGTATCTATAATTTCACTTTCACTTAAATCGGCAATTGTTCTTGCTATGCGCAAAATCTTGTCATATGCTCTTGCAGATAGCCCCATTTTTTCAAAGCTGATTTTCAGCACCGATTCTGCCTCGCCGGTCAGCACACAGTATCTTCTTGTCATCGCGGGGGTCATTTTTGCGTTGCAGGTAACGCCTGTACCCGCAAAGCGTTTTTGCTGAATTTTTCTTGCATTGTTAACGCGCTGTCTTATCTGCTCTGACTTTTCTTCCTCTCCCTTGCCGGAAAGCTGATTATACTCAACGGGCGAAACCTCAATATGTATATCAATTCTGTCCAAAATGGGACCCGATACTTTATCCATATATCTTTTTTTCGCGGCGGGAGTGCATACACATTCCCTTGCAGGATGACCGAAAAAGCCGCACGGGCACGGGTTCATAGCGGCAACAAGCATAAAATTTGACGGATATGTAACTGTTCCAGAAGCTCTTGCAATTGTAACGATTGAATCCTCAAGAGGTTGCCTTAGCGACTCCTTTGCTCTCCTGTCAAATTCAGGAAATTCGTCCATAAACATCACACCGTTGTGAGAAAGGCTGATTTCGCCCGGACGAGGATTAAGTCCCCCGCCCGCAAGTCCCTGAGCAGAAATTGTATGGTGAGGAGCTCTGAACGGCCTTTGGTTTATAATTGCCTGACCCTGCGCAATTGCGCCTGCTATGGAATAAATTTTTGTAGTTTCAAGCTTTTCTTCAAATGTCATATCGGGTAGGATGGTGGGAAGGCGTTTTGCAAGCATGGACTTTCCTGCTCCGGGAGGACCTATCATAATACAGTTATGACCGCCTGCCGCTGCAATTTCAAGAACTCTTTTCGCCTCCCTTTGCCCCTTTACATCGGCAAAATCCACATTATAGGCGTTTTCTTCTTCCATATTCATTTCGCTGTAGCATGGCTTTATTTTTTTAACCTGTGCTATATGTTCAATCACTTCGGTAACATTTTTTACAGGCAGAACATCAATTCCGTCAAGAACGCTTCCCTCAAGCATATTATCATAAGGAATAAAAACTGATTTTACCGAGGTTTCCCGTGCTTTCAGAAGCATCGGCAAAACACCTGTTGCCGGTCTTATTTCCCCGTCAAGGGACAGTTCTCCTATAAAAGCATATGAATCTGTATCGGCTTTTAACTGTCTGCTCGCCTTGAGAATTGCAATAAAAACGGAAAGATCATATACCGCTCCCTCTTTTTTTACATCTGCGGGAGCAATATTGACAGTTATTCTTGACACAGGAAAGTCAAAACGGCAGTTTTTAATTGAGGCGCGCACTCTCTCGCGGCTTTCCCTGACAGCGGCATCGGGCAGGCCTACAAGATCAAATCTCGGCAGTCCCTGGCTGAGATCACATTCAACCGTAACGGGATATGCATCTATACCGAATATTCCAAAGCTTTTTACCTTTGCATACATACAGCATCACCCAATATAATTATAACAGTTAATAACATTATTGACAATATATTTTAATGGGTTTAAAATATACATAATACAGACGATAATATTAATTACAGGATTGGATGTGATTTTTTGGATATTAACAATCTTTACAACGAATGGCTTGAAAAAGCAACGGCAGATCCGGATTTAAAAGCGGAGCTTGAAGAAATCAAAGGCAATGACGAGGAAATTTTGGACAGGTTTTACAGAAGCCTTGCATTCGGAACCGCGGGCCTCAGAGGTGTCATCGGTGCAGGCACAAACAGGATGAACTACTATACCGTCTGCCAGGCAACACAGGGACTTTCTGATTTTCTCAATGCGCATTTTGAAAAACCAACAATTGCAATAGGATATGATTCGAGAATAAAATCAGAATATTTTTCATGTGAGGCGGCAAAGGTTTTGGCGGCAAACAATATAAAGGTTTACCTGTATGAGGAGCTTGAGCCGACACCCTGCCTTTCTTTCGCAATAAGGAAATTTAAAACATCAAGCGGAATTATTCTGACTGCATCACATAACCCTGCAAAATATAACGGATATAAGTGCTACAATGCAAACGGTTATCAGATGACGGATGAAGAAGCGGAAGAAACATATCAATACATTCAGAAAGTAAACTATTTCACAGACATAAAGACTATGGATTTTGATGAGGCTGTAAAAAAAGGTCTTATTGAATATATGGGACAAAAGGTTATTGACGAATTTCTGGATGAGGTCTCAAAGCAATGTGTCCATCCGGGAATCTGCAAAGAGGCAGACCTCAAAGTAATTTATACCCCGTTAAACGGAACGGGAAACAAGCCTGTAAGAAAAATTCTTGAAAAAATAGGAATTCAGAATGTTTTTGTCGTTCCCGAACAGGAAAATCCAGACGGCAATTTTCCTACCTGCCCATTTCCCAATCCCGAAATCAAGCAGGCTTTTGCATGTGCGCTGAAAATGGCGGACGAAATTCAGCCTGACATTCTTCTTGCAACAGATCCGGACTGCGACAGAGTAGGAATCGCCGTCAGAGAAAATAGCGGTGAATATAAGCTTATGAGCGGTAATGAAGTAGGTGCAATGCTTTTAAACTATCTGCTTTCGCAAAAGAAGAAAAACGGCACGCTTTCCGAAAATGCAATTGCCGTCAAATCGTTTGTTTCAACCGATCTTGCCGAAGCAATAGCAAAAAAATATAACTGTACCTTCAAGAATCTTCTTACAGGGTTTAAGTATATCGGCGAGCTTATTACCAATCTTGAGTCACAGGGAAGGGCAGAAGATTTCGTTATGGGCTTTGAGGAATCCTACGGATATCTTGCAGGCACTCACGCAAGAGATAAAGATGCGGTAGTTGCATCAATGCTTATATGTGAAATGGCAGCTTACTATAAGACAAAGGGCATGAGCCTTGCCGATATGATGGACAGCCTGTACAACGAATTCGGCTACTACTGTAATACCGTTTCAAGCTATACCTTTGAAGGTGCTTCGGGTATGAAAAAAATGTCCGAAATCATGGAAAAACTAAGAGATAATCCCCCTGCCGAATTCTCGGGATTTGCCGTCACCAAGATTGACGACTACAAAACATCCGTATCAAAAAATCTTTGCGACGGAACAAAATCGGTTATCGAACTTCCGCAATCAAATGTGCTTGCTTATACGCTTACAAATTCAAACAAGGTTATAATCAGACCTTCGGGAACAGAGCCTAAAATCAAAGCATACATAACGGCGATAGGCTCTGATAAGGATACTGCTTCAAAAATCGCTCAAAAGCTGACAGCAGCGGCAGATAATATTATGAAATAGAGGGAACACAATGAATCAACAAAAATGGGTTAAAATAACTGCTGTTATTATGGCGGCGCTTATGGCTGTAAGCGGTCTGGGCATAGGACTGGCAAGTATTTTAGGAAAATAAACATTCAAGCAACGAGTTCCACCCCGCGTGGAGCTCTTCTATTTTCGTACACGGTCTTTTTTCGCTTTTCTGTTATATTTCAATCAGCGGGAGAGATCATGATGATTGATGCAAAGGCAACAGGCAAAATAATCAATCAAAAGAGCTTGAAAATACAATGGACAAACTGCTCACGGAAATAAAACCCGCAGCACCGGGTATTGAGCTTTTCGTCTCACTAAAGGTACATAAGAAGGCTAAGGATAAATTTCTTATTTTCTTAATCACATCTTATTGTATGCCGGGTGTTTCGATTGCCGTAGAGGGGTTTTGACGGAGCCGTGTTTATTTTATAACCGACCGTTTTATGTTTTCATAAAATTTTATCTGCTTGTTCTTTCCTTTTTGATATGCGCCATAGGCGCAATTGTCTATATGACAGGATAGGTAAAATATTAAAACGAAGGATTAAAAAATGAAAATTATTGCGCATATATACAGTGATCTGACCGATAAATTCGGAATTCCCAGACAGAGCAACTTGGTCAGGGAGCTTACGGGAAAAATAATATTTGAGCCTGAATTCAGAGTAAAAGAAGCGTTTGAAGGTCTGGAGGAATTTTCGCACATATGGATTTTATGGCAGTTCAGCGAAGCTGTGCGTGACAACTGGTCTCCTACGGTGCGACCCCCAAGACTCGGCGGCGAAAAAAGAAAAGGTGTTTTTGCAACACGCTCCCCCTTTCGCCCGAATAACATAGGATTATCCTGCGTAAGGCTTGAAAAAATTGAATTTTCAAAAGACAAAGGTCCCGTACTTACCGTGAGCGGTATTGATATTATGAACGGCACTCCGATTTATGATATAAAACCGTATATCGCTTATACCGACAGTCAGCCGCATGCATCACAGGGTTTTGCGGAAAAGTCGGTCCATTACAGACTTAAGACGGATATTCCCGATGAACTGTTATCTGCTATGCCTGAAGAAAAAATTGATGCGATAAAAGGCATCTTATCCCAGGATCCACGCCCTGCCTATCACAAGGACCCGAACAGAATATACGGATTATCATATGCGGGTTATAACATCCGATTTAAAGTTGAGGGTGACATCGTCAAGGTTATTCAAATAATCAAACCGGGATTAAAGTATACAAAAGGAAAAACAACGCTCTAAAAATCGTGTGTTTTCAGAGCGTTGTTTTAATTTGATTTTTTCGGTATCATAAAAACTGTCTTATATCACTAACGAGCCTGTCTTCAATGGTAACAAGCCTTTTTGTTATATCTCTCGATTTTGTGTCTGCATTTTTATACTGATTCAGATACCGGCTCAAGGATTTGATACCCATATTGCAGCCGTCCGTAATTAAATCCGCAACAGTATTATCAGAGCGGTCAACTGCCATCTTCATATTGGTTTTCATCCACGACATACTCTTTGCCATAGGATTAGGATCCTTGCCGTCATCATTATGCTCGTCGAGCAGCCCGACAATTTCATTCTTCAGCTTTTCGTGCTGATCCTTACAGTTATACAGCATGGCTCGAAACGCACTGTTTTTGACATCATCTACAACATCCTCTATGGAAGATATACCCATTTTTATTCCGGAATCACATTCTTTAAGGAGTTTTACAGTATCACCGTCTGCGCCTGTATAGTCTTTCATTTATATCCCTGCTTTCTAATAATAATAGTTGTATTACTATTATTACCCGAAAAAAGCTGATTAATCTGTGGGCAGGTCTATTATTCTGTCCCTGAAATAGTATTCTCTGTCCTTCTGCCCGATTTCACGCAAAACGCGGCACGGATTACCTGCCGCAACAACATTTTCGGGAATATCCTTTGTCACAATGCTGCCCGCACCTATTACGGAATTTTTGCCTATTGTAACTCCCGGAAGAAGAACTGCCCCCGCCCCTATCCAAACATTGGAGGCAATATGCACATCGGCATTAAACTGCATTCCCGTTTTGCGAAGTGACGGCAAAACAGGATGGCCCGCCGTAGCAATTGTAACATTCGGCCCTATCATAACATAATCATCAATATAGATGTTCCCGTCATCAACAAGCGTAAGCGAAAAATTTGCATAGACATTCTTGCCGATGTATGTATGAAAACCTCCCCAATTTGCATAAAACGGCGGTTGAATAAAGCTTCCCTCGCCAAAACTTGCAAACATTAATTTTGACAGTCTTTCAAGTTCCTGCACATCCAATGTCGGCAGTGAATTATACGCGTTCATATACTTGAGACAGCGGTTTTGAACAGAAGTGATTTCATCCGCGGTCGCATCGTATATCAGTCCCTTTTCCATTCTTTCAAATTCCGTCACAGCTTTATACCTCCAAAAATTGTAAAAGAGGCTGCCTTATTACAGACAGTCTCTTTATCATTTTACTGAAAATCAAAAACATTTACCCAGGAATCAAGCAATTCCTTTTCTTCAGGTTTATTTTTAACGCTTTCCGAGCATGCGACAATCGGCATCCACTGCTGAACAAGCTGCTTTGGAATATCAGCCTTTTTGCAGAAAAGATTAAGATATTTTTCAGCCTTGTCTTTTTCGCCCTGCAGGCAGAAGACAAGATATGTTCTGGCGGCGTCGGCTGAAGCGTTTCCCTGAGTCGCGTGAGCCCAGTCGATAATATAATACTCTCCATCAGGCGTTACTATGATGTTTGACGGGCAAAAATCGCCGTGAAGCACCTTTTTATGCGTTTTCATACCCTCAAGGCGGTTATGAAGGTCATAACGCACTGTTGCCTCATATGACGAAGCACTGATTTTTGCGTGCATTTTATCCTTGATTTTATTGAGATGAGGTGATCTTTTTGAATGAATCTCCATCTGCAGAGCAACAAATTTCTCAAGATATTCGTCTTCCTTTTCCGGATTTTCGTTCATAAGCTCTTCCAGACTTTTTCCCTCAATAAATTCTCTTGTAATTGCCCATTTACCGTCAATTTTAGAAACATCAAGCAGCTTTGGAATTTTAAGACCTGTCTCTTCAATCCGGGCATTATTAAGTGCTTCGTTTAGAACCTCGGCTTTTGTAAATGTATAATCAAAAACCTTTACAAGTCTGTCACCGTCGCGATATATTTCTTTATTTTCTCTTTTAATAATAGTTGTCATAACAGCACCTCATCTTTATTATACTCTGATTATACTCAAATAAAATTTATAATGCAATGCCATACACGAAATTTATCCTATGCAAAGCGTGTATTTATATAATCCGCAATCAAATCAACCGTGGCGTCAATACCGATTTTTGCAACATTTACGGAAATATCATATGTAGTGGCGTCTCCCCACTTTTTCTCACTGTAGAAATTATGAAAGCGCGCACGCTTTTTGTCTGTATTTCTTATTTCTTTAAGAGCGTTTTTCTCATCAATACCATAGATGCTTACAGCCCTTTTACATCTGAACTCATTATCAGCGTGCAGAAAAACTGTCAGCAGATTGGGAGTATCTCTCAGAATATAATCGGCACATCTTCCAACGATAATACAGCTTCCCTCCGCAGCAAGTTTGCGTATACTGTCAAACTGATACTGGAATATTTTATCCTCAAGCGTCATCCCCGAGCCCGTGATAGCTGAAAATCCGTCTGTAGAAACATTATAGAGAAAGCTCGTAGTAAACTTTTCATCATAGAATTTAAAAATATTCTCATCAAAACCGCTTTCCTTGGCCGCACGCTTTATGATTTCCTTATCACAGTAAGGAACGCCGAGTTTTTTCGAAAGTTTGGTTGCAATCTCGTGAGCGCCGCAGCCAAACTGCCTGCCGATTGAAATAACATACTGTTTCATATTGTACATAGCCTTTCTGTCCGTAATGTAATTTACGGTTATTTTTCTAATACTATCTTACCATAAAAATACAGTAGTTGCAATCTTATTGCGGTTATAGTAAAATAAAAATATGGAAAATTTATTATTTTATAAGACTAAAGCTAAATATTTTGAAGAATCCCTGCCTGTCGGAAACGGTCGTATAGGCGGCCTTGTTTTTGGCGACCTGAAAAACGAAAGAATTGCGCTCAATGAAGACAGTCTGTGGTCAGGATATCCAAAGGATATGAATAAAAAGGACGCTCACAAATATCTTGAATCGGCAAGAAACGCAATTTTCAGCGGCGATCTTCAGAATGCAAAAAGAATCATTAATGAGGACATGCATGGCCACTGGTCTCATGCTTATCTGCCATTCGGTGATTTGATTATAAAATACAAAGGGTTATCAAAAAAGAGGTACAAAAGAAGCCTTGATATATCAAAAGGGATTGCCGTTGCGCAGACATTGGATTTTAAGCAGACGGTTTTTGTCTCACACCCTGCACAGCTTATGGTTGTAAATATACACTCGGACAGCGGCGTATCCTTCACAGTCAAACTTCAGAGCCAGCTCCGAAGCAAAAGCTTTACCGAAGAGGACTGCCTTTTCATAACGGGTCAGGCTCCCGAGGTATGTATGCCGCCGTATTATAACAAGGGCAAAAGCATTGTTCAGGGGAACAAGGGCATCACCTTCTGCGGTGCGGTAAAAGTTTTGGGCAATGCCGAATTTCATAATGACTCCATAAAAGTTACAAATCAGAAAGATACAACACTCCTTATTTCTCTTGCCACCTCGTTTACAGACTTCAAATCAATGCCTACGGCAAACGCAAAGAAAAGGGCTCTTTCCTATTTTGACAACATAAAATCCTTTGATAAGCTTATGTCAGAACACATAAGTGATTTTTCTTCGCTTTTTGACAGAGTTGAATTTACACTTGAAGGTTCAAGAGACGATCTGCCGACAGACAAGAGAATTAAAAAAATGCGTAAAACCGGCAATGACTATGCTTTGATTGCCCTTTTATTCCAGTATGGCAGATATCTTACGATTTCGGCTTCACGCCGCGGCACAAATGCCATGACACTCCAGGGAATATGGAATACGCATCTGAGGGCCCCATGGTCATCAAGTTATACAACAAACATAAACACACAGATGAATTATTGGTGTACCGACACGGTTAATTTAAGCGAATGTTTTGAGCCTCTTGTCGCTTTTGTAAAAAAGCTTGAAACAACGGGAAAGGTAACGGCAAAGGATTATTATAACTGCAGCGGGTTCTGTGCGCATCACAACAGTGACATCTGGGGAGCGTCATACCCCGCAGGATTCCCTGACGGTGACGGTGATTCGTCACAGTACGCCCCGTGGTGTATGAGCGCACCATGGTTTTTAAACGAGCTTTATGAGCATTATTTGTACACATGTGATGAAGCATATAAAAGGGAAATCACGCCTCTTTTTAAAGAATGTCTTAACTTTTATAAAGATTTTCTTGTTGAAAAGGACGGGGAGCTTGTGACCTGCCCGTCAATCAGCCCCGAAAACAACTATAAAATCCATTCAAAAAGCTATTCTATTACATATATGCCGACTATGGACAGGGCAATCCTTCTTGAATTTTTTGAAAACTGCCGTGCGCTTGGATTTGAAACGCCCGACATCAACCCAATCGGCATCGCCTCTGACGGAAGGATCCCCGAATGGATTAAGGAATATGACGAAACGGAAGTTGAACACCGACACACAAGCCATTTGTACTGCATATATCCGTCACGACTGCCTGTCAGCAACGAGCTGAAAAAGGCGGCGGAAAAATCGCTTATGGTGCGCGGCTTTGACGGAACCGGCTGGTCACTGGCATGGAAGGTCTGTTTCTGGGCGAGACTCGGCAATGCGGACAATGCGCTGCGCCTTATACGCCGCCAGCTTGTTCCCATTGACCCCAAGAAAAAAATACACAAAGGAGGAGGCTCTTATCCTAATCTCCTTGACGCTCATCCTCCTTTTCAGATTGACGGTAACTTCGGTATAACGGCAGGTATTGCGGAAATGCTGAAAAATGAAGTCCTGCCCGCTGAGTGGTCCGGAAAAATAAAGGGACTTAAAACCTACGGCAACAAAGAAATATCGTATACTTTCCAAAACGGAAAAGTCGTTACTAAAAAATAAAAAACACCCTTAAAAATTTAACATTCTTCATAAACAATATTCCTTGTTTTTAGATCCGGTGTCTCCGGAATAGTATTAAGCCTTTTATATGCCTTGCTTACGGGCAATAAAAAAGCCTCACATATTGATTAGCTCTTAATCAGCATATTAGGTTTTACATCAGGGAAATTTAACTGCATCTTTTCATATTGACATAAAAACAGCACTTTGCAATCAACTGCAAAGTGCTTAATTACTTTTTCTTGGGTTAAACGGAATAAATTTGTTTTCCGTATTGTAAAATTAATACAAGCCTATACCTTTGAGTACACTGCTCGTTGTTATTTCAGACCGATGATACACAAGGTCATTTACATCGAACGGGAGCGGCACAGAATTCTCAAGTTTGATAATTTTGTAATTTGTCCGAACTCGCTCCTCATTTCTAATAAGAGACTCCTTTACAGACTGTTTTTTAATACGATCCGTATTTTCAAAAATACCATCAAGTGTTTTAAAGGCATTGAGCAGGCAGGCCGCCGTTTTCGGACCGATTCTTTCTGCACCTCTTATATTATCAGCAGCGTCACCTGTCATAGATTTAAAATCCGCATATTGGTTAGGTAAAATTTTGAATCTTTCCTTTATGTATGCAGGTGTACAGAGAACTGTATTTTTACCGCGATAGCGCAGTACCGACACAGTATCGGTTATAAGTTGAAAAAAATCACTGTCAAATGAGGAAATTACAATTTCCATATCCCTGCCGTATGTCAGCGCATAGGCGGCAATCCAGTCATCTGTTTCACAAATCTGCGTCTGCGCATATCTTATGCCTAAATAATCAAGAGCGGCATACACATCCGCCAGCTGTGAAAACGGATTTCTTTCCTCGGGAACTTGGCTGTAATCAACGCGGTTTGCCTTATACAAGGTATTCATTTCCGCCCGATTATTTTTATGTTCACCATCAAATAATACCGTAACATAATCAGGCTCTGTCATACGAATGATTTTCAGTAACGCACCAACAAATCCAAGGGTTCCCTGGATTGCTCTGCCATGCTTGTTTACAATTCTTGACGGCATACCGAAAAACATTTGAAACAGCAAATTGCTCCCGTCAACTATAAGAAATCTGTCCATATCGTGTGCCTCATTTTATAAGGGAAACACCTGTCATTTCCGCGGGCTGAGGAAGTCCGAGCATCTTTATCATGGTAGGAGCGATATCGCAGAGTCTGCCGCCGTCACGAAGCGCAACTGTATCGCCGCAATTTGCCGCAATAAACGGAACGGGATTGGTTGTATGCGCGGTAAACGGTGAGCCGTCCGGTTCCTTCATCTGATCAGCGTTGCCGTGATCGGCAGTGATAAACAGACAACCGTCCATCTCC
>CANQZA010000053.1 GCA_947628175.1 uncultured Clostridia bacterium | reverse complement strand
TTGCGGCGACAATCAAACCCGGTGAGCATACCATAAAATTTATTTACACACCTCAGGGAGTAAAGTGCGGTATTGCAGTAAGTGTATTGGCAACAACTGCTGCTGTCTGTTGCTGCTTTGTATCCTTAAAGAGAAAAAAGCGCTCTGCTTTGTCTGTGAAATAATTTTCATCATTACGACAAACTTAAAATTTCCGTTAATATAATAATTTATTATTTACATTAGCGGTCGTTTGTTGTAGAATATCGGTGTATCATTTGAGAGGAGCTTCAAAATTTATGGCAAGAAAAACAGCAATCAACATTAACTCAATCCCTATCGGACCGCTTGGAATTATCGGTATGCCCGGATGCGAAAAATTAACCGATAAAATCGACAGATATCTTGTTAAATGGAGAAAGACACAGGCTCAGGAGCATGCTGAGACCATTGCTTTTTTCGGATATCAGCGTGACACCTACAAAATCAATGTTACTGTTCCCCGATTTGGAAGCGGCGAAGGAAAAGGTGTAATTGAGGAAAGCGTAAGAGGTTACGATATTTATATTATCGCAGATGTATTTAACTATAGCTGTACATATAATATGTATGGTATGACAGTTCCTAAATCCCCTGATGATCATTTTGCTGATCTGAAAAGAGTTATTTCCGCTCTTTCTTCAAAGCCGAAAAGAGTATCTGTAATTATGCCGATGCTATATGAAGGCAGACAGCACAAAAGAAGCTCCCGTGAATCACTTGACTGTGCTATGGCACTTCAGGAACTTGTTGACCTCGGTGTTGACAATATAATAACCTTTGATGCACACGATAAGCGTGTACAAAATGCAATACCTGATTCGTCTTTTGAAAATGTTATGCCGGCGTATCAAATGATAAAGGCGCTTGTAAATAATGTTGAAGATTTAAAAATTCATAAAGACCATTTGATGGTTATTTCACCTGATGAAGGCGCAATGCACAGATGTATTTTCTTTGCTACACAGCTCGGGGTAAATCTCGGTATGTTCTATAAAAGAAGAGATTACACAAAGATTGTCAATGGCAGAAATCCCATTGTTGAGCACCAGTATCTCGGTGATTCGGTTAAAGGGAAGGATATCATAATCGTTGATGATATGATTTCATCGGGTGAATCCATGCTTGAGGTTGCAAGCAAGCTGAAAAATCTCGGCTGCTCAAGAATTTTTGTATGCACGACATTCGGCCTTTTCTGCAACGGTCTTGATGTTTTTGATACTGCTTATAGCGACGGTGTATTTGACCGCGTATTCACCACGAACGGTGTATATCAATCGCCCGAACTCCTCAGCAGAGAGTGGTATGTAAGCGTTGAGCTTTCAAAGTACACTGCATATTTTATTGATACGCTCAACCATGATATGTCTGTTTCCTCTCTCCTGGACTCATCTGAAAAAATAAATAATCTTCTTATTAATAATGGTTTAAAGGAGGCCAAATAAATGGCTAAAAAAGGTTTAAAAAAAATTCATATTGCAATGATTACCGTCATTGCAGTTATTGTTGCCCTTTTAATTGCAATGAGCATATATTGTGTATCCACTGAGCAGACTCCGCCTGAGGCAATAAAAAGCATTTTTTCCTCAGATGAGGAACTGCTTGTAGCAAAATGGCAGAGTCAATCTGCGCCCGGACTCTCCGCTTATGTATTTTATGATGACGGAACCTATGATTCCTATCTTTCATCCGTAAATTTTTCCGGCAAATATACTGTTAAGGGCAATAAGCTCACCTTAAGAAATCCTGATACGGAAAAAGATATTGTATACAAATATAAAATTACCGGTAAAGTTCTTACGCTCACTCTTTTTGAAGAAGACGGAGAAAAGGTAGAAACGCCCGAGGAAAGTAAATACGATAAGGTTGACGAGCTCAATCAGAAAACACTTTCCGACCTGATTGGTGAAATTCAGGCGGATAAGGAAAAAAAGGACAGTACTGAAAAGAGTACAGAAAAAAATGAAGATGCTCAAAACGACACAACAAAATAAGCAAATATATAAAAATGCCGTCTTATTATTTTAAGGCGGCATTAATATTATTCATTCATAATTGTTATAAATTTCTGTATTTTTCATATATATTACCAAGGAAGGTGAAAACACTTGATTGGTAATGTAGAGAAAAGATGTATTGAGCTTGGGCATTATATTGTTGAAACAAAAGCAACTGTAAGGCAAGCCGCCTCCGTTTTCGGTATAAGCAAATCAACAGTACATAATGATGTAACAAAAAGACTTTCCGTCATCAATCCCCTGCTCTGCAGCGAAGTAAAGGCCGTGCTTGATGAAAATAAGGCACAAAGGCACATAAGGGGCGGTCTTGCTACCAAGAAAAAATACAGAGATATGAAAAAGAATTGATTTTTATAAGCATAAATGATAAAATTTAAATAGTAAATTTAAAGGAATGTTAAAAATATGAATATTGGATTTATCGGCTGCGGAAATATGGCAGCAGCAATTATTAAAGGAATTATCAGTGCAAAAGCCGTTGAAAGCAGTGAGATATTTATATACGATATATATTCTCCTGCTGCTAACAATATGGTCACTTCATTTTCTGTAAACAACTGTAAAAATGAATGTGAGGTTGCAGATAAAGCAGATATTTTGTTTCTTGCTGTAAAACCGAATGTTTTGCAGCGTGTGCTTGAAAAAATCAATTCGTCTTTGAAAAAAGAAACTATTTTGCTTTCCATAGCGGCGGGTAAAACGATTGAATTTATAAGCGCTCCTCTCACAGAAGAACATAAAATTGTAAGGGTAATGCCGAATATTAACGCAAAGATCGGTGAGGCAATATCGGCCTACTGCTGCAATTTGCTTGTTACTGATGACGAAAAAGCGATAATTAAAAAACTCCTGTCCTGTATCGGCAAGGTAATATCACTTGATGAAAACGATTTTCCTCTCTTTGGCATTTTAGGCGGTTGCTCACCCGCTTTTGTCTATATGTTCATTGACGCTCTGGCACGCGCGGGCGTCAAAAACGGTATGAAAAAAGATGACGCACTTAAAATTTGCGCACAAGCAGTATATGGCAGCGCAAAAATGATACTCGATTCATCTGAACACCCATGGGAGCTGATTGATAAGGTTTGCTCGCCGGGCGGAACAACAATTGAGGGTGTGGTATCACTCCAGGCAGACGGATTTGAAAACGCAATTCACAAAGCAGTCGATAAGGCGCTTGAAAAGGATAAAAAACTTTAATCTATTAAGTTAAAAAAATGAACGATAGCAAAAACAGACCCCTTATGACGATTATGCAAGGGCTTTGAGTTGACTTCAAACATACATTTGATATAATCAAAAAAGTTAGGGATAATAATGGATAGTTATATAAAAAATTTAAGAAATAAAGTCGGACACGATGAATTAATTTTAAACTATGCAGGATGTATAATCTTAGATGATAAAAATAGATTGTTGCTGCAAAAGCGTTCAGATTGTGGAAGATGGGGTTTTTTAGGTGGAATGGTAGAATTAGGAGAATCCATCGAAGAAGCAGCCATTAGAGAAATCAAGGAAGAAAGTGGTTTAGATGTTAAAATAAATTCTCTGTTTGGTGTATATTCAAAATACTTTGAAGAATATTCAAACGGTGACAAAGCGCAAACAATAGTGCATGTATTTAAGGCTAAAGTTATTGGTGGAAAGTTAATCGATCGAAATGACGAAACCCTTGACTTGAAATATTTTGAGTTAATTGATGTTCCTCCGTTGTTCAATAAACAACATCAAGATATATTTGATGATTTAATTTCAAATAAAGAATATACATTTCGATAATCATATATAAAAATATTTACAAGAGAACACACAAACTTACCGCATATATTCAATTTTCCTTCTTTTTATGAATTAAAATACAAAAGCCCTAAATCTTGCTTGAGATTTAGGACCTTTCTAAAAACTGAGCCATTGATGAACAAATCATCAATGGCTTTCTTTCATTTTATGCTTCCTCACAGTAGTCAAAAATTTCTACCGGCAAATCCTCTTTTTCACAACTTATCGTGAAGTAGAAATTAACATCTGTCGCCTCGGAAAGCTCGGAAAGCATTTCAAAAAACTGAGGAAGCTTTTCATACTCTCTGCCAACAATTTTAAATGTAGCATCAACAAGTACATCTGTTACATCATAGTTGCCTGCGCATATGCCGGCAAGGAAACCGTAAAATGCCTTATGGCCATTGATAAGATATGTTTCTGTTTCTAAAAGACGAGCCTTTGAAGATACATCATATGTAAGCTTCGGCTCCTTCTCAACGCAGACAACATTACCATCTGAATTCTCAACGCAAGTATTAACAAGGTCGATAAGTCTTTTGGTTTTGCCTGCACCTTTATTTCCAATGATGAGTTTAATCATTACAATTCCTCCAAGGTATTTTATTTACAGTTTCATATTAACATATACCGAGTCTTTTTTCAAGACTTTCTTTTTCAGCTTCATAGCCGGGCTTGCCGAGAAGGGCAAACATATTCTTTTTATAACTTTCAACACCAGGCTGATTAAAAGGATTTACTCCGAGTATGTAGCCTGAAATTGCGCAGGCTTTTTCAAAGAAATAAATCATATAGCCTATATTTTCTTCGTCTATTGTGTCACATTCAATAATCAAATTTGCAACTCCGCCGTCAGTATGTGCAAGAAGAGTGCCCTGCATTGCTTTTTCGTTGACAAAGCTCATTGTTTTTCCGGCAAGAAAGTTAAGGCCGTCAATGTCATCATCAAGACTATTTATAACATAATCAGACTGAGATTGATTAAATTTTATAACCGTTTCAAACATAAGAGAACTGCCGCTCTCCTGAATATACTGACCGACCGAATGAAGATCGGTTGAAAATACACAGGATACCGGATAAAGTCCCTTTGCATCCTTTCCCTCACTTTCCGCAAAAAGCTGCTTGAGCCATTCGTTAAACATGGTCATGCACGGCTCATATGAAACAAAACATTCAAGCCTTTTACCCTTATCATAAAAGCAGTTTCTTACAGCGGCATATTTAAGAGCGTCATTGTTTTCAATATCATTGATTGAAAGATCTTTCATTGCTTTCTGAGCGCCCGTCATGAGCTTATCTATATCGATTCCCGCAACTGCAATCGGAAGAAGACCGACTGCCGTAAGAACGGAATATCTGCCGCCTACATCATCGGGAACTACAAAGCTCTCATAGCCTTCTGAATCCGCAAGAGATTTTAATGTTCCCCTGCTTCTGTCGGTAGTACAAAAAATTCTTTTTGCTGCCTCCTCATCAGAATATCTGCTCTTTATAAGATCACGGAACACTCTGAAAGCAATGGCAGGTTCTGTGGTAGTACCGCTCTTACTGATAACATTTACACAGATGTCCTTGCCTTCACAAATTGAGAGAAGCTCGTTTAGCATTGAAGGACTGATAGAATTGCCGATAAAATAGATATCAGGCATATCTTTCTTCAGGGCATTATAATTCTGTGATTTGATTGCCTCAATAACCGCCCTCGCTCCGAGATAGGAGCCGCCTATACCTATAACAATTAAAATATCGGCATTTTTCTTTATATATTCCGCAGCAGATTTTATTCGTGCAAATTCATCTTTATCATATTCTTCAGGAAGTGTAAGCCATCCCAGAAAATCATTACCGGCACCGCTCTTATTATGAAGTGTATCAAAAGCAGCGGCAGCCCTTGATGACATATCTCTGATGTCGTTTTTAGAAACAACATCCTGTGCATGTGTTGAAATTAGTTTAAGTGCCATAATAAAACCTCTGTTTCTCAATAAAAAATTGATTTACTGAAAAATTATAGTACACCATTTTCAACCGATATTCAACAACTTTTTTTAAATATTTTGCAGTATATTAATAAATATATAAGAAAAACTCGTTTTTTCAACATTCATTTCCGATTTAAGAGGGATTTTTGACATGACCTTGTCGCCGCTTTTAACAATAACCTCACCGAGTGTATCACCAATTCGCACAGGTGCTTCAACATCTTTCTTTATTTTGTATTCATATTCAAATTCACCTGAATTCTTTTTAACAAGAAATCTGGTTCCGCTCCCTATCACAGGCACTACAGATTTTATAACTCCGTTTTTCACCTTGACGGGGGTTATTTTCTTTTTATCAATATCAAGTTTTTTCAGTTGATAATTTGCGAATCCGAAATCAAGAAGCTCTCTTGAAAGCTGAAATCTTTGTTCGCTGGTCTCCCCTCCCAGAACAACTGACACAAGATTCATATTATCCCTGCATGCCGTTGCGCAAAGACAAAAGCCTGCATTTGAAGTTGTGCCGGTTTTCAGTCCGGTTATACCATCATAGGTGTTTACAAGTTTATTTGTATTATTCAGCTCTGTTTTGCCGTTTCTTAGACTGTCGAGCCACACCGTTGAATATTTTGTTACCAAGTCGTATTTCATCACCTCTGAAGCAATAACGGCTAAATCATACGCACATGAATAATGATTTGTTATATCGTCGTCAAGACCGGTACAATTTTCAAAATGACTGTTTTTGAGACCAAGCTGTTTTACTTTATCATTCATCATTTTTACAAAACCATCTGCACTGCCTGCTATATACTCACTCAAAAGAGTGCAGGCGTCATTTGCAGACGCAATAATCACTGCCTTGAGTAAATCGTTAACACTCATTTTTTCCCCGACTTCAAGCCATATCTGTGAGCCGCCCTTTGATACAGCATTTTCGCTTGCAGCAACCATATCGTCAAGCTTTATTTTACCGCTGTCGATTGCTTCCATTATGAGGAGAATGCTCATAATTTTTGTTACGGAGGCAGGCGAAAGATGCTCGTAGGCATTATCCTCTTTTATAATATCTCCCGTGTCCATACACATAAGAATGCTTGATTTTGCCTTGGCGGGATTTTCATTCTTTTTTTCCAGTGCGTAACAGCTTCGTACCGGCATTGAGGCGAACAGAGCAAGAGAAAGTATAAAAATAATACATTTTTTCATAATATCACCAATAAATAATATTACCGCTATCTTGTTTTCATACCAATATTTTGTTATAATACACAAAAACAATTGTGCAGGTGTATTATGAGAGCTGCTTTTTATACATTAGGCTGTAAAGTAAATCAATATGAAACTGAATATATGAGCGAGCTTCTGCAAAATGCGGGTTTTGATATAGTAAGTCCCGCAGAAAACGCGGATTACTATATCATAAACTCATGCACCGTTACCGCTACCGCGGATCAAAAAACAAGACAAAATATAAGAAAATTCAAAAGAAAGCACCCGCAATCAACCATAATACTTACCGGATGTATGCCGCAGGCGTTTCCGGAAGAGGCATCTGCCCTTGACGATGCGGATATTATTTTTTCAAACAAAAATGACGCTGATATATTAGAGTATATCAATGAATATGAGATAAGCAAAAAAAGGGTTATCGATATTTCTCAGCACCATTATGAAGATAAATTCCGTGATTGCTCAATTCATGAGTTTTCAGGAAGAATAAGAGCCTTTGTGAAAATTGAAGACGGCTGTGACAGATTTTGCTCATACTGCATTATTCCAAAATCACGAGGCAGAGTCCGCTCGAAATCTCCGGAGTCGCTGAAAAAAGAAATTGACGCGCTTGCAGATAACGGAATAAAGGAAATCGTACTTGTCGGAATCAATCTTTCCGCATACGGAAAGGGAGAAAACTTTGACATAGTTGACGCGGTTAAGCTATGTGCTCAAAATAAAAAGATACTGCGTGTGCGATTGGGTTCCCTTGAACCGGATCACATTACAGATAATATTATTGACGAACTTTCACAAATTGATAAGTTCTGTCCGCAGTTTCATCTGTCCCTTCAAAGCGGTTGTGACAAAACACTTAAAAATATGAATCGTCATTATACCGCTTCAGAATATAAAAATCTCTGCGACAAGCTCAGACGCACCTTTTCAGATGCAAGCATTACCACTGATGTGATGGTTGGCTTTCATCAGGAAAGCGAAAAAGACTTTGAACAGAGCCTTGAATTTGTGAAAAAAATCAGATTTGAAAAGGTGCATGTTTTCCCTTACAGTGAAAGACGCACAACGGTAGCATCAAAAAGGGGCGACGATGTTCCAAAGGCAGAAAAGGAACGCCGCGCCTCAATTATGATCCGTCAAGCGCAGATAATACGAAACAACTATCTTAAAAATCTTATTGGGAAAACCGCCGAGGTTCTATTTGAAAACTGCGTAGGTGATAACTTGTATCAGGGTTACACCCGTACATACATTCCTGTTCAGAAATACAGCGAAGATAATCTGATAGGAAAAGTGATTAATGTAAAAATTGCAAATTATTCAGACGGTGAATTCTGCATTGCCAAATAGAGATTTTTTGTTTCTTCATTCTCCTTCAGAGAACTGTAGGAAAAAATATAAAACCCTTTTATATTATCAAGTTTTGATATGTAATTTACCTGTCTTGCTATGATGTTGCTGTTTTTTTTGAACTCATCAACGCCTGCTTCACCTGCAAATTCATCACTTTTTTCCGCCTTATATAACGGCAGTGCTATATATAAATCACATTCTGCCGTCTGTGACCAAAGCTTTGCCGTTTTCATAAACGGCTGATTTTCATTTTTAAAACCGAAATATATCTGAGGGCAGATGTAATCAACATAACCCTTTTGCGTACACCACAACTTGGTGTCGGCATACAGGGAGGAATAATTATTTTCTATATTTGATGCTGGGCTGATTCCGAAAGTGACATTGCTGTTTATGGATTTAACAGCATGATAGACCTCTTTTATCATATTGCTAACATTTTCTCTTCGCCAGTCGGAAAGAGTTTTCCCGCCGCCCGATGCTTTATATTCTTTATAAAAATTTTTATCTATCTTACTGTCTGTGGTAGGGTAAAAATAATCATCAAAACAAACGGAATCCACCTCGTAATTCGCGATTATCTCTTTTACTCCGTTGACAATAAGATTTGTTACATCGTCACATGCGGGATTAAAGTATATCCCTGTATCTGTAACAATTAGATTTTCCGTATCCTTCCATTTCAGAGCAATATTGCTGCTGCACAATCTGCTGAAATCGGTATTTTGGCTGACTCTGTATGGATTTATCCATGCCTCGACTGACATATTGTATCTGTGAGCGAGGTTGACCATTATTTTCAGAGGATCATACTTTAACTCGCTCCCCTGCTCTCCGAAGCAATACTCACTTATCGGAAAATACTGTGAATTATAGAAGGCGTCGGCGCATGGTCTTACCTGAACCGTTACTCTGTTAAAACCGTTTTCCGCCAATTCTTTAAAGGAGCGGCCTATCAGTTTTTTAAATGCGCTTTCGCTGTTATCAAGAGTAAATCCCGAAAGCTCGTAATATGTTACCCACACTGCCTTGACATAATCTTGATCTTGCGCATCATTTTTTTGAGAAGGGACGGGTGTTGACTGAACAGTACATCCGCACAGCATAAAAAGCAATGACATAATACATAAAATTATTTTTCTGAACACTTGAACACATCCTAAAATTATTGTAAAATATTATTGGTGATTGATATGGAATACAGACTCGGTAATTCTAAATATGTAAAATCAAGAGGAGAAACAACTGAGCTTATATGCCCCAACTGTAATAAAAAAGTCAAATTTTCTGTATTCTCAAATTTTGAGAGAAGGCTTGCTCCGAAAATTACGCTTTTTGATTGCAGGACAGTTTATTTTCTTGTATGTCCCGAATGTGCGTCTGTTTTCACCGTGAATGAATCTAACGGAGATCATTTTAAAAAGGGTAATAAACTCTCAATCGGAAATTACGATTTCAAAAAACTTGAAGAATTTGAAAGGAAAATATGATAAAATATTTTTGTATCTGTTTTCTCGCACTAAGCGCATTTTCGTCATTGCTTGCAATTGATGATAAACGCAGAGCAAAAAACGGTATGCGCCGAATTTCCGAAAGAACTCTTATTTTAGCCGCATTATCCGGAGGCGCACTTGCAGAATACATAACAATGAAATGTATCAGGCATAAGACGCTGCATAAAAAATTTATGATAGGTCTGCCTCTCATTTTTCTTTTACATCTAATCATAATTATATGGATAGTATTAAAGGTCGCATTAAACTGATTATGCGACCTTAATCTTTTATAAAATTATGCAGATTAAACCGTTACATCCCTCATTAATGACTCTTTCAATTGTTTCTCTGAATTTATTTCTCGCATCATTGGGCATACGGTACAGTTTATTGTTAAGCCCTTCACTTACAAGCTCATGCAAAGATTTGCCAAATATATTTGTATTCCATATATCCGACGGATTTTCCTCAAATTCCTTAAGAAGATACATAACAAGCTCCTGACTCTGGCTCTCACTGCCGACTATAGGCGCTACCTCAGTATAGGTGTTGCATTTTATCATATGGATGGATGGCGCCTGCGCCTTGAGTCTTACTCCGTATCTTCCGCCCTGTTTCATGATTTCAGGCTCATTGAGACTGAGTTCACTCATCTCAGGCATCACGATGCCATAGCCCGTTTCCTCAACATCATTCAGTGCTTTTGAAAACCGTTCATACTTCTTTTTCATATTCATAAGAGAGATAAAATTAAGCATAAGCTCGCGTTCGTCTTTAATCTGTACATTACAGCTATCGGAAAGGATTTTATAAAAATGCGAGCTGTCAATGTAAAACTTCAGCATCACCTTTCCTGTTGACAAATCAAGTGAGCTTACGGAAACCGATTCAATATATTCATTTGACTGAATACGCTCACAGAAGGAGGAAACGCTTCTGATATTGTTTATAACACCTGCATTTTCCTTGATAGATGAAAAAATGGAGGAACGCAGATAATTTTCCTTTTCAAGATTGTTTATCCAAGAGGGAAAATGAATGCCGACATTTGTAACCGGAAATTCATATAAAACATCGGAAAGAATATCGTTTATCTCTCTTTCGGTAAGCTCAAGGCAGTTGACCGGAACAACGGGAACACCGTATTTTGATGTTAATTCACTGCACAGATTAACGGACATTGGAGATTGCGGCTCAACGCAGTTCATCAATACTACAAACGGTTTGTCAAGCTCCTTCAGCTCATCAATTACCCGTTCTTCTGCTTCCTCGTATTCATCACGCGGAATGGAGCTTATAGAGCCGTCTGTTGTAATGACAAGACCTATTGTTGAATGCTCGGTAATAACCTTTTTAGTGCCTATTTCAGCAGCCATATTAAAAGGTATTTCTTCATCATACCAAGGTGTTGAAACCATTCTCGGCTGTTCCTCTTCGATATACCCCACCGAGCTCGGAACAATGTATCCGACGCAGTCAATCAGCCTGACTCTCATTTTAAGATTATCATTCATCTGAAGTTCTATTGCGTCTTCCGGAATAAACTTAGGCTCCGTAGTCATTATTGTTCTTCCTGCGGCCGACTGCGGCAACTCGTCAAGCGCCCTCTCACGCGCGTATGTATCGTCAATATTAGGAATAACAAGCGTATCCATAAATTTCTTTATGAAAGTGGATTTTCCCGTTCTTACAGGACCTACGACGCCGATATAAATATCTCCGCCTGTTCTTTTTGAAATATCACTGTAAATGTTATTATTCATATTTTAACCTCACATTCCCGGAATTAAAATAATTTTTCTTTCCTGTATATGATCGGAAATTAAATCATTTTCGTCCATAATCAGCCTGCTGTCGGTTGAGAAGCTTTTGGCGATATCCCAAATACTTTCATCTTTATTCGCAAAATAAAGTGTCATTTGCGGAAGCTGGGTATTTTCGTTATCAAGCTCGGCATCAATATCTGTAAGATATTCTATTACCTGTGTTTTATACAGATACGCGCTATATTCAAAATTAATCCTCAGAGCAATTTTATCGGTATTTTTTATAACAAAATCATAGGATGAAATATTGATGCAGCCGCTTCCCTCAAGTTCCTCATCATTAAGGGTAAGCTTATATTCCTGTGTTTTGTCATACGAGCAAAGCTGTGATGAATCATCATAGTATAGAAAATTCAGATTAAACTGTATACACATTACCGAATTATCAATTTTACAACCGATGACCTCCGTATTAAGATCAAGAATTTCAACAATATTTCTGTCGTTATCAAAAATCAGTTCAACAGATTTGTCGTCAAAAAAGTATACAGGTTCCTTTTTTATAAGCGATTTCTGCGTAGTCAAATGTGTTTTAAAGTGAGGAATATAGGAATCTGTTATATATTCGTTTTGAACGGGAGCAAAAATCTGATATTTAAATGTTGCCTTGCCAACAATTTCTATTTCATTGAGCATATTATTGGAGTCCGATTTTGTTTTGATATATAGATTTGAAATGGACGCCGTGACAAAGGCTGTGTCACTTTCATTTGTATCGTCAACATCAATAATTTTGCTCAGTGAAAAAGAATGTGTACACTTTTCAAGAGCATCATTCTCATTATTGAACAAAACGGATACTTCCGTTCTCAGCTTGACAAGCATTTTGTCCTTGATAATCTTTTTTTCCTCAACAAAACAGTTATAAAATGAATTGACAATATTTTTTATCTGAGAATTATTGTTGGTTATCGAAAAGGTTTCGTCAAACTCAGCACTGCACAAGCCGGCATATTTGGCAGAGAGCACATTCATACAACAATCCTTAACAAAAGCATTTTTGCATCTGCTCAGACTTTTTCCTGTTGATCTTTTATAGGTATCCGCCTCAACGCAGACTGCTGTGTGAATATCAATTCTTCGCTGATTAATCAGCCTGAAATTGGAATATTTTGTATTGATATTCACATCGGCAAAAAAGAAATAATCGGAGGAGTCTATGTCAAAGTTTTTTGTAAATTCCTCTTCAAATATATTTGACATCGGCAAAAGAGCGCTGTTGAGATATGTGAGGCTTATTATACTTTTACCGAAGATTTTGAAAGCCGAACCCGAACATTCATAATCTGTTATCACATTGCGCACACAGCATTTGATTACCTTTTCAACATCGTCAAGATACTGCGGAAGATTTTCCTGATATTCAAGGTCAAAGCTTTCATAAATTTTATCTGCCTTTTCGTTATAATTCATTGATTTATATTCTTTGCATAGCTCCATAAAGAATATCTCCTTTTCTGTTTCTACAAATAACTATGCAGACAAAACAAATAATATAACAAAAAAACACAAGCTATTTTTGCCTGTGTTTTTTTGAAACAGAATATAATAATTTTTATTTTTTGTGATTTTACTTGTCCACTTTATGGACTACAGTCCAAACCGGCAACGCATATGGCAAAAATTAAGCTCCGAGATGAATCGGAGCTTAATTCCTAATATTATGTTTCATTTTTAACTTTTTGGATTTTAAATATTGATCTGAGTATCGGAGCAAGCAGCTTTGGACTTTTAATTAATACGACCTTCATAAAATCCCCTCACTATCTCTTACAACACAGTATTCCGAGAATGATAACTACCACTGCAAGAATTCTCGTTATCCAAACTGTAGGACAACAACAAGCAATTACGCAACCTACGCCGAACGCAATCCACAAATAGTCGCGCCTGCACATCTTTTTCATCGTAGCAACACCTCTTTTAGCTGTATTTACTACATACTATGAGGAAGCGGATTAATCGTTACTTTGAATTAAAAGAATTTTTCCTTTTTTTATGGAAACAGTCGCCGTATGATCCTTAATCCTATTGCTTTGGGTAAACTGCTCACAGGGTTCAAGGTCAATGCTGTCAAGATTATAAACGGCGCCGCTGACCGAAAGCCCCTCACATTTGCCATACAGAGCAAAAAGAGAAAAATATTTATAATCGTTATTATGAATTACAATTTTATCATTCATGATAACCGCAAGGTTGCTTTTATTCACAAGACGGCATTTAACACCCCGTTCAAGACAGTAGTCGAGACATAGAATATTTGAATATGTATGGTCAAGCCTCGTGCCTATGCCGCCGAGTATGGTTATATCATTGCAGTCTCTTTTTATTGCCTCTTTGACGCAGAAAAATGTGTCGGTATCATCTTTCATAACAGGCAGTGTAAGAGTCTCAATATCTGTTTGCGGCATCGGTGCCGAATCAAAATCGCCTATAATCAGGTGCGGCTCAATACCTAAGAGAGCGCACTTTTTATATCCGCTGTCCGCCGCTATAATATAACAATTATCCATATAATTTCTGTAATACGCTATATCCTCTTCAGGAGCACCTGAAACAATGACACACCTTTTTATTTGAATTCCCATTCCTTTATATCCTTAACTTCATTATAAAGCTGAACATAACTGCTGTGTCTGCTTTGGGAAATTTCCCCGTCCCGAACAGCCTGCACAATACGGCATCCCTTATCATTGACATGAGAGCAGTTTGCCGAAAATTTGCAGTCCTTTATATACGGCTCAAATTCTCTGAAACAGTAAGGCAGATCATCCTTGAGTATTTTCTCGCATCTTTCAAAATCAAGTGAGGAAAAGCCCGGGGTATCCGCAACATAGCCATCCGCAATTTTAAAAAG
>CANQZA010000052.1 GCA_947628175.1 uncultured Clostridia bacterium | reverse complement strand
CGACGGCCAGATCCACGCGCGTAATTTTGCCGCCACTGGACTTGCTGCGGACGGCATAAGGGGCAGCGAGACCAAAAAGGGCGGGATCAAAGTGCTCCAGCGGGCTATGTGTCTGGATTACCACGTAAATCTGGCCATAGATGGCATATGGGGCAGCGCGTCCGAAAAAGCCCTTGGCAAGCATACCGTGCGGCAGGGAGAAACACAGTATATGGTAACGGCGCTTGAAATCTTGCTGATGTTAAAAGGCTACAACCCTGGCGGATTAGAGAATCCTGGCATTTTCGGAACAAATCTTCAGTCTTGTGTCATTAAATACCAGAAAGACCACGGCCTTGCAGCTGACGGTATCGCAGGGCACGACACCTTCAAGTCACTGATTGTATAGGAGGGAGCATATGAATGTAGTTGAATACTCAAAAGCAAAAGGCGGCGACCTGTACATATCTAAAAACTTCCAGGTAAAGGAATTTGCCTGCAAGGATGGTTCGGACAAGGTTCTGGTGGACGTGGATTTTGTGCGTGAATATCTGCAAAAGATGCGAAACTGGGCTGGTGCAGAAATCAATATCAACAGCGGCTACCGAACCGAGAGCCACAATGCGGCTGTCGGCGGCGCAAAAGGCTCTTACCATACAAAAGGAAGGGCGTTTGACATTGCCGTGAGTGGCAAAACACCGCATGAAGTGGCGCAGTATGCGGAGAGCATCGGCGTGAATGGCATTCTGGAATATGACACCTTTACCCATGTTGACAGCCGGGACTACAAGTATTTCGCCACGGTGTTTGACGGAAACGAAGTACCGGTTGATACCTTTAAGGACAAGACTGCGGACGGCGGTAAATGGTATCGCGTCCGGCGAAACTGGAATCAGCCAGAAAGTCAGATCGGGGCATATGAAAGCCTTGCCAACGCAAAGGAGTCCTGCCCTGCCGGTTACACCGTTTACAACCCGTCCGGTGTTCCCGTGTACGGCGCTCTGTCAAAGGATTTTATGGTACGGGTAGAAATAACCGACCTTGCCATGAAAACGGGCGCAGGACTTGGCTACGTGCGAACAGGGTATATTCCTGTCGGTTCTTACACCATCGTAGAAACGAAAGAAGCGGACGGCTACACTTGGGGCAGGCTGAAAAGCGGAGCCGGGTGGATTGCCCTTGAATACACCAAAATCATCTATTGACTTTTCCTCGTCCCCCGCTCATTATTGAGTGGGGGACCTTTCTTGAAAATTCTTCTATCTCAAATAATGTATCAAAGAAATCTCACGCAAAGACAGGTTGAAATCTTAACTGGCGTTCCAAAAAGTACGGTTGAGCGCATTGCCAATGGGAAAACTGTGCCAAAGATAACCACGCTGGAACAGCTTGCGAAAGGGTTAAAAATCCACATAACGGATTTATTTGACTCCGAATACAAATAATCTGTCCCATAAATGGGGCAAATGCGGGATTTTTGGTATTTTTCTGCGCCTGCAATCGTGTTAATAAGTGCTGCAAAAATATGTTGCAAAAATGTTACAGGAGTGGTATTATAAAACAAACAGATGTTCGATTGAGGAGGACGGTATCATGGTGGAAGAATACAAACGGGTAATAATCGAAATGTTGGAAGAAATTGATGATGAGTGGATTTTGTTGCAAATCCGTGACTGTGTCAAAAATTTGGCAAATAAAAAGGGGACTGCTTAGTCCCCTTCGCTCAGTTTTCTTATTATCTTCTCCAAAGCTATCCAATCTTTTTCGTCAAGTTTCGACAATGCATATGCGAATTTTTTCACAAAAGCATCGTCTTTCATTTTCATTACGCTGTTCGCAAACGCCTGTATTTGTACATTCCTTCCAACGTCATAAAACATGCTTCCTTCGCCAGTTTTTATATAGTCAACATTTATGGGCTTTTCAGCAAATTGTTTCAATGCCTTTAAATGCTTTTCTGTGACTTTTCTTCTTCCGGACTCGATGCTGGATATTCCCTCTCTCGTTATACCAACAACATCACTCCATTGTTCTTGTGTTTTTCCACATGCGATACGCACATCCTTAAATCTTTCGTTTGGTGTAGCCATATAATCACCTCCAAAATCATATTAACACATAGAGAATTAAATTTCAATACAAAAATGGTACAAACAGTACAAAAACACTTGACAATGTGATATAAGTACCGTATAATAGGTTCATACGATACATATTCCGGTAAAAATAAACTCCACAAATCCAATTCGACATAAATGCCTAAGTGAAGTTTATTTCCGAAATTTGTTTACCGGCACGCATTGCAACTTTGCACAGTCCATTTAAAGTGTTTGGTTCCACAAGGCTGCACTTCTCTGTGCGTTATAAATGTTTCTGACTGGCGATTTGTATGTGCTTCTCTGCACTTCTCGCAGAAACTGTACAAAATACCGTGAATTGGATAACAGTTTCTATGGTGCGCCACTCACTTATGCGGTTTCCGTTCCGCGAAAAACATTTTGCCTATTGCATTGTGATTATGTAGGAACAGGCAAATTCAAAAATGTTTTCAAGGACTGTAACCTCCTTATTTTTGGATTTGCCTTTAGGCAAGTAAATTATATACCAGAAAGGGGGATTTTGCAATGAATGAAAAGGAAAAAGACATTTTAAAACAGATGTCAGACGCCCTCCCGAAACTCGATAAGGAAAAGCAGAGTTATATTCTTGGCGTTGCAGAGGGAATGGCGATGGTACGAGAATCCGAAACGCGAGATAAAGAGAAGCAGGCAGTATAAGAGCAAAACAATAAGCGCGTAAGTACTTTGATAACTACATATTGGGCAGTTGGAAGATGTCGATATTTGCGGGGAATTTTGTTTGATAACAGGATTTTCCGTTGATATAATAAAAATGATGGCGGCACGTAGCAGTTACGGTAAATTAGATATTCTTCTCCCGTGTGTAAAGGTTTTTTCGGAAGTTTGTCTATTTGCGAAAAGCAAATTTAATCTGATGTACTTTTTCTGCGACGCAGTTTTATCATTAGTATTCTGTATCTTTTGTAAAGCTCCAGCGATATGGATATGGCTGTGTAAACCTTAAACCAGTCCATACCGCCGAAGATCGCCACAACAGACGAAATAAGAATGCTTATGATAACGTCCATAGCAAGACTCCTTCGAGAACACTATAGCCGCCATCCTTTTTATAATATCATATTTCGACAAATTTTTCCAACTATCAATCAGTAGTTGGATTTTTTGATTTAAGGAAAGGGAGCGGTATGGATAAGAGAAGCATGGTACTAAAAACAAAAACCACAACGTCCGTAAAGGACGTGAACAATCTTATAAGAGATGGGTGGAATCTTTGGAAGGCAACTCCGAGGGATAATGTAGTCATTTATCTCTTACCGAAAGACGTGGAAACTAAAAGCGCAGAAAATTAAAGGTGCCCCGGCTGTGCTGCAACACAGCCGAGGCGGACAACAGTAAACCCAACTTACCATTGTCAAGAGTAAATTATATCAAATCCTCTTGATTTTGGCAAGAAAAACCAAATTTAAGGAGGATTTTATTATGCAGGAAAACGAGAAAAAAACTGAAGCCGAGCCTACATGGAAGGATATTTTTGCCGACTATGCAGAAGCAAAAAAGGACCAGAACGTGGCGTCTGAAATCATTGCAGAAAGGAACATGATTTCTAAGGCAAAGAATGTTGGAATGGTTTGCGTTACGGTCATTACCGTAGTTTCCATTATTGGCTTGCTCATTGTGAACCATTTGAACACGAGACAGTTTACGGAATATCTTTCCAATTACGATTTTGTATCACAGGACGGCGAAGGCTACAACTATTACAATTCTGACATTGGAGGGGATGTAAACAATGGGGCAAAGGATTCGGAGACAAAAGGACAGGGGTAAAGTTGTCGGCGTAGCTATAAAGAGAGGAAACAACGGAGGAAGGAAAATTGCGGTTAAGCGCAAAAAGAAGAAGAAAAAGAAATGAGGTATTTCACATGAGAAAATATGACTGGAGCGGCGTCATAGCCTGCACAGGACTGGTAATAACAACAGCTGCGGCGTTCGTCATTTCGTTCTGGCTGATGTGGGTGCTGACGAAATACGACATTTTGAAGATAATTGTTATTTCCGCTGTGTTTGTTGCGCCTGTTGCGGCATTCACCTTTATATGCGCAAATGAGATAAGGGAGAAGAGGAAAAATGGAAAGAAATAATAACATGGTAAAAATCGTCGGAAAAATCACGGAGCCGTTCGTTTTCGACCATGAGGTACACGGCGAGAAGTTTTATTCCACGAAGATAAGCACGGAGAGGTTGAGCGGCGTTTGCGACATTATACCGATGATCGCACCGGAATGGTTTGCGAAGCCGTACGGCGGTGATGTGACAAGAAAAACAGTCGCAGTAGAGGGGCAATTTCGGTCATTCAACAAGCATAGCGAAAGCGGTTCAAAACTCATTCTCTACATATTCGTCTGGAAAATGGTGGAGGCGGACAGGAGCCACGAAAACAGCATTTCACTTGACGGGTACATTTGCAAGCCTCCAGTGTTCAGGGAAACACCGCATGGGAGAGAAATATGCGACTTTCTTCTGGCGGTGAACAGACCGAAATGGAAAACAGACTACATTCCTTGTATCTGTTGGGGAAGAAATGCTGTGTTTGCCTCCGGGCTTGAAGTTGGAGCGCATATAAAGATAACCGGAAGGTTGCAGAGCAGAGAGTACGCCAAACGGATTTCAGAGACAGGAACAGAGATAAGAACGGCGTATGAAGTGTCCATAGCAAGTATGGAGGTGGTAAACGATGAACAAAAAGAAGTTGGATAACGATGTAAAGATAGTGAGTGCGTATGGTTTTTCCGGCATCCGTGAGATTTCAGTTGATTGGAACGCATGGAATTTCCTCATCATTTACGGAAAGCACGTAAACGGATGGTTCGTGGCAATTCCAAACTGGAACGTCAGCGCAGAAATTGGAAACCCGGGAAACCTTGATTACAATATAGGAAACTTATCAGACGCATTCGCCAGAATGGAACATGGAGGTGCAGACTGCGGAACAGCCATTGCAAAGGCGATACAGGACGATTGGGAGAGGATGAACAGAGCGTGAACGAACTGGAATTTGCTGAAAAGATTTCCGGCTACAATTTTGAAACATTTCTGAATGCAATCAAAACATCTCCATTTTACAGAATATATAAGAAATGTGTGGAAATGAGTCCGAAGGGCGCAGAAAAGGCGCTGGAGGCTCTTGCGCTTGGACATGCAGGAAAGGATAGGGAGTTCGACCTGCACATGACAAAGGTATCGCTTGACCTTCTGTTCATGTTTGCTGACATGCGGCTCCAGCAGGAGCTTTCTGGAAAAGAGGGGAGCGAAAATGCTTCGGTGCAAGATGTGTAATGCGATCTGCGACCCGTCAGACCTTGTGAACGGCGTCTGCGATGATTGCAGAGAGGAAATGAGAGTACGGCAGGAGAACAGAGAAAAAGTTGCTCTGATGGCAAATAGCGGCGGCAGGCAGATGACTTTTGACGACTTGGAGGCATGGCAATGGCGGCATTAAGCAAGAAATGCTTTGAAAAGAGATGTGTTTGCGCTACATGCGTCGGGAAATGCGGCCTATGCTATGTTTCCGATGCGATGTGCAGAAAAGGCAAAGGTAGATGCGGAAACTATAAATACATGGACTACGAAACATACAAGAGCGTTTATTCGTGGTCGCATAACTTGGTTGACGAAGAAACATATAAGGGAGGCACAAAATGAAAATAGAATTGAAAAAGATGGTATTGGAAAACTACAAATGTTTTCCACACAAGGAAGTCAAGCTTTCACACCGGACGCAGATTACCGGAAGGAACCGTGCCGGGAAAAGTACGATTGAGAACTGCTACCTTGAACTGATGACAGGCAAGGAACTGGACGGTTCGCAGCCAGACGGCGTGAGACCGCATGACGAAAACGGCGTTGACTTGAACAGATCGGACGTTATCAGAGAGTTGCATCTGGAAATTGACGGAAAACCTACTGTTATCAGGAAACGGACTTTTCAGAAGTGGCGCAGGCCACACGGGCAGACAGAGGAAGTCTTTGACGGTAACGGTGAGGATTTCGAGGTTGATGGGTTCCCGTACAAGCCTGCGAAGTTTAAGGAATACATGGTCGGAATTGCAGACCCGGATGTTTTGCTGATGTGCAGTAACGCAAACGTATTTCTGGCTACGCTGAAGAAATCCACGGCTGATGCGCGGAAAATCCTTGAAAAGATGGCCGGCTTCAGTTTGGAGCAGTTTATTACTGAACATCCGGAATATGTAGAAGTGGCTGAAATTACGAAAGGCCACAGCGTCGAGGACGCTTTTAAGAAGCTGCGAAAAGACCTATCTACACAGAAAAAGAAGATTGATGCACAGAATGAAAAGATTAAGCACGAGCAGTCACGGCCGCTTGCGTCCGGCAACATAGAAACTGCTGACCTTGAACTTGCAAAAGGCGAGTGGAAGGACAAGCTGGCAGAAGTTGACAAGCAGGAACAGGCTTTGGAACAGTCTGTAAAGGCATACGATGAACTGTCCGCAGAAATCCGTGAACTGAAAATACAGAGACAGTCTTTGATTGACGAAGCGTTAAAAAGCCAAAGAGAAGCCCGTGAAGAACCGGAGAAGAAAATTGGTTTTGAAAACCGTGAACTGAAATGTGAAGAAAGATGGCTCAATGCTTTTCAGCACGACTTAGAAGAATACAATTTCATTATTGAAAGTCTGGAAAAGACAATAGAGAGGGCACGGGAAGAATATACTGGCGTTTCCGAGCAGGAATTTGATGAAACGCATTTGCACGAAATTGAAGCCGAACAGTTTGACGAAAATTCGTACATCTGTCCAACCTGCGGGCAGGAACTTCCAGCAGAGAAGAAAGAAAAGCTGCTTACAGATTTTGAGGAACGCAAGAAAAGCCGCATTGCGGCAGAGGAACAGAACCGCAAGAATTTCCTTATTGAGCAGGACTCAAAGCTGAACGAACTGACCCGAAAAGGAAACAAGGCGGCAGAGGATTTGAAAGCCGCAAAGCAGAATAAAGCGGAATATGAGCAGAAAATCACGGAGATTACGGCGAAAATCGAAGCAATACAGGCAGAGATTGAAAAACTGAAAGCTGAATTTGCGGCTATTCCAGATGAGCCGGATTATTCGCAAATCGAGGATTATGATGTGCTTTGCGAGACAATCAAAGGCAAGGAGGCTTTCCTTGCAAACCTTGACAGCGGTTCAGAAAAGCGGCTTGAACTGCGGCAGAAACGAAATCAGTACATGACCGAGATTTCCAATATCGACAGCCAGATACAGACCGCCGCAAGAGAGCAGGAGAACAAGGAGAACATTCTGAACGCCTTGCAGACGGAACTTCGGCAGATGGCGCAGGTGCAGGCAGATATTGAAAAGCAGATCGACGTTTTATCAAAGTTTTCACGGGCAAAGAATGAAGCACTGGCACAGGAAATCAATCCGCATTTCCGGCATTTCCAGTTTAAATTTATTGCATACACGATTGACGGAAATCCGGTTGAGATTTGCAATCTTGTATGTGACGGAACGCCTTATTATGGAGGGCTAAACGGAGGAGATAAAAGACTTGCTGAAGTCGACCTTTGCCGTGGCTTCCAAGAAATGAGTGGCATTATCGCGCCGATTTGGCTTGACGAGGCGAATACGGTTGACCCTGAAAGAATACCGGTTGATATGGAGCAACAGCTGATTTGCATTTGCAGAACTGGCGGAGAACGGAAAGAACTGAGAGTTGGCGAACTGGAGGAAATGAAATGAAGAAATACAACGCAAAGTTTATCAAAGATTACATAGAAAAAAACAGAGACAAAATCGACACAGTTTCCTGCGGAATGCGTGAGGATTGGGGCTGGACTGCTGATACAGTTTATGAAAACGGAGAATTTAAAAAAGGATTTCGATGGAACAGCAGTTTTATTGAAGTTATGGGCATTATCGGTTCATGTTGGGCGACACCGGTAATGAACATCACGCTCAAGAATGGCAAGACCGAAGTTGTTGAATGCTGGCTTGACGACGGTGAAACAATCTCCGAAAGAGAAATTTTGGAAAAGAAAATGATTGCGAAGGCTACGGGCGGCATGGATTATCTTTGCTAAAACGCCTACGAAAAAATCAGTCTATTAAAAAATAAAAATACAAAACGGAGGATTTAGACAATGAAAGAAATGAAAGTAAGATGTACATTTTTTGAGGAAATTTTAGGCACAGCACCGGCAGACCCTGAAATCTACGGAACATTTATCGGTTCCAAAGCGCCGGACGCACCTACGAAAGAAGAAGAGGTGGAAGCGCTTGGTGTTGACGCCGTGATTGAAAAGGGAATGACAGTATTTCCGAGGTTGGAAGATGGAACGCCGTTTCTGTATGACTATCAGCTCAAAGGATTTTTCAAGAATGCCGCAAAGGCACTTAATTACATCGGTGGAAAGGAAAAGCTGACCGCATACAAGACGAAGATTGACAATTTGATTTTCGTGAAAGAACGGAAAATACCGCTTGTTATGCCGGAAGGCAGTACGGTCGGAAATTGCCAGAGACCATTACGGGCAGAAACCGCACAGGGTCCGAGAGTTGCACTTGCAAACAGTGAAAGCTGTCCTGCCGGAACCGTGATTGAGTTTACCATCATGTGCCTTGTAGATGATTTGATGGGCAACGTTATCAAGTGGCTTGACTACGGAAAACTGAACGGTATCGGTCAGTGGCACAACTCTTCCAAAGGACGGTTTGAATGGCAGGATATTACGGATAAGTGATGGAGCGGAGTCGATTAGAAATGACATGATTTGAGCCGCAACAGAATGGAAACGCTTAGAGCGGAAACGATATGAAATGGAAAAGAGCAGATGCGATCCGATGTGGAAGAGAGGTGCACAGAACCGATTAGACGCGAAAATGATATGCTTTGACAAGTAAAGCAGCGAACCGGATGAGATAAGCAGTGCGGCGAGTTGGAAAAGATTTGATGAGATCAGAACTGAACCGGATGTGAATCGAAAAGTTATGGGATGAAAAGAAGCGGAAGATCGCTGATTTGAGAAGAAGGAGTGGGAAACGAAATGATGTGATGAGACGAGAGCAGAACAGAAACGGAATGGAAGAGATATGAGCAGACATGAATAGAATGGAACAGAAACGGTGATGAAAGGATAGGAAAAAAGTAGAAGTGATATGAGTTGGAAATTCTTATATATGTTCTGAAAAGGAAAAGCAGAGATAGATGAGAAGCGAGTTGGAATAGAATAGAGCAGACCATATACGACTTGAATAGGAACAGTTTAGCGGAGATTTGAGGTGGAAAAGACTAGTTCAGCGGAGATTTTACACGAAGCGAAATGGAAACGGAACAAGCTGATATGGTATGGATTTGCTAAGATATGAATTGAAAAGAAACGACTGGCAAATGAATTGATGTGCGTTGCAGAGAACAGACACGTAACTGAAAAGTTTGGATATGAAGAGCTTTGGAATGGAGGTGCAAAATGCTAATCAAAATCAAATTTATCCGCAACGGCGAACCGAAAGACAGAGAGTACGCATACCGTGCACCGGATGATGTAAAAGTCGGCGACATGGTGGAACTGCCGAGCGGCAAAGGCATTGTGACGGCGGTTGATGTGCCGAAGGCGGAGGTTGCCGGATATGAGGTTAAGGAGATTGTAAAAATTATAAATGAAAGTGAGGAATAAAAATGGCAGAAAAAAATCAGGTAGCACCTACATACAGCACTGGGCTTGACAAACAGATCAACGCATTTCTTCCTATGGTGGAGAAGCAGTTGAATGATGACGGCGTAATGTTCGACGATTACGCAAGATACTGTGTCGTGTCGGCCATGAGCGAGATCGTCAGCATGACGCACAACGCAGGTATTGAACCGAAGGACATTAACGGCAGTAATCTGAACGATATTCTGATTAGCGTTGCAAGGTTGAAACTGAACGCAAATGCTGTTCCGAGAGAGTGCTATTTTCAGATCAGAAACGTCAATACGGCTCCAAAAGGCAAACCGGCAAAATGGGAAAAGCAGGTCGAGTTTAACATCGAGGGAGACGGTTACGACGCTATTCTTGCGAGATATGGCCGTGATGTGAAAAAGGTGTACCCGTACTGGCTTGTCCGCGAAGGAGATACATACATTCCGCCGAAACACAAGGGCGTTGAGGTGACGCCACCGGAATGGGAGGAAAGCGGCGAAGGCAAAGTTATCCGTGTCGTGTATCCCATTGAGTATAACGACGGGCATATTGAGTACCACGTTTCCGAAAGATCTGACGTAGCAAAGAACCTTGCGGCGCATATCAGCAATAATATGCAGAACGAAACATTTGGGATTTGTGAGGACAGGTACAAGGCTACGGACAAGCAGAAACAGCAGATCGCAGAAAAGAAAAGGCAGATCATGGCAAAAGTAAAAGAACTTGGTACGGTTGAAGATATTCTTGCCTGCGAAGAATTACAGCCGTGGATTTCGCCGTCTTATTCAGAGTTCCAGTCGCAGGAGTCCATGATCATCAGAAAAATGCGGAACAACATCACAAAGAAGATTCCAAAGGATTTTGGAAATGCTGCTATCGCAAATACCTATTCTATGGTAGATGATGTGGTCTACCGTGAAGTGCAGGAAGAAATCGAGCAGAACGCCAATCAGACCGAATTTCAGCCCGTCATAGGGGAAAAGCCTGCACCGCCAAAAATGCCGGATGTAAAGCAGGAGAAGGAACCGGTTCCGGCAGGTGAAAGACCGTTGCCGGATTTTATGAAGCAGGAGTGAAAATATGCGAACGGTGTTTGTAATAGGTTGGATTGTTTCAGCCCTTGCTGGTATTCGCGCGTTGTATAGGGATTATAAGCATAACGAAGCCACAACGGGCGTGTGGATTGCAATAGCATTTATGCAGATTTGCTTTTTTGGAATGAAACTTTTTGATTGATGAGAAGGTGGCGGCTGAAAGTTTGCGCCGGTAAGTGAACGTGATATGGCTCTGCCATTTTGAAAAGAGGAGTATATGAGAGAAAAATTTAAATATGCAGGAAAGACAACGAAAACAAAACAGGGTGTTGGGCGCGGAATGCAAGTTGACGATATGAGCGGCCGGGATTTTATTGTAGAAGACTGGTGCGAGAATGTTCTTGGATGTTCGTGGATGGACGCGAACGGCAATCCGGCGGCGCTTGAGTATGCGATTCGACATAGCGCATATGGCGATAACAACAACGTGCCGCTGTTTAGCGATGATGTAGTTTACGGGAAAATCGACGGGTTAGGACATTTATTCCATGAAAATGAATTGGAGGTGCCTGCATGAGCTATGATATTTCATTGGTGGAACCGGTAAGCAGGGAAACCATTCAGTTCGATACGCCGTATCAGATGAAGGGCGGTACATACGCGATTGGCGGAACCGCAGAGGCATGGCTGAATATCACATGGAACTATGCAAGGTGGTATCGCAAAGATGGCGTATTCCCAAATAATGGAGAAGATAGAAGCGGTATACGGTCTATTTACGACATGACCGGCGCTGACAGTATTCCGGTTTTGCAGCACGCAATTTCCGAACTGGAGGGAACAACAGAAAATTTAAGCCAGAAAGAAATCGAAAGCCATAAAGCTCATGGCGTAGAAGGCTATTGGCTGCCGACAAGGGAAAATGCAATCAAGCCGCTGTATCAGATTTTGGCTATGGCGAAGATGCGCCCGGATGGTGTATGGGAGGGTGACTAATGATCGGCACATTTGAAGATGTGATGCACAACATGGAGCATGGCGTATACAACTTCACGAAAGACGGGAAATGCTCCAAATGCGGGGAATGCTGCACAAACCTTCTCCCAATGTCTGAAGATGAAGTCAGAACAATCCGGCGATATATAAAGAAGCACAACATCAAAGAGCAGAAACATTCCTATCCTGCGCCGCTTGCGAATCCGCCTGCGATGGATTTAACCTGCCCGTTTCTTGATGAAAGCAAGGAAAGCGATAAATGCGTCATATATCCAGTCAGACCGGAAATCTGCCGTTCATTCATTTGTTCAGACCAGAACGGCGCAAGGAATAATCCGAAGCTGATGAAAGGTGAACGGTTCGCAGTTGATGTGAGAGAAACATTTTTTGGATGTAACAAATGCTGATTAGAAGTCAAGATAAAAGAAAATTGGCAGACACAACAGGAAAACTTATTCGTGCAATCGGTCAAGTTGTTTACCTGTCCGATTTCGTTTGCAGAGAAGTACAGGAGTTGTTAGAAATTGGACGATATAAGTCAAAAGCACGGGCTATTGATGTTTTGGATGAAATCCAGAAATCATATACCGACACATGCACTGCGGCTGCCGTTGGTGGAGGATTTTGTATTTACGATAATAAAGTTTTTGAAATGCCGGAGGAATAGATATGATTATTTACCGTCCACGCAGAGGTGGCTTGCGGGAAGCCATGAAAGAAGCAAGGATTTTCAATTCCGAACGGGAAATGTTTGAATACATCGTCAAGCAATGGGACGGACTGATAAGCATCGAAGATTTGAGCATTTCCGAACCGCTTGGCGATGATGAGCGTATCGGATGGAAAGATTACAGATATGTTTTGACGAACCGGTGCGGAGATCGTGACTACATTAAACTTTACGGATGCGCACAATGTATCGGAATGTGTGCGTATGGATGGGATAAGGATTGAAAAGAAATGGAAAATAAGCACACAATCGGCGACTTATACCAGATGCAGAGCCTTCCACTATCCGCCAAAATAAGAATGACAGAAAACCGCATAAGGCAGTGGTATGACGCATGGGATGGTGATGTATACGTATCTTTTTCGGGCGGTAAAGACAGCACAGTGCTGTTGGATATAGCAAGGCGGTTATATCCAGATATGGGAACGCAAAGACGGAAGAATTGTTGGAGAAATAAAAATGAAAATCGGATTGATTGACGTTGATGGTCATAACTTCCCGAACATTCCTTTGATGAAGTTGTCAGCATGGCACAAACAAAACGGCGACAGCGTGGAATGGTATCAGCCGATATTGCATGGTCTACCAAATGAACCGATGGACATTGTGTATGTCTCGAAGGTATTCAGCTTTTCACCGGATTTTCCGTATTTTGTCAATGCGAAGAAAGTAATAAAAGGCGGCAGCGGATATTGCATCAAACTGGAAAATGGGAAAGAAGTCTATCACAAAGAAAACGATAAACAGTTGCCGTATGAGATTGAACATATATACCCTGATTACAGTTTATATCCAGAGTTGACGAAAGATACCGCTTACGGATTTATGTCAAGAGGTTGTCCTCGTGGGTGCGATTTTTGCCACGTCGAAGCAAAAGAGGGAAGGTGTGCTTACAAAGTGGCTGACTTGTCGGAATTTTGGAACGGTCAGAAAAATATTGTTTTATGCGATCCGAACACGATTGCCTGCAAAGAATGGAAGGATATTCTGCAACAGCTGATTGATAGCGGCGCATGGGTGGACTTTTCACAGGGCGTTGATATTCGACTTATGACCGAAGAAAAGGCGCAGATGATAAAGCAAATCAAAACAAAGAATATTCATTTTGCGTGGGACAGGTACGAGGATAAGGAAAAGATTGTACCGAAATTCAAGATGTTCAAAGAACTTACCGAATGGAAGTATCAAAAACTTACGGTATACATGCTTTGCAATTTTAATACAACGTTTGAACAGGACTTGGAAAGAGTATATACGATTAGAGACTTGGGATATAACCCGTATGTAATGCTTTACGATAAAGAACACATTCCGGCAGGACATAAATTAAAACATTTGCAACGATGGGTAAATAACCGGATTGTATTCAGAAGTTGTGATAAATTTGAAAATTTCGATAGCAGAAAGTGAGGTGATTTCATGCTCCTGAAAGTAATCGGAACCGGGTCAAAGGGAAACAGCTATGTACTTGAAAGCGAGAACGAAGCACTCATTCTCGACGCAGGCTGCCGGATGAAAGACGTGCTGAAAGCCATTGACTACAATGTTTCAAAGATTTGCGGTGTGCTGATTACACATGAACACGGCGATCATGCGAAATATATACAGCAGTACCTCGATTGCGGAATATCTGTTTATATGCCTAAGTCAGTGTATGAGCGCTTTGAAATTAGCACTTTCGCGAGAAAGATTCATTACAATGAATTTTACTACATAGGGCATTTTGGAATCTCACCGTTTTCCTTGCCGCACGACGGAACGGAGAATTATGGTTTTTGCATATACCATTTAGAAAACGGTAAGTTTATCTACATGACCGACCTTGAATATCCGACAATGAGTTTCCGAAAAACAAAGATTGAACATTTGCTGTGCGAGGTCAACTACTGCGAGGAACTGGCAGAACGGGAAGAAGCACAGTATACGCACCGATTGCGCGGGCATTTATCACTTAATACGTTCATTGAAAAGGTTTTAAAAGTGAATATGACACCTGCCTTGCGGACGGTTACTCTGTGCCATTTGAGCGATACTGCGGCGGATGAGCAGATGATACTGGAACGGGTGAAGGAAGTTGTCGGGGATAGGGTGACGGTGAATATTGCGAAACCCGGATTGCAAGTAGAGATAAACAAATATCCATTTTAGAAAAAGAGGAGGGATAAAATAATGCAGAGCAATCAGAAATGGATACCATTAAGCATAAAGCTTCCGCCGCTTGGCGCTTGCATTATGGTTACGATAAAAAATTATTTAGAAGGCGTAAAGCATGAGTTGAGATACCCGGTTTACTATTTGGAAAAGGTATACAGCGAAGGGCATACATTTTATCACGGAGATACATCAAACATATTATTGCCGGAATACAGCGAAGTGATAGCGTGGATGCCGTTCCCCATACCCGTATGATGATGAAGCCTGCTCTA
>CANQZA010000051.1 GCA_947628175.1 uncultured Clostridia bacterium | reverse complement strand
CTGCGGCGCAAGAATATACGGTGCGGGTGAAACAACGATTGAAATTGAGGGTGTAAGTAATCTGCATCCCTGTTCGTATACAATTATACCGGATAGAATACTTGCTTCAACCTATATGAGTGCCTGCGCCGCAACGGGCGGTAAAATTCTGATTGATGATATAAGAGCAACGCACCTTTCGCCCGTTTTTCCGGTTTTTAATGAAATGGGTTGTAAGCTTTATCTTGGAAAAAATCAGCTTACAATTGAGGCTCCCAAACGCTTAAAGCGTGTTAAAATGATAAAAACAATGCCGTATCCCGGCTTTCCGACCGATTCGCAGTCACCGGTTGTGGCAGCTCTTACAGTTGCAAGGGGAACATCGGTTGTCAAAGAAAATATTTTTGAAAACAGGTTTCGCTATACAGGTGAACTCAACAGATTCGGAGCCGATATTGAAATAAATGATAAACTTGCGATTATAAACGGGGTCAGAGAGCTTCATGGCGCGAATGTGAATGCAACAGATTTGAGAGGCGGAGCGGCACTGGTTATTGCAGGTCTTGCGGCAAACGGAACAAGTGTTATCCGCTGCACCAATCATATTGACCGCGGCTATGAGCATATTGAAAAAGCGCTCCGACTTCTCGGTGCTGATATTAAGAGGATTAAAGATGAGGAAGAAGAAAAGTAAAAAAAGTATTGATAATAAAAGAAACATATCTTCCGATATTGATTTAGGCAATCTCGGACTTGAACCTCCCAAAATATACAGACAGCAGAGTAATCAACAAAGAAACAGAGATGTTTTTGCCAAGGAAAATAAAAAAACACAGGCAAACAATCTGACAAGGTCTGAAAAAAGAGCGCTTGAGACCAAAAAGAGAAAAAAGAAAAATTCACTCAGAAAATTTATTATCTGGATTACGCTCATACTCTCCTTTACGGCAATAGGAACCGTTCTGTCTCTGACCGTGTTTTTCAGTATAAGCACAATATCCGTATCAGGCAGCAAGATTTATAAAGATGACGAAATACTGTCACATTGCACGATTGATACGGGTGAAAACCTTTTTCTTGCGGATACTCAGAAAGCGGCACAGTCGTTGACAAAAAATCTGCCCTATATCTATAATGCAAAGATTGAAAGAAAATTACCTGCAACAATTAAAATAACGGTGACAGACGCGAAAGTCGCTTACTCCATAAAGAATAAAGATAAAACCTATATCCTTCTTGACGATAATTTTAAAGTGCTTGAACATTCCGCAAAAAAATCAAAAGGTATTAAAATTCTGAAAGCCGATGCAAAAACAGTGAATCCCGGCAGTCAGGTAGAATTTAAAAACGAAACAACAGGGGAATGTCTCAATAAGCTGTCTGCCGCAATAAAGGAAGAAAACTTTAAGGAAATTACATCAATATACAGCCTGAACATAAATGATAACTATGTTGTATATGATAACCGTATCAAGTTTAAACTCGGCAATTGCAATCATCTTTCTGATAAAATATACCAGGCACTTGCAGCTTGTGAAAAACTAAATGCGTCCAGCCCGAATGTGAAGGGTACAATGACAGTAAATAATGACAAGCAAATTTACTTTACAGAAGAATAAGCGTAAAGAATATTACTTGTCAAAAAAACATAAAATGAAATAATTTATGCATTTTTAACAAATATACCCCCATAATAAACAAAAAATATTGTCAATAATATTGTGAATAATTTTGAAAAAGTATTGCAAAAAGATTACAATATTGTTACAATATGATATGTAGCAAAACCTAAAGAAAATTATAAGGAGAATTAAAGCATGGGTCGTTATGAAATTGATACAGATGATTCAAAAGTAGTACAAATTAAAGTTGTCGGTGTTGGCGGCGGAGGAGGAAACGCTGTTAACCGTATGGTACATTGTAATATTCAGGATGTTGAATTTGTAGCCATTAATTCAGATAAACCGGCTCTTTCAAAATCAACAGCCACACATAAAATATTGATTGGAGAAAAGGCGACAAAAGGACGCGGTGCAGGCGCAAAGCCTGAAATCGGCACAAAAGCGGCCGAGGAAAGCCGTGAGGCAATTACCGATGTTCTCACAGGTTCCGAAATGGTGTTTATAACAGCAGGTATGGGCGGCGGAACCGGCACAGGAGCAGCTCCTGTTGTTGCAAAGATTGCCAAGGATCTCGGTATCCTTACAGTCGGTGTTGTGACGACTCCTTTTGCCTTTGAGGGAAAACGCCGTATGGAGCAGGCGCAGGAGGGTATCAAAGAGCTTGCGGAGTATGTAGATTCCATAATGGTTATTCCTAATGAAAATCTTAAATTTGTTACACAGGAAAAGATTACACTGCTCAATGCTTTTGAAATTGCAAATGATGTTTTGCGTCAGGGCGTTCAGTCTATTTCCGATCTTGTTAACGCTACAGGTCTTGTTAACTGTGATTTTGCCGATGTTACCGAAATTATGAAAGATGCCGGCTATGCACATATGGGTGTCGGTCGTGCAAAGGGTAAGGATAAGGCAGAGCTTGCGGCCCAGCAGGCAATATCTTCACCTCTTCTCAACACATCCATTGACGGTGCAAGAGGTGTGCTTATCAATTTCACCGCTTCAACAGATATTGGTCTTGAGGAAATTGATGCTGCATCAACCATCGTTTCAAACGCAGTTCATCCGGATTGCAACATTATCTGGGGTGCTAACTTTGATGAAGAGCTTGAAGATGAAATGATTATCACAGTAATCGCTACTCGTTTCGGCGACCAGGGCCCGGGAGCTCCTATCAAGTCCATTACAGCCAATAAAGAAGTTGCTCCTCCTCAGCCGATTGCTCCCGCAGCAACGGCAGCTCCGTCAGGCTTCACAGATAATGATGATGATGCTTTTTCGGATATTGTCAATTTCTTTAAGAAATAAATATAGATGAAAATTGCAATAAAAGGACTGCCTTACTTCCGTGAGACAGTCCCTTTTTATACATTTGTTTATGTTTTTATCAAAATGTATATTTAGATAATAAATATTTCATTTTGTGGAAAATTATGTTAAATGCAAGTTAGTCTCTTTACATTTTAACAATTTCCACATCGTTTTCAGCAAAATAAATTAGAGACAATCTTATGTTTTCCACATTTTTAACACAGTTTTCCACAGTATTTAAACATTGAAAATGAGTGTAAAGTTGTTTGTATTTACAAAATAAATTGCTCCCTATACATTTCATGTATAAGGAGCATTGATTTTTTATGTGTTACCATTCACTTTTTGTATAGGAACGAATAATATTTGTAATAATATTATCACGCTTAAAGCCTTTTCCTTTACCGCTGTTTATCTGATCCTGTATTTTTCCCGCTCTGATTGTTGCAAAATTCGCTTTGTCAATAATCTTGTCAATTGGCGGTATGTCGTCAAAACTGTAATTTTCTGAAGCTGTATCTATTATTTTTGTTACGACTGAGGTTTCTGAATACTTTTTGACAGCAGTCATTGCAAGAATTACAATTTTGTTGTTTTCAGGCAGAACCACCGTGTTGTAACCGTGCGTTTCCATTTCATACATGAAAAAGCGTACCTTTTGCGTTCTGTTTCCTTCGGGGTGATGTGTGTGCGTGAACTCGATTGCGAGGTTGATATTTTCATATACATCTGCGCTTTGAGAGAGACCTGCCATATCCCATGTGCTTGCGTAATTGCTCATTGAGTGGATAACCATATTTTTTGGAACAACTCCGCCTGCACTGAAGGTTTCAAGCTGATTTTCCTGTGTGGATGCCGCAATAAAATATACCTTAGTAGCTTTAATTGGAATTTGGATTTCCTGCCCTCTGCACACAAGAACATCATACCTGTCATCAACCTGCTGAGGAAATTTGAAATCAATACCGCCGACGGTAATGCGCCTTTTTAAAAGCTCATACGGAAGAGAAAATCCGCTGCCCTGAAGTATAACATTTCTCATGTTGCTGTCGGCCGTAAAGCCTTTCGCGTTGTAATCAAGCTCAAGCGCGCTGTATCGTTCACGGGGAATTCTTATGATATCCTCTTTGTATGTTATTTTAAATGTTTTTACCTCAAACGGATCTATGTTGAATCTCAGACCGCCGTTTGTAACATGGAGTGTTTTGATTTTTTCCTCACAAGCGTTTACAAGCTCGGCGCTTCCGATTTCCTTGAAAAGTTTGAGCGATACATTTCTGTGCTGCTTTCCGGCAGATTCGCTTACTCTGATTATGAATGCATTGTCATATTCGCACATTTTTACGGCGCGGACAATGACATCGTCTCTGCTTATTTTAAGGAATGATACATTATCGTCAAGAGAGCGCTTTTTTCTGTCAGTTGTCTGAACCGCCTCAAGAGGGTAGGAGAAAAGTTCGCTTTGCACCTGTGTTGAATCATCAAATGAACCTTTATGGCCGTATATTGCAAACGAGAAAATATTTCTGCCGATATCCTGAAGATCCTGTCTCGTTTCCTTTGTAAACGCACCTGACGGCGTATGTATGCATGTTAAGCGCAGTGTATTGTCGCTCGGTTTATCCCAACCGTATTTGCTGTTTGAGAATACAGAAACGCCGTATTCTCCGCTTTCGTCTGTTATGTCGGCCCATCTTTGCGCCGGTACTTCATACAGTTTGTCGGTATTATTAGGTCTTTGAATAACTCCGAGTCCCAGGTCATATGTAGCATTTTTATTTTTGACGGAAAACGGAAATACCGCCTTTAGCATACTTCTTCTTGTTTTCCAGTAAACCATATTCTTGACCTCAACATACTCAGAATCCGGCGACAGCGAAATTATCTGCGCAATTTGTGAGTACTCTGCGTCACGCAGTACCATAAGTGATATCCGAGCAGGACCGTCCTCAATTATACTGAACTCAGGCGTGTTCGCATAGCAGAAAGGCTCTTTGTCAATATCCTCTTTTCTGATTTCCCAGCTTGGATACGCAAGTGAGCCGGTATCATGCAGAAGTGCCATTTTTATGGGAGATGAAATCATCTGTCTGTTAAATTTTTTATCGTATAAATAAGCAATGTCACCGTTCCTGTTGAGAACAATTCTGTATCTCTTGTTTTCAAGCGTGTGATTTGTGATTTTGATACCCGTGTCCATAGTGCAGGGCGTCGGGGAATCAATCACTTTATAGGACCTGTAGCCGAAGGAATCCACCTCAGCAAGGAAGATTAGTGCAACGACCTTGCCGTTTCTCGCAATAATCTGACTCGGTACTTCTTCTCCGTCCTTGTTGAATACCCTCACATTTTTACATATTCTGTTGATTTTTACATTTACCTTAACAGCACTGCGCCTCTTATATTGAGTAGGATTGTTTACAACAACGCAGTTTCCGTCATCAACCCACGAGGTGTCAAGCTCGTTTACAATATATCTCATTGCGCCTAAGTATTCATTCTTAAACTGCGAAAGCGAAAGATAATAGTCGTTCCAGCTATCGTTGTAAACCTCCATAAGCGAGGTTCCTGTAATATCATCATGGAAATGGTGTTTGAGAACTCTTTTCCATGCCAGGTTAAGATTTTGCCTCGGATAGTCAAAATTACCCAGCGAATGTGCGAAACAGCAGGAGCGTTCCGTTATATCGGCGAGAACTTCATTTTTTCTGTTGAGACGCTTGCTCATACCTCTTGAGGTATAGCATCCTGCGCCATGGCTTGTCATAAGAAGCTCGCTCTCCCACACAGGCAACTTTTCTTTATCTGATTTGCTCAGTGCGTTCATGTCCTCAAATATTTCATCGGTTCTCGCGCTGATAACATCAAAATCCTTGCTGCTGTTGCGCTTTACGCTTTCCGCAACTGCCTTAACACTTTCCTCAGTGGGGGAGCCTCCGCAATCCCCTGTTCCGTAAAGGTGATTGGCCCACGGAAGAGAGGAAGTGCGTGCGTTTTGGATAATTTTATTGATTATGCTTATATCCGCTCTGATGTCACCGCTGAATTTATAGCGGTATGATTTGGCATCCAGACTTGTAAATATCTCGCTCTTGTCAGGGCCTTTCCAGATTCCCAAATCAAAGGGGAGATCACATGCTGAGCCCCATGACAGCTTTTGCGTTGAAAAACCCTTGAGCCCCGCGTTTTTGGCTATAGAAGGCAGAGCCCAGCCAAAACCGAAACAGTCGGGAAGAAAAAGATCACTTGATTTTTTATTGAATTTCTCTTTAAAATATTTGTTGCCTAAAAGAATATTTCTGAAAATAGCCTCAGGTGAGGGGATATTAACATCGCCGCTTTCATATGATGAGCCGGAAACGCACCATCTTCCCTCATCAACATATTTTTTTATCTGCTCAAACGCAAGCGGGTAGAATTCCTCTATTAGCTCATATCTGTATGCGCCTTCAAAATTGAATTTATATTCCGGGAATTTTTCTATCAGATTGAAATTTTTTTCCATTGTATCGGGTAAAAATTCCTCAATGGTTTTTGCAACAGTCCACCTCCATACAGTGTCAAGGTGAGATGTTGCGACAGCATACGCCTTTTTCTTTTCCATAATTGCTCCTATTTATTTTTCAATGATTTCATATGTGAATTCATATTTCTCTTGAAGAGCCTTGACTTTATCCTCATTATCCTCAATAAATGTCGGTGTATAAACACTCTTTCCATCCACTGAATAATCCTTGACTATCTGATTAAGAGCTGCCCATGCCTCCTCCTCAAGTGCATAGCCGTCCTCAAACTTAATCAAAAACTCTCTGTGTTTTGGTAATCTTACTTTCATTTGTGTTTCTCCAATCAATTTATTTCCATAATATTATATATATAAAATCGGTTTATTGCAATATGTATTTTGATTTACTTTCAAGCGTTCGCTGCGGATTGTTCAGTGATTGCGCCAGCGATGTTTCCTTATCAGTCAGGCTTATCATTTTGTCGCCCAGACTTACATCTTGAATACTGCCGCTGATAACGATACATTTTTTGCCGTATTTTTTGCTTAGCTGTGCAATTTTGAACGGCAGCTTTCCCATCAGCGTCTGCTTATCGGTTTTTCCTTCTCCTGTTACTATCAAATCACTGCTTTTTATTTTTTTCTCAAGCTCATAAGCGTCTGAAAGGATTTCAAATCCGCTTTTTATTTCACCTTTGTAAGCAGAATAAAGTGCGGCGCATATTCCGCCTGCCGCACCTGCACCTTTCACATTGCTTGAATCAAAAGGCAAAAGTCTGCTGAATTTTTTTAGACCGTCATCAAGAATCTTAACTTGATTTTTGTCGGCGCCCTTTTGTGGCGCAAAGATATACGCGGCACCGTCTTTTCCATACAATGTATTCTCTACATCACAAGCAAATGTAAAGTTTATACCCTTTACAATATTTGTATAGTCTGCATCATAAATATCTGATAAATCCGCGCCGGCGGGACGAGATATTATTTCCCCGTCAATATTTTTGAAAACTGCACCTAAAGCACTTAGGCATCCTGCTCCCGCGTCACAGCATCCGCTGCCTCCAAGACCGAGAATAATCTTTCTAAAACCCTTTGATACAGCGAATTTTATCAGTTCTCCGGTTCCGTATGATGTCGCATGCATTACATCCTTTTCAGGCTGAATGCCGCTTGCTGTCGCACACTCGATTATTGCTGATTTTCCGGTGGTATATATGTAACCTGTCATGCTTTTTGAATATATATCACTGCATTGAGTGTAAAGTATATTACCATTACAAGCGTTGCTTAAACATTCCGCAAAGCCTTCTCCTCCGTCAGAGAAGGGGAGACATGTTATATCAGCGTTTCCTGCCTTTAAAATTCCTCTTTTTATACAGGAGCATACCTCCTGTGATGTCATTGTTCCTTTAAAGCTGTCGGGAATAATTAAAATCTTCATTTATAAGTCTTTTCAACCCTTTTCAAATTGTATGTTTGTTCGCCCGTTCTTTTTAACGGACCTTTTAAAGAGATGCCACAGGCAAATTTTGCGGGCGATACAATCGGATTCGTATGGTTTTTCACATTCTATATTCTATCACAATTTGTCTTATCAATCAATTATACGGATTTTATATTCTTTTGCCTTTTGAAAAGATATCTATTATAATTTTAATAATAATTGAGCTGATAACCGCACCCAATGAAATTCCGAGTCCTGCAAACAGTGTGGCTTTTCCGTATGTGATAAAACCGTTTGAATCCGAATGAACGCCGTAAAGCATAGAGTAATATATTGAACTGCCCGGCAGAAGAGGAATGGTCGACGGCATCAGTATTACGGTAGAGGGCTCTTTCAAAATGCGCGCCATCACTTCGGAGTAAAAAACAATACATATCATTGCGGCCATGCAGGAAAGAAATTCGCCGCTTTTTTCATAAAGAAGCTGATATACTCCTGCCGACATTGTACCGCCTATTATAATGCTGATGAGAGATTTTTTCGGCGCTTTCATGATGATTGAAAATGCAAGTGTTCCGACAACACAGTATATGATTTCTTTTATCATATTTTTGTAAAAAGTATTACTGCTCCTGCAAAGCCCAAAGCAATTGCGAGAGCGGACATAATTGCCTTGAACAGTTCAATTAAACCTGCAATAAGATCTCCGTTCATCATATCCATCATTGCATTTACAACGGTTAGTCCCGGTACAAGAAGCATTATTGTTCCTATGATTATTTTATCCGGCCGGACAGGAATTCCCATTTTAAGCGGTAAATAGGACAGGATTCCTGCCACATTTGATTCCATTAAATTTGATGAAAACAGGGGAAGTGAACCTTTTTTGCAATCCATATAGTTAATCAGCAGACCTATTATTGCAGAAAAAAATGCATCTGCGATGCTGCCTCCGAAAAAAAGGCAGAAAGAGGCAGTGGCAGCGCATACAGATACAAGGTCAAGTGTTTTCGGATATACCTTTCTTTTTGTTATATTGATTTCCTCGTTGTCTTCATAGCAAAGCCGTCTGGATAACGCATTTAATCTTGAAAGCTCGGATAAGTCAATTTCATCGCCGTCAATCCGTCTTATCTGAATGTTGCTGCCGCTCTGCGCAATTATAAGCGAAGGAATGGCAAATACTATGCAGTTTTTTCCGTAAGCAGTATTGATTCTTTTTATAGTGTCTTTAGCTCTGTGTATTTCTCCTCCGCTTTTAATGATTTCCTGTCCTATATCAAGAGAAAGTGAAAATATTATATTTTCGTCCATAATACCACCAGCCTGTTACTATCTTTTTGCAATAGCATTTTTTTATGCAATGAATATAGTATAATACAGGATAAATTCATCCTTTTTTTATTTTGCTATTGACAACAGCTTTTTTTCTGCTATAATAATATCGCACTAAGGAATACCGCGGGGTGGAGCAGTTGGTAGCTCGTCGGGCTCATAACCCGAAGGTCGTAGGTTCGAGTCCTACCCCCGCAACCAAAGGGCAACAAAAAAGATGCCCTCAAAAAGCCTTGATTTTTCAAGGCTTTTCGTATTTTATGAAGAATTTATTCAAGATAGTTTTATAGATGCCAAACATCAAAAATGCAATTCCTGTTGGATTTGTACTTTCATACAATTGAATATTATTAAAATTGGGCGGATGGAAACTAAAAAACTATCTGCCTTTTTCATATACATATGAATGTGAGAGGCGTATACAAGGACTGCGCAGCCGCAACAGGCAGGAAAAAGGTAATGAATCTTATTGCAAACGAAAAAACGCATGCAATTTTAAGAACCGAAACGGCGGATGCCTACCTTAAAGCAGGAACAGAAATAACCATACAGGAAACAAGACTGCACACAAGCGGCAATCTTTGGGCGAAAATCCCTTCCGGTTGGCTCTGCATCTGGGAAAAGAATATTGATAAGACTTTTGTTAAGTAAAATGATCCCCTCTTTCTCTTAATTGAGATTGAGGGGATTTTTGCTTTTCTATATATTTTTGTATAAAAACGGTGCAAATTTGCATTTTGTATTGACAATTTTTTTGAATATTTAAGATTAAATATGAATGGTGCAACAATAGATTCATGAGTTGTTAGTGCATTTGGCGAGGTGATATGACTATGAAAAATGTATTTTATTGCCCGAACAGCGAACTCATTGCGACAGATGATTTGTTTGAAAATAATGATTTTGTGATTTTTGAATCAACAGTAAAATATGAATATTGTGTTGTGAAAAATCTTGAAGTCGGTTGCAAAGGTGATCATGGTGATATTGTTTCCATTCAAACGGTTTGCAGCAACATTATAAGCTAAGCTGTAACCACAAAAGGCACCCTTGTTCTTAATCGAGCAAGGGTGTTTTTGAGCCTTTTTTAAAAATTTATAAGTGGAAAAATAACAGTGAGAGCAAAATAAAACGCTCACTGTTACTTTTTATACATTGTTTTTAACCAATAAAACAAAAAGTCTTGAAAACCACTTAAATACAAGCGTTTCAAGACTTTTTGTTTGGAGCTGATAACCGGACTTGAACCGGTGACCTCATCCTTACCAAGGATGTGCTCTACCACCTGAGCCATATCAGCAAAGTGGCGACCCGGAACGGGCTCGAACCGTCGACCTCCAGCGTGACAGGCTGGCGTTCTAACCAGCTGAACTACCGGGCCACATCTGCGAAAAGTATTATATAGTAACTTTCCAAACTTGTCAAGAGTTTTAATATTTTTTGCGTTATACCTTGAAAGTCGTGGATACCTGTTGTATAATATTTGCAATAACAAATATTTTGAGGAGGTTTTTTATGCGTCTTACCAATGGTGCTAGCGAGTCTACGCAAAGGTATATGATTGAAGGAATTCGCTATATATGTGAACATTTCAAGGATCGCGCTCCGGGAACTCACAGCGAGCGCAAAGCACAGAAATATCTTAAAGGTGAGCTTGAACAGTGGGCGGACGAGGTAGAAATGGAAGATTTTGATCTTCACCCGGCTGCTTTTATGGGATGGATACCTCCTGCAGGAATTATCGGTATACTATCTGTTATATTTTATTGGCTTACATACAGGAGAGTTGTTGAAAATGCAGCACTTGCGGTTATTTCGGTAATTCTTGTATTATTTGCTCTCGCTTGTCTTGTTATTGAATTTCTTATGTACAGAGAATTTGTTGATTTTCTGTTTCCTAAAAAAATCTCACGCAATGTCATGGCAAGAAGAAAACCGTCAGGCGAGATTAAAAGAAGAATCGTGTTTTGCGGTCATACAGACGCTGCCAATGAATGGACTTACTCACTGCACGGCGGACTTAAATCTCTTGCTCCGGTAATGGGCGGTTCAATAGGCGGACTGATATTTATAACCATCTTTGACCTCATTTGGGCAATCTATGCTCTTACAACAAATGCTTATACCCCTTATCAGTCAAAATTCTGGCTTGTTATGGGTATTATACAACTTATTTTGATTCCGTTTTTTATTGCGATTCTCTTCTTTATCAACTGGCGGGTAATTGTTGACGGCGCTAACGATAATCTCACAGCGGATTATATTTCCATGGGTGTTCTCAAGGAAATGGCCGAAAATAACAAGCGATATGAAAATACCGAGGTATGCTGTCTTCTTACAGGCTCTGAGGAGGCAGGTCTGCGGGGGGCTGTTGCATATGCAAAGCGTCATCAAAAGGAACTTCAGGAAATTGAAACGGTTGTAATTTCCATGGATACAATGCGCGAAATCGAACAGCTTCAGATTTATACACAGGGCTGCACGGGAACGCAGAAAAATTCAAACGCCGTAGGCGAGCTTCTTTATGAAGCAGGTGTCAACTGCGGTATAGAAATGAAAGAGACAGATGTTTATCCGGGTGCTGTTGATGCTGAAGGTTTTTCAAGATACGGCATTGAGGCGGTCGGCTTCTGCGGTGTAAATCATGATCCTAAGACATATTACCATACACGCCTTGACACTCCGGACAATATGAGTGAGGAGTGTATCAATCTTTCTCTTGATATCTGCCTTGAAGCGGCAGAGCTCTATGATAGACAGGGCGGTATTGAGTCATTCCGAGAGGAAGGCAGAAAGCGCTTTAAAAAGGGATATAATAAGAAATAAATATTATTCAAAAAAACTGACCGGGTTTATTACCCGGTCAGCTTTTCCATAACGGCATTTTATAAGTCAGGCAGGTATCGTAACAGTATGAGGGATTTGCATATACATATTGAGCGGGGTCCGTATACCATAGAATGGATTGAGCAGTTTATAAAAAAAGCAGAGCAGATGCATTTAGCGGAAATCTGTCTTTTGGAGCACAGTATTCGCTTTAAGGACTTTCACCCTGCTTTTGAAGAGGCTGCGCAGTACAACCTTTATCAGAAAAAATGGTTTGAGGGCAAGCGGAAAACCACTCATACGCTTGATGAATATAAAAATCTTGTAAATCAGATAAGAGAAAAAAAATATGATGTAAAGGTGTCCTTCGGGATTGAGGTGTGCTATTTTGAACAGCATACCGATTTAATAGGAAGCCTGCTATCAGACGGTTTTTTTGACTATATTTTAGGCTCTGTTCACTGGATAGATAACTGGACCTTTAATCAGCGAAAATATCAATGGCTCGGCAAGGACTTCAATCATCTATACAAGAGATATTTTGAGATGGAAAACACACTCGTAAGCAGCGGTCTTTTTGATATAATAGCTCACCCTGACTTAATTACCTGTCACTCGCTGTATCCCGATTATGATTTGCATGAAACCTACAGAGCATTGTGCGAAAATATAAAAGAGCACAATATGATGCTTGAGATGAATACTTCAAAGGGACTTGGTGTTAATGCGCAGTTCTTTGAGATTGCAAAAGGTACAGGTGTAAGATTTTCTACAGGCTCCGACGCTCATTGCGTTGAAGATGTGGGAAAGCATATCAAAGAAGTTACCGAGCTTATATACCGTAGCTGAGATTTTGCGGATCTTTAAACAGCGGAATAAAAGGCGGCGCAAATGTAAAGCAGAAAAATACTGCCGAAGTAATTATAAACAGCGTTATGGAAAGCGTATCATATAAAGCAGGCTTTAGCTTTGATGATTTAATGAGTATATAATCTGTAAGAAATGCCGCAAAAACGCCTATAAAAAATGAAAGAATGTTTAAAAAATCAATATCTTTTCCGATAATTCCGTTGTAAGTGTAATAAAATGTAACGATAACTGTCATTCCTACCAGTGCGCCTATGTATTTTGCGGCAAGTGTTCCTTTTTCTCTCGACATAAGAAAATATTGTATTATACTCCATATAAGGTATGGGAAAAACAGCAGCTTCAGGTGCTCCCATATGCTTTCATTTACAGGGCAAAAGAAACTTACGGCAGTATTATAGCCGCTCCATTCAAAGAAAAAGTGACTCAGGCTTCCCAATACACATACAAAAACAAATCCGATAATGCTGTATTTGAAAAGGTTTTTATTCATAATAATCACCAGTTATTTATATGAAAGGATATGTTTATTTATAATGGATATTTTCAGACCTGTGCGAAAATGATATGGTATTTCAACGGCATACGGCATAACCGGCAAAAGGTGATATCGCTTGTCTCAAAGCGAGGATTTTGTAAGAAAACAGAGTTACAGACTTCATAAAATTTTTAAAAAATCTCGGTTTTGAAAACAGACTGCGTGATTTTACGCAAACCCGCAGCTTAAAAATGCGGTTATGTTTTCAGTATGGTTGAGTCATTTATTTCTTTTTCGGTTAAAGGCATTAATAAACGCATGTTTTTTTGCAAAACATATTAAAGATTAACTTGACTTTTAATGGATATTATGTTAAAGTATAACACGCACGGAAAGTGTGAAAACTTGACAGGTTAAACCCGTCAGCTTGCAGAAGTACTCAAGTTGGTGACGAGGCGCCCCTGCTAAGGGCGTAGGTCGGGCAACCGGCGCGAGAGTTCGAGTCTCTCCTTCTGCGCCATCAAGAGACAAAAAGATATTGTCCCCGAAAAGCCCGATTTTATCGGGCTTTTCGGCATCTTACGGGTCAATTTTTCAAATGTCAGAATCGTAAATAAAAAAGTTTTTTCCTTTATGGAAAGACTCAAACTCCCTTGGTGCTGAATATCTCAAAAGTCAAGATTGGCAGGCAGAGTAAAATTCGCCTGCTTTTTGTTTTTTAGGAGTCAATCGTTTGCAGGAAACGGTTGGCTCTTTTTTATTCCATCGCAAAGGAGCAATCCTCCAAAAAAAGCGGCCCATTATGGGAATGTAATTAAGAAAATATTAACGGCATTGTAAATTGAAATTTTTTAAAAGGGTATTGACACTGTGTCAGAATGGTGCTATACTAATTGTACTGACACAGTGTCAGAATATATTTGCAGTCAGGAGGTAATGGAAACATGAAGAAAAATATCGGTTCCAAGTTGGCGCTTTATCCCATGCCGATAACGGTGGTTGGCGCAATGAACGGCGATAAGCCGACATGGACCTTGGCAGGGCATCTTGGAATTATCGGGCATGACCGTGTGATGGTGAGTCTTGCCGCGCCGCATTTCATTAACGGGTGCATCAAGGAGACGAAAAAACTCTCTATCAACCTGGTGAACGAAATTATGCTGCCGGAGGCGGACTATGTAGGTTCGGTCAGTGGAAATAAAGCTGATAAGTCACAGATATTTGCCTATGAGATCGGAGATTCAGGTGCGCCTGTCCTAAACGATTCACCGCTTACTCTTGAATGCAGCGTTGATGATATTTATGAAACACCCAATTTTGAGAGCTTTATCTGCACCATCGACAACACCTATGTTGCCGAGGAACACCTGAATGAAAAAGGTAAGGTTGATTATAACACCATGAAACCGGTGCTGTTTGAGTTCCCCACCTATCAATATCTGAAAACCGGTGAAATAATTGGAAAATGTCTATCTTTCAAAAAGATGCCGGAAAAATAAGGAGGACGCAAGATGCCAAAAGGATCACCGGAGCTGACAGAGGCCCGCAGGGAAGAAATCATTAACGCCTGCGAAAAACTCTATCAAACCAAGAGCTTCAAGGAAATCACATTAAAGGATATCGGCAGCGCTACCAGTTTCACGCGAACCTCGATTTATAACTACTTTCAGACAAAAGAGGAAATCTTTCTTGCTTTGCTCAAACGGGAATACGAACTGTGGATCGCTGACTTGAATCAGATCATGGCGGAAAATGTAACGCTTACCAAGGACGGATTTGCGGACAAATTGGCACATTCTCTTGAAAAGCGCGCGCAACTGCTCAAAATCATGTCCATGAACCATTATGATATGGAGACCGGCAGCCGCCCCGAACGACTCGTCGAATTTAAGGCTGCCTACGGGAATTCCTTAAAAACGGTCATGCACTGTCTGGAGCAATATTTCCCGGAGATGCCGATTGCTGAAAAGCAGCGGTTTCTCTACACCTTTTTTCCGTTTATGTTCGGGATTTACCCCTATACTTTCGTTACCGAAAAGCAGCGGACGGCAATGGAGGAAGCCGGCGTCAACTATGTGTTTATATCGATTTACGAAATCACTTATAACTGTGCGAGAATGCTGCTGGGAGAATAAAGGAGAATTGATCATGAAGTACACGAAATTAGGCAAATCAGACCTGACCGTCTCCCGCATCTGCATGGGATGCATGGGTTTCGGTAACGCCGCTAACGGGCAGCATAGCTGGACGGTGGACGAAACGGCAACGCGAGAAATCATCAGGCATGGGTTGGATTTAGGAATCAACTTTTACGACACCGCCATCGCCTATCAAAACGGCACCAGCGAACAGTATGTAGGCAAGGCGCTCAGAGATTTTGCAAAAAGGGACGATTTTGTGATTGCCACGAAGTTCACACCTCGGACACAGGACGAGATTGATGCAGGCGTCAGCGGGCAAAAGCACATTGAGAATTACCTGAATCGAAGCCTGAAAAATCTCGGCATGGACTATGTGGACCTCTACATCTATCACATGTGGGACTACCACACGCCCATGGAGGAAATTATGGAGGGACTGCACAATGCGGTCAAGGCGGGCAAGACCCGATACATCGGGATTTCCAACTGCTTTGCGTGGCAACTGGCCAAGGCCAATTTCTATGCCCGCGAACATAGCCTTACGGAGTTTATATCCATTCAGGGACATTATAATCTGATTGCCCGCGAGGAAGAACGGGAAATGGCTCCCTTCTGTGCCGATCAGAATATCGCCATGACGCCGTACAGCGCC
>CANQZA010000050.1 GCA_947628175.1 uncultured Clostridia bacterium | reverse complement strand
GATAATCCGTTTATGGCGGGTGCTTTTCATGGTATATCTGAGCCGGACTGCGTAATAAATGTAGGCGTATCAGGTCCTGGCGTTGTAAGAAGCGCCGTCTCAAAGCATCCGGACTATTCGATAAACGAAATTGCGGAGCTTATAAAAAAGACAGCATTTAAAATCACAAGAATGGGGCAGCTTGTAGGTACTGAAGCCTCCAAAAGACTCGGCGTTCCGTTTGGAATCGTTGATCTTTCGCTTGCGCCAACACCTGCCGTAGGTGACTCCGTCGCGCATATTCTTGAGGAAATCGGTCTTGAACAATGCGGAGGCGCCGGAACTACTGCATGCCTCGCAATGCTCAACGACGCTGTTAAAAAAGGCGGTGTTATGGCGTCATCAAGCGTCGGAGGGCTTTCGGGAGCGTTTATTCCTGTTTCCGAGGACGCGGGTATGATTGATGCGGCAAGAAGCGGAGCACTTTCCATAGAAAAGCTGGAGGCAATGACTGCTGTATGCTCGGTGGGGCTTGATATGATCGTTATACCCGGCGATACAACGCCTGAGGTTATAAGCGGTATCATTGCAGATGAAGCCGCAATCGGTATGGTAAACGGAAAAACAACTGCCGTAAGAATCATTCCCGCTATCGGAAAGAATATAGGAGACGAGCTCGAATTCGGAGGACTGCTCGGCAGCGGTCCTGTAATGAGCGTAAACACAAAATCCCCTGCCCGTTTTATCAGCAGAGGCGGAAAAATTCCCGCACCTTTACACAGCCTTAAAAATTAACAGCAGCTTTAAAGTACTTAAATCAATATGAGATATATAAAAAGAGCTAATGGGCAATTCCATTAGCTCTTTAATCATATTCGGTTCAGTTAAAAAGAATATCTGTATTATTGAATGAAAGCGGTGTGTATTCGCCATTATGAGCATAGTAAACAGCCGAAAGTTTAACCGCAACAGCAAATGTCTTGCCGCCGCAAGAGAACATATAGCAATCTGCTCCGTGTACCGTTTCAATACGGTTGTTAAATGAGATTGCGCTGCTTGACGGATCACTGCTGTAACCTAAATCGCCCCAGTTATCGCGGAGCGTCTGCTGAAGCAGGCGCTTTGCATCAGCAATATTATAATCAGGTGTTGTAGTAATTTTGTGGGGATTCTGATACAACTCATATTCAGCCGGACTTCCTGCGCTGTCTGACGCAGTTGTTTCTTCCGTGACACGAGGAACATATTCATAATTTATGTACATAATAATGAAATAAATAAGGAACCAGATAAGGAGGATAAGAATAATCATAAGGATAATCTTTCCGACTTTGTTTTCATTTGCGGCACTGCTTGCAAATTCCTCTTTATCCAAAACTGCAACAGGAACAAACGGTTTTCCTTTTTTTGCGCATTTCTTTTCTGTCTTGGCGTTTTTCTTTTCCACCTTTTTGACATACTTTGCATATGCCTTGTCGGTAGCCTTTGCTGCTTTGAGCTCTTTTTTTGTTGAATATTCTTCAATTGAAGGAATTGCGATCGGAACAAAATCCTTTCCTTCTTTTTCGGCTTTGGCTTTTAATTTACTGTTTTTCTTTTCAGTTTCTTTTACAAAACTATCATAAGCCTTAGCATGCTTTTTATCAGCTTTTGCCTTAGCCTTAACATAAGCTTTTTCGGCTTTGGCTTCTTTTTTTTCAAGTTTTTTAGCTTTTTTTTCTTCTTTACCCAAGGCAGTAACCCCCTTATAAGTCTATAAGTAGTATAACATTAACAATATTAAATTTCAACAAAAAAATCTGCATAAATGCCAGTATTTTGTGAACAAACTGTAAACATTGTCATAATATGCTATACATAATTTTAACATTTTTAATTACATTTATTAACATTGCATTATTATTTAATATCCTTTTTGATATACTGCCGCAAAGTTTCAATAGGGATGTTTTTTTCAAAGGCAATTTTTCTGAGCTGCTCATATTCGGGTTTTACTCTTTTCACTCCGTAACCCTGTGAAATCTTAACATCAATATTTCCGTAATCTGTCATAATTGTTTTATCGTTTCGTGACATCCTATGTCTGTTATACTTTGATTCCCTTATTCCTATTGTAGAGGTATGTCTGAAAATAAGATTGAGCATTTTATCCCTGTCCTCTTCAAAGCACAGAACACTGAGCATGGTCGCCTGCCTTGACTTTTTCATAACAATCGGCACCTGCCAGACATCGAGAGCTCCGTTGTCAAGCAAAATTTCACACGCAAAAGACAAATCCTCTGCCGTCATATCGTCAATATTGCAATCAAGTCCTATAACACCTTCAGATTTTTCATATTCGCAAAGAAAAGCCCTTATGCAGTTTGCGGCGTTTTCAAAGTCTTTCTCACCGATTCCGTAACCGATTTTTTCAGTGACCGCAGGCGGCATACCGCCAAAGGAGTCAGCAAAATATTTCAATACCGCAGCACCTGTAGGCGTGCAAAGCTCCCCTTTTATTTCATTAGAATAGGACGGAATTCCTTTTAAAATATGTGCTGTTGCGGGAGCGGGAACCGGCATAATCCCGTGCATACACTTTATCTGGCCGCTGCCTGTATTTATAGGCGAAACGCATATTTTGTCAGGATTAATCTCATTTATGAGATAGGAACAGAGGACTACATCGGCAATTGCATCCATCATCCCAAGTTCATGAAAATGAACCGCGCCGACATCACAGCCGTGAATGAAACTTTCCGCCTGTGCAATGAGTGAATAAATATTTTTGGCGTCTTCCCTGACCTTTTTGCCGACATGGAGCCTGTCAATAATACCATTTATATATTGTATGCCCGTATTATGATGCTTATGATGATGTGACGGTTCTTCTGCCATACCTTTATACAATACTGTTGTATGAACACCTGTTATCGAGCATGATTTCTTCTGTTCAAATGAAACCGTGATATCAGGCAGTCCGATACTGTTTATTTTTTTGAGCAGAAGTTCACGATCATCGAAAAACTGAGAAAGAGCAGATATAATCATATCTCCTGAAGCACCCATATTACACTCAAAAAAAAGCAGTTTCATAAAACACCTCTAAATTCTGTTAATCATGCTTGCAAGATATCCCGCACCGAAACCGTTATCTATATTCACCACGCTTACACCGCTTGCGCAGGAATTGAGCATGGAGAGAAGCGCAGCCAATCCGCCGAAGCTGGCGCCGTAGCCGATGCTTGTCGGAACAGCAATAACAGGACAGTCTGCCATGCCGCCGATAACGCTTGCAAGAGCTCCTTCCATTCCTGCTGCCGCAATAATGACCCTTGCCGTTGATATTACATCCAAATTATCCATAATTCTGTGCATTCCGGAAACACCCACATCATAAAGCCTGATGACATTGTTACCGTAAAACTCGGCAGTGCGCGCCGCCTCTTCGGCAATCGGAATATCGCTTGTACCGCCTGTGGCGACAACGATTTTCCCCACTTTTTCAGTTTGAGGCAAAGTACCCGCAATACCTATTTTAGAAACCTCATCGTATTCTAATTCAATATGCTTGGATACATACGCCGCCGCTTGTTCGTTCATTCTTGTTATAAGAACAGCACTCTCTCCGCTGTCAAGTATCGCCGTGCAAATTTGAAGAATCTGCTCTTTCGTTTTCCCTGCACCGTAGATTACCTCTGCCATTCCCTGCCTGATTGAGCGGTGAGTATCAACCTTTGCAAATCCGAGATCCTCATACGGTTTTGTTTTAATTCTAAGCATTGCGTCGTCAACCGTCATTTTCCCGTTTGCGACCATATTCAGAATTTCTGTAAGTTCCTTCTTATTCATTCGCTTTCCCTTACTTTCATATCAACAAATATGTTTTTGAAATACGGTGATAATCTTTTCGATAATTCTGCTCGTTTACCTGCTAAAATATCCATATCCCGTGCGCAGAGCTCTATTTTCGCACTGCCGTCAAGCCATCGTACACGAAAATCGCAAAAACCAAGTTCAAACATAATGCTTTCCGCTTTTTCGATTAATTCAATCATTTCTTCGGTTATTGCAGTACCTGCCGGAATGCGTGTGGCAAGACAGGAATAGGAAGGCGTATCCTGTAAAAAAAGTGAATGTTCCTTTGCAATTTTACGCACAGCTTTTTTATCAAGCGAACATATCCTGAGCGGGGAAAGAATGCCCAGCTCGGAAAGTGCCGCCATGCCGGGACGGTCATCTGCATTGTCAGAGGCATTTGTTCCGTCAACAATAATGCTGAGCCCGTCCGCTTTCGCTCTTTCCTTTACAGCGGTAAAAATTCTTTTTTTGCAATAATAGCATCTGTTGGGCGGATTTGATACAACCTCTTCACAGTTAAATATATCCGTTTCAATGATAGTAAGCCGGGTATGCAGGTCATCGCACAATTTAACGGCATTATCCAGTTCAAATTGAGGCTGAAATGCGCTTTTTACAAAATACGGCACAGCTCTTCGGGCATATTTCAGTGCCATACAAAGCAAAACGGCGGAATCAACACCTCCCGATACGGCAACGGCAACTTCTTTATTCAAAGAAAAAAACTCATTCAAGGTCATTATAAAATTCACCCCGCAAAAATACTGTCGGGTATAATACCGAAATAAATAGAATTTATATTTGATAAAACATTTTTATTCTAAAATATTATAAAAAAAACAAAACACCTTGTCAACAAACAGATTCATAAACCCGACGAAGATAGTTTCTCCTATACAATATTAAAAAAACAAGAGACAGGAAATCCTGTCTCTACATAATAAAAATGAAAATTTTATAAAACCGCAATCCTAAAATAATTATAGACCATATTTCTCATAGGCCTCATCAGAGGATTGATTCCATTCGTTGATAAGCGCATCACTTTTTTCTCTGACTTCAAAATGATTTTCTAAATAATTTGCTAAATATTTTGAAATCTTTTCAGCACCGGTATATTTCAAATGAAAACTGTCAGCAAAATCGGCAACTTCCAAGCCACAGGGATTATTCAAATTGTTAAAATTAATGATGTCATAACCATATTCCCTGATGATTTTTTCATTATATGCGCCGTACTCTTCATAAGCCAGTAAATCATTATATTTTTCTTCATTGCAATAAGCCTTTGGGAAATCACAAAAAACAATATTATCAATATTGTTTTTCCTGCAAAAGTCTAAAAACTCATACAAGAGCGATTCCCTTTCTTTTGAAACCGCTTTCGGCACTGCGTTGAAATTTTTAAGCATAACCAAAGAATTCATATCCTCATCCGGCAAACGATTTTTGTTAAGGAAATTGGCACCCTTCATGGAATCAGAACTGTGGTTAAAAATTTTTTCTTTGGATATAGCTATATTCCTGTATGAAATAAGAAAATTTTTATGATATTTCAAAATAGGAATATAATGCTCTAATCTGTTTTCGCTGTCAAGCTGATTAATCGTTTCATGCCAATTATCATTATGCCTCATGGTGTCTATCCAAAAAGTTTTAAAATTATATCCCTTATCCTCAACCCTATAATTGAAACCATCCATATCAACAAGGATTACTGCGTCTTTTTGTGTGGATAAGATTTCCTTCAATAAGGATAGGTATATTTTGGAAACACATCCGTCTATACACATATTATTTCCGGTCATCTGATTTTCTTTCCATATTGCAGCCGGAAATACATCGCATTGTGCGGCGCTTGAGCCTAATACAACATAATCCAATGTATTTTCTTTTTCATTATAGAATGATCTGACCGTTCTCTCAACTAAATCATTGGGATGATTACAGAATATACTTGCCACTGAAAGAACAAATAAAACAATAAGTGTTGAGGAAATAATTCTGAGCGTTCTTTTTATAATTTTTTTCTTTTTCATTTGTACCTCGTCAAAATTCCGCATAAACAGAAACCTGTTCAGTATATCCCGTACCGTAAATGCCAAGTAACAAAACCATAATAATGGCTAAAGTAACCCATATCCAACGACGAAAAGAGTTTGCTGTAACCCACGAATCAACATTTTTTCCCTTTTCTTCTATAAATTCCTTTACAAATAAAACGACTACAAGAAAAAGAATGAGAACATAATCCAGCTTATGTAGATCTATACAATTACTCATTAAATTGCTAATATTGAAATTAATGGTTGCCAATGATTTAATCATGGAACCAAACTGTGATAATGTATCGGCTCTGAACATAGTCAGACCGATAATAACAAGAAGGTCTGTCCTTAAAATCTGAAATAAAGAGAAGGCTTTACTGTACCCCCCCCCGAGTACTTTTTTATCTTTTAATATTTTTGAAAAAATCGGCTCAAACATCAAACCAAAGAATATGATTACAAAATAGTATAAACCATAAACCACATATTTCCAGCTTGCTCCATGCCAGATACCCATGACCAGCCATACACATAAAAGCGGAAAGAGCGTAGGTATCGTGGCAGAATAGTATGTATTTTTACAAATATTATTAATTTTTTTTGAAAAAGCTTTTTCAGATTTGGAAAGAGAGACAGGATAAAAAATATAATTTTTCAGCCAGCTTCCAAGCGTTATATGCCACCTACGCCAAAATTCCTGAATGGAGTGGGAAAAGAAAGGTCTGTCAAAATTATCGGCTATTTCCACACCAAACATTCTTGATACACCGCGAACAATATCAATACAACCTGAAAAATCAGCATAAATGCAAACTGCCCAGGAAAGCATACCCACTATTATCGGAAATCCTGAATAATTTGTATAATGATCAAAAACCTCATTCGATATATATGCAAGCCTGTCCGCAAGCACCATTTTTTTTACCAATCCTACTAACAATAGACATAAAGCATTGATAAAGCTGTCATAATTAAAATGGTGATGCTCCCTAAACTGTGCGTTCAGCTTAGCATAAGAGTCAAAAGGTCCTTCCGTAATATGCGGGAAGTAACATACAAACAACAGTAATCTACATGGATTTTTTTCAGCAGTTATTGTGCCTCTATATACATCTACAATATAGCTGACCGACATCAATGTATAATAAGATATACCAATTGGCAGTGCCAGATTAAAAGTCGGTACAATCGCTTTGTTTAGTGTCATTTCAGATATGCCATTAACAATATCTCCAAAAAAATTACAGTATTTCAGCACACCGAGTATACCGACACAAAGAATAACAATAACCGTTAAAACTGCGTGCTGCTTTTTCTTAACAGCAGCCTTTAATTTTTTTCTTTCTTCCTTAGTAAGCTCTTTCTTTTTACTTTTAAAGTCATCATTAAATTTTTGTATGAATAACGCGCCGCCATAAATAAGCACCGTTGTTCCGATCATATATAAGATTAACAGCTTACTTGCATAGGCAAAAAAGAATAAAGATCCTGCCAACAGGATAATCCATTGCGCTTTTTTCGGCACAATGTAGTACAAAATAAGAGATACGGCTAAAAAAGCGAAAAACGCAAGCGAGGTAATACTCATATTGTTAATCCTCGTCTTCTAATCTTTCTATAAGCGCCATAATATCATGTACACTGTTAAAGTTTTCAGGAATCAAATCCGTAACAGCAACACTGACATCAAATTCATCTTCAATTTTACCGACAAGACGAATGATTGCCAAAGAATCCAATATGCCATCTTTTACAAGATTGGATTCAACTTCAAAATTCACACCCGGTTTCAGTTCATTTAAAATTTCTAATAATTCTTCCATAAATGTTCTCCTTCATTTTACATAACTTTCAAAATGATTTGTCAGTGCTTTTCTGTCAATTTTGCCGTTGGCATTTTTCGGCATTTCTCCGATTCTTACAATCTTATCCGGAATCATATATTCAGGTACTTTGTTTTGTACCGCTGCACGGATTTTCTCAGTATCTTTTGACACTCTTTCTAAACTTTATAACTTGCCAATAATATACTTACAGTATTCTGCACTTACTTATTATTCTAATACCTTATTGGCTTTATACTCTTCGCTATTTACTGTATCATAAAACAATTTTGCATCTTCATTCCATTTATGTATCTGTGAATCCGTTAAATGTGATTGCTTTAAATTCAGTTCAGTTTTCAGGTATTGGCAAATTGCATTTGTGAATTTCTCTGCCCCAAAACAATTCAAATGCGTGCCGCCATCTCTTGTGTCAGTATTCCATGAAAAGTCCTCAATTTTTGCTTCTGTATCAACATTATAATCGACGAAAGGAACATTATACTTAATTGAAAGACTATTTAATAAATTGTGCTTTTTTATTGACCAATCTGTAATTTGAGGTACATAAACCATTACAAGTTCGGCTTGATTCTTTTTACATAGCTGATATATTTTTTCAAAGTATTCTTCGGCACTGTCTGAAAATACAGCTTTATCCTTTGGAGTAAATTTAAAACTTGATTGCTTTTGATTAAAAGGCTTTACTGTATAATAATAATTACAACCCTTGTAAAAATTATTTAGAGCAGCTGGTCTTTTTGCAATATAGTCACTTAGTGCCATGTCTTGTAAAGAACTTTTATACTTAAAATATGGAAATATCTCATACAGGGCAGAATTAATTTCCTCATCTAAATATTTAGAAAAGCTATTTACTTTATCAATAGCAAACTTGCTTCTTTTGTCAGTTTCACTAACATACTCTGCAAGAAAAGAAACTTCTAAAAAAACACATTTAGGTTTTTGCGAATCAAATGTCTTTTTTAATTCATAATATGCTTCACTTGGATGCATAAAAGTGTATCCAAGTGTGTATGATGTTATTTTCTCTTTTTCCCAAATTTGTATTGGAATAACTGATGCTGTAAAAGAAGAGTCACCAACAAACATTACATCAATAGTGTTATCAGCCTCTGCTTTTAAAGTTTGCCTATATTCGTTTCGTGACAAATAATCATATAATCTGGGTGCTTTTGAAATATACGAAAGATATCCTAAGGATAGCACAATAACCAAGCAAAAACATATTAATCGAATAAAAATATATATTTTTTTCATATAAACTCCTAAAATTGTGCATAAAGTGCCGCAGCTTTTCCACTATCTATTCCGTAATTTCCAAATAAAAGTAATGCAAAAATCAGAAATAGCAATACTATCCATCTAAAAATGAAACAGTGATTTTGAAGCCACATTCTAATATCTATATTCTTTTCCTTCAACAAATCAACAATCAAAACAATTAAAGCAGCAGCAAGAGATATAAGAGCTTTTTTGGAGATTAGCAACACAGAAATAATGTCATGAACATTGACAGAAGTTACTATTTTTGACATAAGAATACCAAAAACATTTAAGGTTTCAGATTTAAATAAAAGCATGCCAATATTAACTATTACAAATGTTCTAAAAATTTGAAAAGCACCAAATATTTTTGTATCACGGTGAATTTTTAACCGACAACAAGCCTTATAAAATAATGGTTCAAATATTTTTCCTAACATCATTAAAACATAATAGTATAAACCATATGCAATATATTTTACACTTGCACCGTGCCATAAACCGTTAAAAAGCCAAACGAAAAACAATGAATAGGCAAGAGGAATGAAATCTGCTACAAATTTAATATTGGTATTTTTGCACCATTTGCTAATCTTTTTATAACTTCCGGACAGGCTTATTGGATAAAAAACATATTCCTTTAACCAAAGACCTAATGAAATGTGCCACCTTCTCCAAAATTCATCGATAGATTTTGAAAAAAACGGTTGTTTGAAATTATCCGCGATTTTTATGTCAAATAATTCCGACACACCAGATACAATGTTAATACATCCCGAAAAGTCCATATATAATTGGACAGTATATAGTAATGCGACCATTACAACTACTGTTCCAGATGAATCAAGAATATTTTCATATTCGATATTAACCAAAGTTCCTACAGTATCGGCAATAAAAACTTTTTTAAAATAGCCATAAATAATGAGTTCTATTGAGTTTACAGCATTATAATAACTGAATATATGTGGTTTTTCAAACTGTTTACTCAGGTTTTTATATCTATCAAAAGGACCCTCCATAATATGCGGAAAGTAGGTTACAAAAAGTAAAAGTTTAAAAGGGTTTCTCTCTGCATTTATACTTCCCCTATGTACATCAACAACATAACTAATTGTCATAAGGGTATAATATGATATTCCAAGTGGTAAAATTATATTAAATGTTGGAAATATTGAAGGACCATTAAATATGCCACATATAGCATTTAGAATTCCACCTATAAAATTACTATATTTTGTAAAAGCAAGCCCAGAAATAATAAGCAAAACAATAACCGTTAAAATAGTTTTTTGTTTTTTATTAAAGCACTCTTTAAGCTTTTTTCTTTCTTCCTTAGGGACTTCCCTGCGCCTGATTATATAACGGTCCTTATTCCTTTGAATTATTAAAGCGCCCACATATGTAATTGCCGTTGTAACTAACATCAGTAAACTCAATAATGCGCTCGTTGAAATGTAGAAAAACATCGATGCAACAAGCAAAACAATCCATTGTAGTTTTTTGGGAACTATATAATAAATAATTGCAAATACAACAACAAAAACAACAAATAAAGCTGAAATAATATCCATAAGAATAAACTAATCCTCGTCTTCTAATCTTTCTATAAGCGCCATAATATCATGTACACTGTTAAAGTTTTCAGGAATCAAATCCGTAACAGCAACACTGACATCAAATTCATCTTCAATTTTACCGACAAGACGAATGATTGCCAAAGAATCCAATATGCCATCTTTTACAAGATTGGATTCAACTTCAAAATTCACACCCGGTTTCAGTTCATTTAAAATTTCTAATAATTCTTCCATAAATGTTCTCCTTCATTTTACATAACTTTCAAAATGATTTGTCAGTGCTTTTCTGTCAATTTTGCCGTTGGCATTTTTCGGCATTTCTCCGATTCTTACAATCTTATCCGGAATCATATATTCAGGTACTTTGTTTTGTACCGCTGCACGAATTTTCTCAGTATCTTTTGGTCCGCCTTCATATATTAATGCTAAGCAATCACTCGCCTTGTCATAAATACATGCACAACTCTTAACTTTATCTACACTGTTTGCCCCTGCTTCAATTTCACCCAGTTCAATACGGTAACCGTTTCGCTTAATCTGAAAATCTTTTCGGGAGATATAGATTATTTCGCCTCTCTCATTTCTTTTTACGATATCACCTGTTCGATACACCCGCTCCGGATAAGCCTTATTGAGTGGGTTTTGAACAAAGGCTTCCGCAGTTTTTACAGGATTATTATAATATCCCTCTGCCATAAAGGTTGTTCTGACAAAAAGCTCCCCCTCTTCTCCTATTTCAGCTTCAGTAGAATCTTCTTTAACAATAAACACATCGCAATTATCACAATGCTTTCCGATAGGAAGACTGTCAGAATCCTGAAATTCTCTGTCTACAACATAAAATGTGCAAATATCAGTAGTTTCTGTCGGACCGAATAAATTTGCAAAAGTAACATTTTCCAAATGCTTAATCCAATAATTCAGTTGTTTTGTCGGCATAACTTCGCCCGCAAACAAAACTGTCGTTATGTACTCCGGCTTAACCACATCAAAAACTTTCCAATTTGAGCAAATCGAAAGAGCTGTAGGAACCCAGTAGATTGTGTTAATCTTTTTTTCATTTAAATAATTTACTAAATTAAGAGGAAATGAAAAATAATGCTTTGGAATAATAGTATATGTACAACCGCATTTTACAGTTGAATAAAAATCTGTTACCGACATACTGAAATACAGCGGAGTCTGTGAACCAAAAACTGTGTTTTCATCAAACTTAAATTCATTAGTTACCCAGTTAACATAAGAAATAAGTGCACGATGACTGATAACTGTACCCTTAGGCGTCCCCGTAGAGCCACTTGTAAATAATATGTACGCAATATCAAGATCTATCATTCTGTTTCTTATTACATCAAGCTTATCCTGATCGGTATCAACAGCCATTGCCTGCTCATAAGTCAATAATTGATAATCGCCCTTAATCTCAGTAGCAAGATGAAACGAAGCTTTATCCGTGATAATGATGGGATTATCCAAAGTTGAGAGGATACTCTGAATTCTGTCCGCAGGAGAATGTACATCAACGACTATATAATAGTCACCTGCATAGAGAACACCTAACATCGCATCAATACAATTGCAGTTTTTGTCAATCAAAATTGCAACAGCTCTTTTTCTGCCGAAATCAGAAAGCCTTGTTCCTATTTTCTTGGCACAATTCATAGTTTGAAAAAAGGTTGCCTCTCGATCGGCATCAATAAATCCGATCTTATCCGGATATTGTGACACCGTTGCTTCAAAACATTCTAATATATTTTTCATAAAATCCTCACAAATAAATATAAAAATACAGCATTGAATCGACAGAAAGTTATCCACTTTTTACTTTCAAAGATTATAATAAAATATATTATATTTGTCAATAGAAAATCCTATTTAAAATATTGGAAATCTGTATATTGTTATAAGAACATAAAAAAATAACCGGCATCCAAATGGATGTCGGTTATTTGGTGCGAGAGACCTTTCTTGAGTTTTTTGCACTAACCTAAAAAAACACCTATTTAAACAAAATTTAAGGTTTTTTGTTACTACAATAAAGACAATAGTTTGCAATTATTATGCAATTCTACTACTTGTAGTTGATTTGCTTGATTCAGCAAATCACTATCATATAGTAAAAAATTTTTCTTTGAATATTCCGTAAACCTGTCAATTGCTTTATTGTGCATTTTTGCAAAAACATCAGTATAAGTGTTAATTGTTGTAGTAATATCTTTATGCCCTAACCATTTCATTAATACCTCTGCCTCTATTCCCGCTTCGATACACCTTGTTGCAAAAGTATGCCTTAACATATGTTGATTTGTTCCTGAAAAAATTTTATTTTTTGTACAAAACCTCTTAAAAGCATCATTTACTTGTGCAGTAGTTATTGGTCTGTTGCTGTTATAATTATAGAACAATAATTTTTCATTATTATATCTATAATTATTAACTGCTTCCTTAAACAAAGAAACAACATAAGAACTCATAGGTATATCTCGAACTCTATTAGGAGTCTTTGCAGTGTCACCAACAATAATTTCATAATTAACTCCTCTTGTAATAGTTTTATTAATATGAATTATTGATGAATTAAAATCAATATCATTAATAGATAAAGCGTTAATTTCACCCATGCGCATACCAGTGAACAAAGCAATCAGCAGTTGTAATTTGTAATTGTTCGAATTTTTTGGTGGAGCATAATTTTTCATAGCTATTAAAAAAGCCTTTTCTTCTTCAACAGTAAAAGCTCGTACTTTTTTTGTCAGCTTAGTTGAATTTGGTTTTCTTATAAAGGATTTTTCCATAGGATTAAACATAATTATTTTATGTTCACATGCTAAATTAAAGCCCTTTTTAAGTAAACTATATACTTTAGAAATTACACTATTAGAATAATCAACAATACTTTTTAAAAAATTAATTATATCATTATCTTCAATTTTTGAAATTGGAATACTTGATATTCTATCCTTTTCAATAATTGAAAGTGTATGTAATTTTCTTGTATATGCCGCATCACCAATATAATTCAAATCGTGTTCATTTTCGATGTAATTCTTTAGTAGTCCATAAATGGTTAATTTTGATTTGGCTGGAATCATACCAATAGCATTTTGTTCAATAAATAGATTTTTCTTATTTATTGCCTCAGTTTTAGAAAAAGAAGAAAAACTTTTTCTTTTTTTCTCACCCATTATGTCTACATATGTAATCTGAACAATCCATCGTTTTTTATTTTCATTAAAATATATCGTACCTTCACCGTTTGATCTTCTATGACCGCACTGATTATGAAGCATATATTTTATTCCTCCTTCACTACTATTTAATTTTCAAGGTACAAATATATTATTAAGCTACATGTCGCCAATAAACGCTATCTTCTTTTCTTCTTGGTGAAGAAAAATACTTAATGACAGCATTTACTTCAGCAATTTGCTTTTTGCCATAATTACAAGTCGGGAATTCAGGATCTTTAAATAAATCCTGCACTGTTTTTTTTGAAAAGCCTGTTGCTTTCATAACCTGCTCTATATCAACAAACTTTAAAATTTTATCCTGTTCATTGATTTTTTTTAAAACATCGAGTAAATTTTCAAGTTTTTCAACTGCAAAATCAAGCTCTTCTTTTGCACTTGGATTAAAATTGATTATACTCATTATATCACAGCCTCCTTTCTATTTCAACTTGAGTTGCTTATTAAATCACCACCCATAATACACATAGTAACTTTTTATATTTTCGTTTAAAAAAACTGCTTTTGAAAATGTTTTTTGTTATTTTAACTAAAGTTAATTAGAAAATTTTTATATTTTTCACAACATTTCAAAATGTCGGTTAATTAAAGATGTAATAAAAAATGCCGTCTCACTTTTCAGTGAGGCAGCATTTTTTGTTATTACTTATACGCAGCTTTGCTTTTTTCAGCAAGAATAGATGAAATAGTTTTGGGGAACTTTGTTAAATCAGTACAATCAACAAGATTTTCTTCACCATACAACAATTTTAATTTTGGCAAATCATCACCGATTGCAAAGGCTAATAGTTCAATACCCTTTTTCTTACACTCCTTATAGATATCGTCAATATCTGATTTTGCTTGATTCATTCCATATCCCGCATCATTAGGCGCACCGTCAGAAATAATAATTATAGTTTTAAATGGTTCTTTACGATACTTTATTTTACTCAATGCATATCGAATAGCGAAGCCATCTCTGTTACAACCACCGGAGGTTAATTTCATTAATTTATATCTATCCTTTTTAGGATTAGGAGAATCAAAATCAATAAATTCCTTTATTTGAACCTGATTTCCTTTGTATGGAACATCATGTGAAATTAATGAAAATGGAATTCCAAGATTTCTGCAAAAGTCTTCTAAAATCATAGACGCATACATTGAAGATAACATTTTATCTCCATACATACTGCCGCTTCCATCAACAATAACAGAAACAGCCATTTGAGGATTTTTTGAAGGCTTTTTAGAATTAATAAAAATATTGAAATCATCATCTTTTCTTCTTTTTGAATAGGCATTAATATCTAAACGATTACCGGAAGACTGTCTTTTTTGAGTTAAAGCTCTGCGCCTTTGTAAAACAGCATCTCTAACCTTATTTTGTGTTTGTTTAGATATTGGTTTCAAAGAAGTCATTACCTTATCATACATTTCTTTGCTTCCACCGTTTACACGGTTAATAAAAAATGTAGTCTTTTTATGATAATCAGTTGAAATGATTTCATCTTCAACAAGTTGCTTGTTAAAATCATCTATAACATCTGTATTATCAGAAATACTTTTAGCAACCGATTCAATTACTTCTAATGGATCAACATCAAACATTGGACTGTCAACATCATCTGTTTGCTCAACAATACTTTGTTCAGAAAAATCATCTGTGCTATCATCATCATTGCGCTCAATAATATCCGGCATTTCAGTAGAATTTTCCATATTATTTGAACTATTTGACTCATTACAGCTGCTTTACATCAACTTTTCCTTCCTGTGAAAGAGCAAAGGTTTCATCAGGTACAACACTTATGTACTCGTCTCCTGCAATATTGCCTTTAACCTGAATAGTACCTTCAGCCTCATGGTCCTGTCCTGCCTGTCCGTCCATTACTAAAACTACGGGAAGAAATACAGAAAATGTTGAAGACTGAGTTGCATAGACATTAGTATTTGCAACAGTATCTGTATTTGCATATTCCTTATACTCTGATTCTCTGTCCTGCGTGTCATCGTAACCAACAATTCCGGATGTATTTGATGTTGCAGGATTTGATCCCTCAACAAGATAATCATCAGCAACAGAACCGATTGAATTAACATTAGTTGAAGCCGCAAATGCAGTTATAGATGTTGCAAACATACAAATAATTGCCATAAAAACAGCAATCACCCTTTTAAGAATATTTTTCTTCATTGCACAATTCTCCTTTCTTGTAATATTAACCTCATAATGAACTCCCACATTTTTCATGAGTATAAAAAGCAACAGTATACCGCTTTTTAGGGTTGGTTCACGCAACCTGATTTTTTGAAATGCAAAAGAAAAAATAGCATTTCAATTTTTATATAGTAATTTTTTAATAAATCGTATAATTTTTTTGTGTTTTTTATAAAAAATAATAGCATCATAAAAATATAAGTATAATTATCAATTATTGCTATTGAAAAAAAAGATCGACTCAACTATTTTTTAGTTAAGTCGATCTATTTGTTTGCTGAGATAAAAATTATAATCTGTACTATTTATATTTTTCTTCTATATAATTATTAATATCGTTTATATTTATACTTGTGTTATTACTGCGCATGGGCTTGGTGGCTGTTTGCCGCCGGGGTGATGATTTTGTATGAACTTTGGTGGGTGCGGTATTTTCGCAGTGAAAGAACGATGTCCGACTTTACCAGCAGCTTTTTCGGTATCCCCGTCGCCGG
>CANQZA010000049.1 GCA_947628175.1 uncultured Clostridia bacterium | reverse complement strand
CCATGGGAAAAGTCTGTGCTCCTGAAATACCATTCCGCGCTTTTTGGACGGCTTAGCAACAAGCTCTCCGTCAACAATTACCGTTCCCTCATGGTCGGGATCAAGTCCTGCAATGGCTCTAAGCAAGGTCGATTTGCCGCAGCCGCTTTCACCGACTATTACACAAATATCTCCTTTGTTTACGGTGAAGTTTATGTTGTTTAAAACCTCGAGAGTTTCATTATTCTGTGTAAAACTTTTATTTACATTTTGTACTTCAATGCAGGGCGTTTTGTTTTTTATCATAGCCTTTACACCCCCTTAAATCCAGCGTATTACAAGCTTTTCAATCCACTTTAAAATTGAATCCATCAGCTTGCCTATTATACCGATCGCAAGCATACCCACAATTACAGTTCCCGTCTGCCCATACTGTCGGGCATTCATAATCATATAGCCAAGTCCCGTGGTGGATGCAACCAGCTCCGCCGCAACTACGCACATCCAACAGGAACTTAAACCTGTGCGAAGTCCCGTAAAAATATTCGGCGCGGCCCCGGGTATAACCATTTTGAATACGTGCTTTAAAAAAGGCGTTTCCATTGACTTTGAAACCTCAACAAGCTTTACATCTGTCTGCCTGATACCGTCCATTACATTGATAAGTATTGTAAAGAATCCGCCCAGAAAAATAAGAAAAATCTTTCCGCTTTCTCCTATACCAAACCAAAGTATTACAAGAGGAATCCACGCAATGGGCGGAATAGGCTTTATAATCTGAATAAGCAACTCAGTAAGACGGTTAAGATGCTTTGAAAGTCCAAATAAAATTCCAAGCACAATACCTAAGACCGAGGCTATAAAATAACCCTGCAATACTCTGGCAACGCTTATCCAAAGGTTTGTAAGAAGTGTTCCTTTGCTGATTAGCTTTACAAATGTTTCAACTATTGCGCCCGGTGTCGGCAAAATAACAGTATTCAGCTGACCTGTCTCTCCCATAATTGCCCAGACTGCAATAATAACTACAATCAACGCAATATACTCTGCCGCATATCCTGTTTTCTTAAAAATGTTCTTTATCATATATTCTCTCCGTAAGAAACGTTTTCTGTATAATAATTTCTGAATATTCTACCGCTGCCAATCGTGTCCTTTGCAACCTCTTTCAGATGCTCAAACAGCTCATCCGAAAGCGAAACCGTTCCCATTTCATACGCGCGGTTAAGTGACTCATATTTCGGTCTGCCAAATTCGTGATACATGAGCAATTCATATATTGTATTGGGCATTTGTTTTATGAATTCTGCTATTGCCCTTATGTCCTCTTCCGTGTCGTTCACACCGGGAATTACCGGTGTTCGCACATGGATTGTAAGATTAGGAAATTCCGCACTGAGTTTTTCAAGATTTTCAAGTATCAGCTTATTTGATACTGCCGTGTACTCCCTGTGTACTTCGTCATTCATTGTCTTTATGTCAGTAAGCAGATAATCAAGGTACTGTGCGGTCATTCTCAAATTTTCCCACTTTGCATAGCCTGAGCTTTCGATTGCCGTATGAATGTGACGTCGTTTTGCCTCGGCTAAAAGCTCCGACGTAAAATCAGGCTGCATAAGAGGCTCGCCTCCGCTTACTGTAAGTCCGCCGTTTGATCGTCCAAAAAACACCGAATCACGTTCAACGATTTTGAGTACTTCATTTATGCTTTTCTGTTCGCCGATAACGTGTAACGCCTCTGAGGCACAGGCAAGCTTTACATCAAACGGGTCAAATTCAGCACTTGGGTTCCATTCGAGTCCGCTATCGGTAAATTTACATTCAAGGTTTTTAAGTTCCTCAATGCAACTGTTGCACCCGATACACTTCTCCTTTGTCCATGCAATCTCAGGGGTAATCCGCTGGGATTCGGGATTTGCACACCATTTACATCTCAGCGGACACCCCTTAAGAAAAACTACTGTTCTTATTCCCGGACCGTCGTGAACCGAATAGTGCTGAATATTGAAAACAGTACCTTTTATCTCGTCTCCGTTTCCCATATTTTAAGCACCTAAGCTTTCGTGCTCCGTTCTAAGGATAATATCATCCTGTAAATCCGGTGAAAGCTCTACAAAATATGCGCTGTAGCCTGCGACACGAACAAGCAAACTGCGATAGTTTTCAGGATTTTCACGGGCTTTAATGAGAGTTTCATGATTTATAATATTGAACTGGAGATGCCAAAGCTTTAAATCTCTCCACGCTTTTATAAACTGAACAAGCTTGCGTGTGCCGTCCTCGCCCTTAACAACGGACGGACTCAGCTTAATATTAAGCAGACGTGACGCGCGGTTATTGAAATTAATGTTCTTTGTATTGTAATTTGAAAGCAGAACTGAGGTAGGACCGCTTATATCCGCTCCCTGAGATGCCGAAGAACCGTCTGAAAGTGCCGTACCTGCCTTTCTGCCGTTAGGAAGCGCTGAAACGACCTTACCAAACGGGACATTTGCAGACTGTGATACATATCTTAAATCCATATTGATACCCAGATATTTTGAGTATTCATTTGCAAATTTAACGCCCTCAAGGTCAATACGCCTTGCAAGACTGTCGGCATACTCATCATCATTGCCGTAGGACGGCGAATTCATAAGACGCTGTCTGACCTTTTCACTGCCCTCGAAATTGTTGTCAAGCGCATTTAAAACCTCTTCCCATGTAAGGAGCTTTTCTTCGTAAATATTCTTCTTTATCGCTGCCAAAGAATCAGCCGCCGTTCCAAGACCGATATAGTCAAAGTAGCCGAGATCTATGCCCCCCTCGATTTTCTCGCTGTGCAAATCCTTGCACTGCTCCATGCACAGCTTATGGAGAGATGAACCGAGCGGAGACGCAAAATGCTTTGGTCGTGTTCTATTGGCGACAAACTGCTGTTTAAATGCAATCTTTAATATATATCTTTCCTGCTCAATGAAAGCATTAAGAAAATCCTCCCATTTTTCAAATTCCTTGACATTTCCTGTTTCTATTGTGAGCAGTTCATCGCCATACCTCTTCATTCGGCCGTTGCCTAATGTAAGCTCCATAACGGCGCCGAGATTAATAAATGCACAAGGAGTAGTAAACGTGTCAAGATTGGGCATTCTTACCTCTGTACATCCTGAAACTGCATAATCGTTTGCCGAGGCAAAGTCCGCCCCCTTTGAAACAAGCAAGGGTATAACCTCTTCATCATTGATAAGCTTAGGAAAGCCTGAGCCTTCCTTTATCGTCTGCGCCACCTCATAGAGATAATGTTCAGATGACTTTGCATGAATTCTCGCCGCAAGGTCGGGATAGTTAAGGGGAAACTCCCGCTTATTTTCAAGCAATATATAGGTCAGCTCATTTACTGCGTCGAAACCGTTCTCGTCAACACCTCCGACTGTAACGGCCTCCCAGTGTGCGTAACCCTCATTAAACTTCACGCCTGCCGGACTTACATACAGATCCTGATACTGCGCCATTCCAAGCCACATACATTGGAAAAGTTCCTTGGCAAACTCACGTGTAACCTTACCCTCTTTTTCGTCCTTTGAATAGTAAGGATAAAGATACTGATCCATTCTGCCGTTTGAGATAGTCGCACCTGTTTTTTGCTCAAGGCGTGAGAACATCTGGATAAACCACTGTGACTGTACCGCCTCATAAAAGCTTGTTGCAGGATAACGCGGAACTCTTGCGCAGATTTCCGATATTTTTTCAAGCTCTGCTTTACGCTTCGGATCTGATTCGGATTTTGCAAGCTCAGCCGCTTTTTTGCTGTAGCGTTCAGCCCAAAGAATTATCGCATCTGAAACTATGATCACGCTGTTGAGAAAATCCGCCTTGTCAATGCTCTCGGAAGGATTAAATTCATCAAGCTTTGCAAGCCTTTCCTGTGCTTCCTTCTTGATAGCCTCAAAACCAAGCTCAATGCCTTTTTTGTAATCGTGTACCCACTGAAGTGCTGAACGCATTGACGAGGTTTCGTTTACAATGTATCTTGAAGTAAATAAATCCTCAGGCTCATAGGTTAGCTTGAGAACGTCCTCGGGAAGTGAATGTGCAAGGTCTTCATAGTATGTCTTTCCCTCCCAATAAGGAGCAATTTCTTCTTCAATAATTTTTACATCTTCAGCAGAAATTTCAAAGGGTGACTCAACTCTGCTTTTTGCCTGTTTTGCAAAGCTCTTGAGAAAACAACCGTCAAGCTCTGGATAGATAAGTCCGTACTTTCCGCTTTTTCCTACGCGTCCTACAAGAAGCTGGTCATCATCTATAATAATGTCGATTTTTTCTGCGATGTGATACAGAGCCTTTGCCCATCTCAGCGAAAGTGCCTGACCCTCTGTCTGCTTAAAAGATTCTGTAAAATAACGGGCACGCTGTACATCTACTGACGATTTTGTACCGTCAAAGCTTTCAAATATTCTTTCGATTCTGTTCTTCTCTTTTTCATCCGGATTTTTGAAAAAAACAACCTTACCATTGTTTTTCTTGATTCTCTCCTCCTGAGGAGATAATATTTTTTCCTCCATAATCTTCCTCCACAATTTTATAAATTTCAGCCAAGCCTATATAACTTATAAAGCTTATATGAATAATATGTTATTTATCCGGCTTTGTCAATGAATGGATATAGGAAAAATTTTTAATTTTATTCTTATATGTATTTTGTTTAGATTTCATCCTAAAAGAAGAAATGCACTCATCCGTCATAGACAGATATAGTGCAAATATAACACTTGAACTAATATCGCAGAATAATATAGTAATAATACGATGGAAGTGTTATTTCTCGTAATTAGAAAACTCTTAACGGTTTAAACTTTTTCAAATTCCTCTTATTCGAATTATATTTTATATCTTTTGCAAACAAGTTCTTCCTCAACCTCCAGCCCACCTATTAACACTACTTTTATTTTTTCTTTTGATTCTACTACAACACACTCTAATATTTCTCTTATTATTGTATCATCATAACTTATCGGGTGGTTCTTCAGAGCCTCGATAATTTCAAAGATTTCTTCTAATCGAGATTTTGAATTTTCTCGTTTTTGTTTATAATTCTCATAACGCTCCAAATCCTGTTGTAATTTATGTTTTTCTAATATTATTTCAGACAGCTGATCTTCAAAATCATCTTGCAAATCAAGCGTTAATTTATTAAGGATTTCTTCGTATCTTTGATCAAGTCTTGCGATCTGAATCTGCAAATCAATACTTTCATCTTCCATACCATCTGCATTTAAGCCCATACCAATATGTATCTTGAGATTGTTCAAGATTTCCTCATTTGCTTTGATATTTTTCATAATTGCATTCATAATAGCATTCTGTATTACTGTTTCCTCTATGCTCGGAGAGTTTTTGCAATACTTCTTACCATAATCAAGACGGTTTATACATCTCCAAACAATTTTCTTATTTCCGTCTTTTGACCACGTGCATCTGCGATACGGAGTACCGCATTCACCGCATATAAGAAGTTCTGATAAAGCATATTTGCTTGAATATTTTCCCAGCTCGGTTTTTGTGCCTTTCTGTTTTACTTTTCTTTTACTTGACCTTCTTGCAAATTCCTCTTGAGTACGATTAAAAACCTCTGCGGATATAATTGCAGGATGATTATTTTCTACATAGTATTTTGGTCGTTCTCCATTATTCACCTTCGTTTTCTTTGAAATACAATCAACCGTATATGTCTTATTTATAAGTGCGTCGCCCTTATATTTTTCATTGGTCAGTATAGATTTGACCGTGGATACTACCCATTTATCTTTATTAGACGGTGATTTTATTCCGTTTGCCGTAAGTGTTTTCGCAATCCCGTCCAAACTATTCCCGGATAAGTACATATTATATATTTCTCTGATTATTTCTGCTTCATTCTCGACTATCTCCGGTTTGCCATTTTTGCCTTTTCTATATCCGAGAAAGTTATGATAATTGAATATCACCTTTCCTTCTTTAGCTCTCTGATCTTTACCCCATCTGACATTGGCACTGATGTTTTCCGATTCGCTCTGAGCAATACTTCCGTATATTGTGATATAGAATTCGGAGCCAGTGTCTTTACTATGAATACCTTGTTCCTCAAAAAACACATCCACATTATATTCTTTAAGCTTTCGGATATAATTAAGACAATCAACTGTATTTCTGGCAAATCTTGATATTGACTTTGTTATTATCATATCAATTTTTCCACGCTTACAGGCTCTTATCATCTTCTGAAACTCATCACGCTTTAAGGCGTTTGTCCCACTAATTCCTTTGTCGGCATATATACCGGCAAGCGTCCATTTAGGTTCACTGTTTATCTTGTCGGTATAATAGTTTCTTTGAACTTCATAGCTGTTCAACTGTTCTTCAATTTGAGTGGATACTCGGCAATACGCAGCTACTCGTAACTGGTGATATACCCCGACAACACTTTTCTTATCAACTACTGTCGGAGGAATATACCTTACTGTCTTTGTAAGTTCAGGCATTTGCAACATCTCCAATCTCTTTATTGTTTTTCAAGATAAGATGAATTTCATCAGTATTTATAATTTTTATACTCTTGACAGTATTAATTAATAAGTCTTTAGAAAAATCTGAAAGCGAAGTTGATTTCTCAAACTCCGCTTTCAGCTTTTGGGTATTAAATTCTTGGTCATCAATTTCAGAATATTTTTGTGAAGCACTCTCAAATATATTTTTTCTTATAAAAGCTTCATCAAAATCAATTTTATCAAGACTTCTGTTTATCTCATTTTCAATCCTCATAACCTTTATGCTCGGTACATAATCCTTGTTCTCAGGAATATCTATAACCGTTGGATTATCAGCGATATAGTTAAGCTTATTAAAAATGAGCTTTTTTATGATTTCATCAGGACAAATAATCACATGGTTGCACTGGTTATTTTTACAACACCATTTTGTTTTTTCAGGTTTCCTGCTGTTATAACATCTCTTTACGTTTGTCCCACATACTGGACATATTGTCAGACTATCTATTTTATAAATAATGTTTGCCCTATCAACAGTTTTTTGCGTATTGCGAATACCCTTTGTTACCTGCGCTTCAATATAAGTATTTTCATCAATAATCTGTTGAAATTTTGAATTACCAATATAAATCTTGTTTTCAATAATTCTTTTTAATCTCGCTTTATTCCAACCTGTTACACCCGGCATATATTTAACTTTTAAGTCGTTAAGATTTTCAGCTATTTTCAGAAGCGAAAGTCCGTTTATATAGTCGCTAAATATTTGTCTGACTATTTCTGACTCAGCGGTATTTATAACAATAACACCGTTTTTATAGGAATAGCCAAACTGTATATTCCTGATTTTCATACGACCTTATTACACCTCTTTTCGGCTGTTTCCGTAAACTCAAGACCACTTATGATTATGAACTTGATTCTTTCATTATCTACTTCAATTTTTTGAACAACATCTTGGAATATTAATTCATCTATCTCATCATGGACTTTATTGTTTTCAAGAATTTCTTTTAGTTTAAACAGTGCGTTTATCAACGCATCATTCTTATCATCTACAAGTAATCTTTTCCGCTGTAGTCTTAACTTACATAGTTTCCGGTTAATGTCAGATAACTGTACATTGTACTCAGATTCTTTTAGAATACCTTTAGTATGCAATCTTGCAAGCATATGGTTCCTTGTACTGAAATTCGCAATCCTCTCATCTATTTCATGTACTGCTAATGAACTTCCACTTGTTTTTCTTTGAAGCTTTTCAAGCTGTTTGATTGCAGGATCTATAATATATCTTGAGTGATTGCTCAATTTACTCATCATTTTAAGGTATGCGTTAATTACGTCTGACTCAAGGATAAGTGAATTATTACAATTTGTTCTTCCCGATGATTTGTAAGAGCAAGTCCAATATATTTTTCCTCGAATTACTTGTCTGCGATAACTATGACCACACTCAGCACAATATATTTTTCCGCTAAAAAGATATTTCTTATTTTTTTCGGTATTGAACTTTTTTATTTTTATAAGTTCTTGAACAGCGTAATATAAATCTTTATCTATAATTGGCGGATTACTGTTTTCTACATAGTACTGAGGTTGTTCTCCTTTGTTAATAACTTTTTTAAATGGCAAAGTATCGGTAGTATACTTTTTCTGGAGAAGTGCATCACCTATATATCTTTCATTGGTAAGGATATAGCTTATAGTACCCATATGCCATTTATTTTTTCCGTATCGTAACGGCACTTTTTCATTATTTAGCCTTGTTGCGATTGCCTGTTTACCCATACCGTTAACATACAGGGTAAATATTCTTTTTACAACCTCGGCTTCTTTTTCGTTAATTATCAATTTTCCGTCTTTCATATCAAATCCATATGCGCATTTACAACAGTTAAAGTCACCTGATTCCATTCGTTTCTTATAACTCCAGCGCATATTATCTGATATTGACTGAGACTCTTGTTGTGCCGCCAATCCGGGGAAAGCCAGAATCATTTCCATATTCATTTTGTTGGTATCAATTCCCTGCTCTTCAAAATAGACACGAACACCTAATTCTTTAAGCAATCTAATTGACATCAAAAGTTCCTGAGTGTTTCGGGCGAACCTTGACACAGACTTAGTTATTATTAAGTCAATTTTCCCTTTCTGGCAATCACGGATAAGTCTGTTCATTTCGTCACGATTTTTCATTGAAGTTCCACTTATTCCCTCATCAGCATAAATGTCTATTAACTCGTATTCAGTATGCTCTTTTGAATAACTGCTGTAGTGTCTTATCTGTGCAGCAAATGAATTTAACTGATCTGTTGAATCGGAAGATACTCTACAGTAAGCAGCCATACGGATTTTTGACTTTTCCCTTTCAATAGGCTTTAGTTCTGTTATATTCATTCTTTTCTCCTTTCCGCAGATTTTTTCTGCATTTTATTCTGCCTTTTGGCAACACCACAATATCACAAGAGTGCGGATACATCCAGACCAAATGTGAAAAAAATAAAGATTATTTCAGGCAATTTAAAGGATTTCTTTATAACTGTCTGAAATAACTTTCATAATTTTTTTATATTCATTAAAAGAGATTAAACTCATATTTAAAAGCTGTTTCACCATATTACATTCAAAATAATATGATGAACAGCTCACTAAATTATTCTTATTCATTTTAACCTCCGTAAGTTACAATAGGCAGCAGAAGAGATATTCTCCTGCTGCCTTTAATATCAATCGTTTTTCAGTAATTTATCCTAATTGCCGTATTTTCAGCTTGTTTGGCGAGATAAGCACAAACATAGGCATCTTGATAAATTACTGCTTTTCTGTTGGTATTTATCCTCGATATCCCCCAACCGGGAACACATCAAACGGCTATGGTTTTAGCTCCATTGGAATTTCACCACTCTGAGGATCTCCCAGAGCCGTCCTCTTTGGTTGCGACGGTTTTATCTCGCTCGACTTTTGACTGGACGGAAGTATCATTATCCCCTCTGCCTGTTATCGCTTTCATTGCAGAGCCCTGCAATGTCTGAGTCCTGAAGGCTTATGCGTTCGCTCATTTAGCTTATCCGTACCGAACAGCAGAAGGAAAGTATCTGACGTGTTGATATTTAATTTTCAAAGATCAACACCTGTTCTCTGAAAAAGAAAACAGGCGAAAGGATTTTTATCCCTTCACCTGTTTCCTCACTTAAAGCTAAAAACACACCCCATTTTTATAAATTTTTTAAAATATTTTTTATTTTGACCGTCGCACGATATACCGACCTTTGAACACATTGATAACTACATCTTTCTTCAAGCGCTATTTCTTTAAAGGACTTTTCATCAAAATAATACTTTTTTAATCTGCGTTTCTGCACTTCCGGCAGTTCATTTATTGCCATATGCAGATTCTTGACATCTTGATAAAAATCAAAGTTTTCTTCCAGAGTTCTTATCATAGAATTATTTCTTTTATTTAACATCTCCTCTGATAATATGAAATGTTCAAGGTGTCGATCATACTCGTTCATTTCAGAAATATCCTCAAGTTCAAATTTATCAAACTGCTCAAATAAATTTTTGCTTACTTGAACCGTTTGACTTTTATCGTTAATGTCTGTAAACGAAATATAATATTTTCCGTTCTCGGTATGTAATGTATAAGGATTATATTTGTTTTTTCTTCTTTTCGGACGATTATCATCCATTTTGTTTTCCTCCAATCAATCTAAATTTTCATTTAGGTCGATTGGTGGACTTCTGTTTCTGTAAATCAATTTTGTCCTCTCTGCTTTTAATGCAAAAAGGGCAAAAAAACAATGCCGACAAATATAGCATTAAAAGCTATAAATTGTCGGCATTTTTAATTAATACATAATATCTTGTTTACATTTTATAAACTTTTCTATATTAATTATTTTTCTACCACCTTATTTTGATTAAATAATAATTCTCCAATAAAAAGCAGGAAGCCTTTTATTGGAGAATTACAAATTTTATGGTTCTCGCCAATTTCGCCGATAGCAGGATTGAACCTGCATCTGTTTGTTTATGATACAACTGTTTTTCTTAAACTATACCGACATATATAAACGGACGAAAAACAAGTAATGTTCTCCGTCCGTCAATAACAAAATTAAATTCCGACTTGATTCTTACTTTCGGAGAAAATAACAAGGCAACACATACTCATAGGACATATGCACATTATTAGACATTGTAAAATTGTACTTTATCATAGTATTCTCTCTTTCTTTATTAAATATTTTTAATAACTTCCTGTTCTGATATTATTATATTATGTAACAGAGTCAATGTCCAATTCAAATGATTTATATAAATTTATAGATTTAAGTTATGTCAAAATACCAATTAATGGTTTAAAAAATTCCGACAATAGTAAAGGCAGTTCCTTAATCGAAACTGCCTTTACCGCTTTATCACTTAAAAATGTAAAGCATTTAGGAGACTGTGCCATATATATAATTAGGTAGAAATCAGATTTTTCGCACTATTTTTAATGTACGAATATTTAATAATTTTAGTTTGGTGTATATCTTTTAAAATTATAAATTAACATCTCTCTATTATTTAGTTCCTTCAAGATAAACTTCTAACTCACTAATATAAACTTTGGCAATCTGACTGAGCAATCCGCCCTTTTTAATAATATAACCTATTTCCATTATGCTGTTTTGGTTGGTTTCATCCTCTCTGAACGGTATTGCTAAATAATCATCACCGTTCAACTCCTCACAAATTATTCCTGAACACAGTGTATATCCATTTAGACCTTTCATAAGGTTAAGTACTGTTGCTCTGTCGTTTGTTTTGATTATGCGCTCATATTCATTGTCACTGAGAATCTCCTCGGCAAGATAGAATGAGCTTTTATCCCCCTGTTCAAATGAAAGACAAGGATAATCTCTAAGTTGTTCCATTCCGATTGATTCCTCGTTTACAAGAGGATGTTCTTTATATAAATAAACATAAGCATTGCAATCTATCAGCTTATGAAATTCAAGTCCGTTTTCTCTCAACATTTTATTGATTATCTTGTTATTATAAGAACTCAGGTAAAGAATTCCCACTTCACTTTTGAGGTTTCCCACATCATTTATAACTTCAAGTGTTTTGGTTTCACGAATTGCAAATTCAAACTGTAGAGTACCAAACTGCTTTACCGTTTCTACAAATGCCTTGACAGCAAAGGAATAGTGCTGTGTAGATACACCAAACTTACGTTTTGCATTTCCTTTTTCTCCGTATTTTTGTTGCAACAGCTCATATTGTTGATAAACCTGACGGGCATACATTAGGAAATCTGCACCCTCGTTTGTTTGAACAACACCTCTGCCGGTACGCAGAAAAATACTTGTACCGATTTCTCGCTCCAGCTCTCTTATTGAGCTTGTGAGCGTAGGCTGGGAAATGAAAAGTATTTCCGATGCCTTATTCATTGAGCCTGCTTCCGCTATTGTAAGAGCATAATATATTTGCTGTAATGTCATTGTATCACCTTGTTTGGTATTTGGGATTGTCAGTCGGCAAACAAAGCAGTTGATAAATAACGCTCGCCTGTATCAGGCAGTAAAGCAACAATCACTTTGTCCTTGTTTTCAGGTCGTTTTGCAAGCTCTGTTGCAGCTGATACAGCAGCTCCCGAAGAAATTCCAACAAGCAAGCCCTCTTTTCTTGCAAGTATTCTGCCTGTCTCAAATGCATCATCGTTTTCAACCGTGATTATTTCGTCATAAATTTCTGTATTGAGGGTCTCGGGAACAAAGCCTGCACCAATGCCCTGAATTTTATGAGGTCCGGGTTTTCCTTGCGAAAGCACGGGAGAACCTGCAGGTTCAACAGCCACAATTTTAACATCAGGATTTTTTGACTTCAGGTATTTGCCTACACCTGAAATTGTACCGCCTGTACCTACACCTGCAACAAATATATCCACTTTGCCGTCTGTATCATTCCAAATTTCAGGTCCTGTTGTATCAAGGTGTGCCTTAGGATTTGACATATTTGTAAACTGACTGGGAATAAAACTGTTTGGAATTTGCTCTGCAAGCTGATTTGCCTTTATAATAGCGCCTTTCATTCCCTTAGTACCCTCTGTAAGTACCAATTCAGCCCCGTACGCTTTGAGTAAGCTCCTGCGCTCAACAGTCATAGTTTCAGGCATTGTCAAAATTATTCTGTATCCTCTGGACGCCGCTACAACAGCAAGACCTATTCCTGTATTACCGCTGGTAGGCTCGATAATGACTGAACCGGGTTTTAAAATCCCATGCTTTTCAGCATCATCAATCATAGCCTTTGCTATTCTGTCTTTGACACTTCCGGCTGGATTAAAATACTCCAGCTTTGCGAAAACTGCTGCATTCAGTTTTTTGTACTTTCCGTAATTTTTAAGTTCAAGAAGCGGAGTATTGCCGATAAGATCTGTTATTTTTTTATATACTTTCATTTTTATTACCTCCAACTATAATTATATTTCAAATGTATAATTCTCAGGCATACGATATTCTGAAGGTGTTAATTTGTATAGCTTTTTAAATAATCTGGAGAAATATCCCATATCCCGATAATCAAGTCTTAAAGCTATTTCTGTAATTTTCAGCTCTGTTTTACGCAACAGCCAACCGGCACGCTTCATCTTTACCATTGTAAGATAATCTACAAACCTGATGTCGGTATGAGCTGAGAATACAGTGCTCAAATATGAACTGTTAATATAAAGATTATTTGCAATTGTTTTCTGTTTCAAATCACTTTCGGGATTAAATAAAATATAGAGGATAACTTCCTTGATTTTCTCGTTATGTGTATTTGGAAAAAGAATTGAATATTCCTCAAACAAATCCTGCAATTTATTTCGATAGTGCATTTTATATGAATTGCAGTCGCCTTCCTTAATTATACCGGGAACGTAAAAATCCTCCTGTGAAATATACAAATCAAGCCACTCATTTTCCGCAAAAATTTGATTTATAACCGTTTTATAAATTTGCTGAACTTCTCTGTCGGCCGAAAAAGAATCTCCGTTGTATGAATAAATTTTAGACAGCATTTCGTCAATATATTCATATATACCTTTATCACGGTTTTCAAAGTATGCAAGCAATTCTTCTGCATACAAAATTTCCGAAGCACCGTTTGCATAAACCTCATTTTTGATACGGCTGAACATAGAATAGAACTGATTTATATCAAAGGGTTTTACAAAATAATCGAACGCACCCAAAATAATCCCATGACGTGCATAATCAAAGTTTGATCGCTCACTGCACAGCACAATATGGTCGCACAAGCCCTCGGATTTTGCTCTGCGGAGGAGCTGTAGTGAATCAATACCTGTAATGTATATTTCGGTAATTATAAGGTCATATTTTTGCTTTTTCATTTCTTTGTATGCAGAATTTCCGTCACGCACAACCTTGACTATTTCAAAATCAGATATATCTCCCCAGATATGCAGATTCTGAACATCACTTAACAACTCATAATTATCAAAAACAAGCATTACTTTATACATACAGCTCACCCCCTGTTTTTCAAATACTTTTATTCTTTCATCAATAACTTACTATTACCATATGTATTATAGGTTATTTGTATAGGCTTGTAAACCGATTTATATATGAAAATTTTTAGAATTTTTTCACGATTGGTTTTTTCAAAAATGAAAAGCAACTGTCACAAAATAATAACGAATAAAAAACTCTCGAAATCAGACTTATAAAAAGCTTTTTCGAGAGTTGTTATCTTTATATAATTTTCTGTTTTGAAACTGTCACTTATAATTCCGTATTGCTTCCGCATTTTTCAATATCATATGGCGTTATCTGATATACAAAGTAATTTAGCCAGTTTGCAAACAACAGATTGGAATGGCACCTCCAATTTGCAACAGGCGGATTCTCAGGATTGTTTTGCGGATAATAATTCTTTGGTATTTCAGGATTAAGATTTCGATTTATATCCCTATGATATTCACTGTCAAGGGTAAGAGTATCATATTCAGGATGACCGTTAATGAATATTTGCTTTCCTTTTCTTGTAAAAATAATATATGCTCCTGCTTCATCGGATTCGGCAAGTATTTCAAGCTTTGCCGCCTTTTTTATATCCTCTGTTTTTATTCCGGTATAACGGGAGTGAGGAGCATAAAATATATCATCAAAACCTCTTATAAGCTTTGCAGATTTTCTTAAAATGCGATGCGGGTATATTCCCGAGAGCTTTTGAGGAAGTGTATATTTGGGAATTTTGTAATGATAGTATAATCCTGCCTGCGCCGCCCAGCAAATGTGAAGTGTAGAAGTAACATTTGTTTTACTCCACTCCATAATTTCAACAAGCTCATTCCAATAATCCACTTTTTCATATTCAAGATTTTCTACAGGAGCGCCTGTTATAATAAGACCGTCAAAATGCTTATTGCGTATATTTTCAAAGGTTGTATAGTTACTTTCCAAATATCCGTAAGAAATGTTTTTGTATGTATGTGTTACCAATCTGATAAATGTTACATCTGTCTGCAAAGGAGAATTTGACAATAGTCTTAATAATTGCAGTTCAGTAGTCTGCTTTACAGGCATAATATTCACTACCGCTATTTGCAGAGGTCTGATATCCTGATGAATCGCCTTGTTTTCGGGTATTATAAATATATTTTCGGACTCAAGCTTTTGTGCAACAGGCATTGAGTCTTTGATTCTAATGGGCATATGTAAATTTCTCCTATGTTTATCATTTTGCTTTTATAATAATCATAGATATGTATTCAAAGCCTAATGTTGGTGTAACTTTTACTTCCATATATTTAAGATACTTCAAAAATTATAGTTAGTCCAATACATAAAATATATCGAAATATATAGAAAAAATTTATATGTAACAGTTTTTCACAATTAGACACCAACACTATCTGTTTTATTATAAGTTCACTTTTTCAAGCGCCTGTCGCAAGTCTTCAATAATATCTTCCGCGTCTTCAATTCCTACACTGAAACGGAAAAATCCGTTATGGAATTCCTCCGGATACAGATACTGCCGCTCGTCATCTTCTCCAAGAAAAACTATGAGACTTTCGTCATGTCCTAAAGATACAGCCGAGGTAATCACTCTAAGATAGCTGACGAACTTATTATGGGTATCATGGTCAGCATTTAATCCGAAGGACAGTACTCCTCCGAAACCCGGTGACATCTGCTTCTTTGCCACTTCATATCCCCTATTGCTCTCCAGCCCCGGGTATGCTACAAAGCTGACGCCCGGTTGTTTCTCCAACCATTGTGCAACCTTCAGTGCATTCTCATTGTGCTGACGCATACGCAACGGCAATGTTACACTGCCGCGCATAATGAGCCAAGCATTGAACGGACTGATCGTACCGCCTAAATTCACCTGAGCCTGTGCACGGATTATTTCTAAATATTCCTTTTTCCCGATGATTGCACCACCCATTGCGTCGCCGTGTCCGTTGATATATTTGGTAAGGCTTTCAATAGAAAAATCTGCGCCAAGCTCAATTGGACGCTGATTATAGGGTGAAGCAAATGTATTGTCAACAGACAGCAATGCACCGTGTTCATGGGCGATTTTTGCAATCTCTGAAATATCCGATATGGTAAGGGTTGGATTGCCGGGTGTTTCAATATGAATCAGCTTCGTGTTAGGTCGAATCGCCTTGCGAACCGCCTTTAAATCAGATGTATCAACAATAGTCGTTTCCACTTGAAATTTATTATTGAACAGCTCATTGAGCAAACGATAAACAGCAATATAGGTTACATTGGAAAATACCACATGGTCACCGCTTTGCAGCAATGAAAAAAATAATCCTGACAACGCTGCAACACCGCTGGACAGCACAACGCAATCTTCGCCGTCTTCTAAAGACGCCAGTTTTTCCTGCAAGTATTTCTGATTAGAACCGCCGTTACGAGTATAGAGATTTCCGCCCGCACTGGACCAGTTCATATCCGTAGGATCATATGGCAGTTCATAGCTGTTTGCCATTGTAATAGGTCGTTTGATTGCGCCGGTTTCTCCGTCTACATCGTTTCCTGTATGTACGGCTCTTGTCTGAAAGCCGAATTCTTTTCCGTACGTTCTCTTTAACATAATCATTTACACCTTTCAATAAATATCTTATTTTTCTAATTGATATTAGAAATTCATAATTTCAAAGGTGTTCATCACACCTCATAGGGTTTTAATAAAATCCTCCAAACGCCTTGAAA
>CANQZA010000048.1 GCA_947628175.1 uncultured Clostridia bacterium | reverse complement strand
GGTATTCCTTTAGGCATAAAAATCACCCCTCCTGTTAAACATTGTATCACAATGTCTAACAGGAGGGGTGCATTTCACATTCGATGACCGTTTTATTATGGTAGTAAAGAATGTAGGTGAAGATGAAAAAAGTAAAATATACACTGAAAGTCCGACAATTCAACACGAAAGCTATTTAAGCTCATATATAACGGCACTTGATTTATGCTTGCAGGGAATTATAAGTCCGTCAACACTCGGCATAGATGTAAAGAAACTCGATAATGCCGAAGCGCAGAGAGAAAAAGAAAAAACAACTCTCTACACGCGGCAGAATTTTGTAGAATTGCTTGAAAACGTTCTTCCAAAGCTTGTTGTTGCAGTCTTGAACGCTGACGCAGTTATACACAAAAAGCCGATTGTATCTGATATTGAGGTATCTGTAAAGTTTGGAGAATATGCAAATCCATCTTTTGAAAGTCAGGTTGAAACAGTCGGAAAGGCTCGTCAAAACGGAGTTATGTCTATTGAAACCTCAGTTGACGAGCTTTACGGCGACAGTAAAGATGAAAAATGGAAAAAAGAAGAGGTTCAGCGCATTAAATATGAACAGGGAATTACAGAAGTTAATGAAACCTCTGAAGCTGATGATATTACAATCCCTGGAAATTAAGGTGGAAAAATGGCCGACTATGATATTTCATCAGCATTTGAAGCTATAGAAAATGAACTCATAGACAGTATGATGCGCAATTTCAGCCGCCACCGTGCAGAAGAGACAAAAGAGGGATATAATTGGAGTCAATGGCAGGCGGAACAGCTTAAAAGCCTCGAACAGTACCGTAAGAGCAATGCAAAAAAGTTTAATAAGCAATTTTCTGGAATAAATGGTAAAGTATCAGAAATGCTCAAAATTGCAAGGGCAAATGGTAACGCAAAACAGGAAGCTAAAATACTGCAAGCCATAAAAGACGGCTTTAAAACACCTGATAAGCCGTCAAAAACGAGCACAGCCGAATTTTTTAAGGTTAATGACAGAAAGCTTGACGCGCTGATAAAATCGACCACAGAAGATTTAAAGAAAGCCGAACACGCTGTATTGCGTATGAGCAATGACAAGTACCGCAAGGCAATTTTCAACGCACAGGTTTATGAAAACAGCGGAGCAGGAACATACGAAAAGGCTGTTGATATGGCTTGCCGTGATATGCTCAGAGCAGGACTTAATTGTGTTGAGTATAAAAACGGTGCAAGGCACACTCTTTCAGACTACACAGAAATGGCAATCCGAACCGCTAATAAAAGAGCTTACCTCAGGGGCGAGGGTGAAAAACGGCAGGAATGGGGCATTTCGACCGTTGTTGTCAACTCCCGACAAGGCGGATGTCCTGATTGCGCGAAGTATATCGGCAAAGTTTTCATTGATGATGTCTATTCGGGCGGCTCTGCGAAGGACGGCAATTATCCGCTGTTGTCTGAGGCTATTTCAAATGGCTTGTTTCACCCTCGCTGTAAGGACAGCACAAGTACATATTATGAGGGTATAACAACTCTCAAGCCTGCAACTAAAGATGAAATAAACGATATGAAGCGGCGAGAGGTTCTTGAACGGCAGAAATCATACTACGAAAATCAGGCAAAGAAAAATCAGCGTATTGCTTATTACAGTCTTGATATGCTAAACAGGCAAATGTTTCGGCATAGAGCAGATGTGTTTAAAGAAAAGGCTGAAAATATAAGTGCAAAACTTGACAAAATCGTTGCAAATTCTTCTGATAGTGGTATAATAAATCCTAATGAAGAAAGAACGGCGGTCAATGATGTGCATACAATTGGGAAAATTGATATTGATAAATATAAGTTAGTTTCCGATAAGAAGATAATTACTGATGAAGTTATTATTACTGATGACAGAATTAATCATATTATCGAAAGACGTGGTCAAGAATTTTATAATGAATATAAAAAATATTTTTCTGATATTATTGCTAATCCGGATTATATATTTCGAGATAATAAAGTTAATACAGCAATTGTTTCAAAAACATTCATTCATAATAATACATCAGTTAATTTGGTTTTAAGAATGGTTGTTGAGGGAGAAAATATAAACTACAAAAATTCTATAATTACCGCCATTAAGGAAAATAACAAACGATTTACACAGCGTTTAAGAAATAATAAACCTGTTTATAGGATTGACAAAAAAGAATAAAAAATATATAATTTAAATATAATAAGAATGGGCTATTTGAGGTGGTAAATTTCGTAGCGACCACACGCCGATGGTAACGACAGGGAATAATCCCGAGAGATGCAGGAGGATGCTACGCCTGCCAAATAGTCCATTCGAGTTATAGTTATTAAAACGCTCCACAATGTGAGGGCGGTGTTTTTATACAATTAAACAAGTTAACAAAGCACTTGATCTGGAGCATTTCCTTTTCAAGTGCTATTTTTATACTCATTTTTAAGGGGGTGAATTCATGGCTATGTTTTTAATTTTACTTTACATTTTAGAAGCTAACGGTGCAGTAATTCCTGTTGGCTGTTTTGTTGCTGCTTGGGTGCTTCTATTTGTAAAAGTAATTTGTAGTTTTATAAAATTTGCTGCGGAAAATGAAAGAGGTGATTAATTATGAAAGTAAAGGTAATTAAACAGTTTAATGACAAAACAGAGGGCTTTATTACGCGCCCTGTTAACGAAACCTTTGAATGCACAGATTATAGAGCCGAACAGCTAATCTCAGGCGGCTATGTTGAGCCTGTGCCTGATAAACCAAAGAAAACTAAATCAGTTGGTTAAGCACTTTACAATTTTGTAAGGTGCTTTTGTTTTGCCCAAAACTTTGACGGCGTTAAAAGCTAAGGAATAAGCCGACGGGCATTAAACGGAGGTATATATGTTTATTTATCCAAATATTCAGCTATTTGCTGAGGGTAACGCCAACCCTGACAACAATGGCGGTGACAACGCAAATCAGGACGGCGGCAACGGTTCTGAAAAAACATACACACAGGAGGAGCTTGACAGAATTGTCAATGATAGAACAGGAAGAGCGACAAAATCTGCGTTAGCATCATTCTTTAAACAAAAAGGTTTATCAGAAGATGAGGCAAACAGCGCAATAACTGCTTATCTTGACAACAAGGCAAAGAATACTCCTAATATCACAGAATTGCAGAACACACTCAAGACTGAGCGAGGCGCACGCTTGCAGGCTGAGATTGAAAAATCTGCAACACTTGAGGCCATTAAGCAGGGAGTTGACGTGAAATCAATTCCATATGTACTGAAAATGGCTGACTTTAAAGACTGCACAAATGAAAATGGTGAAATCAATGCCGAAACACTTACAAACGCAATCAAAACCGTTCTTGATGATATTCCGGCACTAAAAGGAACTCAGCAGAGCAGTAACGGAAGTATTGATAAAATTGGCGGCGACGGCGGCGATCAGACAGCAACTACCGAAGATACTTTAAGAAATATTTTCGGAATTAAAAAATAAGAAAAGAGGTAAAAAATTATGGCAGTACTTGAATATGCAACAATATTCAGCAACGTATTAAGAGAATTATATGGTCAGGAGCTTACTTGCGATGACCTGTACCACTCAAATTCTGACATTCAGATTGTCAATGGAAAGGATATTAAAATACCGAAACTCTCTGTAAGCGGTTATAAAGACCATACAAGAGGCGGCGGTTTTAATGCAGGAACATATTCCAACGGTTATGAGACAAAGACGCTTGACCACGACAGAGATGTTGAATTTGCAATCGACCCGCTTGATGTAGATGAAACAAATCTTGTTGTAACAATTGCAAACATTCAAAAGCGTTTTGAAAAAACTCAGGCTATCCCTGAACTCGACTGTTATACATACAGCAAAATTTACTCAGAAGCAAAAAGAGTAGGTTCAACAATTAAAACAACAGCCTTGACTGCGGCAAATGTTCTGGCTGATTTTGACGATAATCTTGTAGCCTTCTCCGAAGCAGGCGTACCGCTTGACAGAGTTATTCTTTATTGTACGCCTGCTTATAAAAAACTGCTTAAAAACGCAGAGGGCATTCAGAGAACACTTGAAATCAATTCCGCAAACAAAATTGACCGCCGCGTACATTCACTTGACGATATTAACAAAATCAAGGAAGTACCGAGTTCAAGGTTTAAAACTCTTTATGATTTCACAAACGGCTGCACAGCGAGCGGAGAGGCAAAGCAGATCAATTATATGCTTATTGACCCTGAAGCGCAGGTATCAAGGACTAAGTATTCATATATCAAGGTGTTTACTCCTGGCACAGACAGTCGCACAGCTGATAACTATATGTATCAGAACAGACGTTTTAACGGTACATTTGGTATTGACCAGCTGATGAAAGAAGGCGTTATAATTAACGCTGAAGCGGAGGGATAATTCTATGAAAGCAATAAAAGAAAATAAGGTATATACAATCACAACAGCTGAAGAAGCAAAAGCATATAGGGCGAGAGGCTTTGACATTTATGACGACAAGGGTAAGCTAAAAGAAAGCGGTACAGGCAAATCCGTATCGCTTGAAAAGTATGAGGCTCTGGAAAAGGAAAATGCAAAGCTCAAAAAGGAACTTGCCAAGCTGAAAGAAGAAATTCCAAAGGAATGATGATATGTACAGCGTATATATCGAAAAACAGGGAAAAACAGACGATTTTTCTCTTAAAGCGGCCGAGCATATTGACACTCTCACGTTTAATCGAATAACCGACTTTGATAAGCTGACAGAGCTACAGAAAAGACTTATAAAGCGTGTACATACACGTCTTACCGAGTTTGAACGTGAGAATGAAGATATTTTAAATTCACGGCTTGAAAACTATTCTATCAACGGCGTTTCAATGTCATTTGGCGGTCAAAGTGTAAAATTCATCTGCGGAATAGCTATTCCGACGGAGCTTTATACAATGCTTATTTCAACAGGCCTTTGCTATCCTGCAATTTAGGGGGGCGGTAAGATGAAATTTCCTTGTCTTGTCCGCCCTCGATTTTGTAAAACTCCCGTTGATATTACTCTATACGGAGAGGGATTGACAGAGTACGGTTCACCTGTTGTTATATTTTCTTCTGATGATTTTATTTACTGCAATTATCAGGATAAAGCGAAAACTGTAATGACAGCGCAAAAGAAACTTGTCGAGGTCAGCGGAGTAGTTCTTATACCGGGTGACATTGTGCCTGATTATCCTGCAATAAGCGGCGGATACGTTGTAGTAAACGGTGTAAAACGCGATATTGTCAGAGGAGTAAAGGCACGTAATCCCGACGGAACGGTAAACTTTACGGAGCTGGATGTGATTTAATGGGAATGTTTGAAGTTAATTCAACAATAAATCTGAATTTCGGATTATTAAAACAGCTTGACAGAAACGCTCAAAAAGCATTGGAGCTGACAACCGATGCGCTTCTTTCCGAGGTTAAAAATGCCGAGGTTATGCCGTTTGATACAGGTAATCTTCAAAACGAAAGCACATTTGCGGATTATTCAAATTCTGCAAACGGCGTTACAAGCATTGTTTCATCTACACCTTACGCGAGGCGGCTGTACTTTCACCCTGAATACAATTTTCATCAAGGGGAGTGGACAGACGAACAAGGAAAAAAGCACGGCGGAAATCAAAATGCGCAGGGTGAATGGTTCACGCTATGGCTCAAAGGCGGCACAAGAGAAAACTTTTGTGTAGAAACATTTGCAGAAATATACAGGAGGCTGAGCGGAACGTGATTACACTTGCCAATATAATGGACTGGCTGAAAACCTTTGAAGTTGCCGAGCATTATTACATTGGTAAACTTGACAATAAAATGTATAAATCCATAGGCATTTATACATTGAAACGCAGCGAACCGCCGACCACGGCAATCGGCGGACAAAGCACATATGATACTATCGGAGTATCGTTGCTTATCCATTGGAACAACAACGCCGATGAAACAGAAATTACCGCCCGAAATCTTTTTGAGATATTACGGACGGTTAAGAACGTAACAATCAATAATACACAGGTTTATATGATACAGCTTTTAATGCCTGAACCTGTTGACGTAGGCACAGATGACAGAGGCATTTATGAGCGTGTTATAGAAATGAAAATTTACTACGAAAGGATATGAAAAATATGCCAGCACCAAACACAGGAGTTTTTCCCTGCTATGAAAATCAATTTAAAGTAGGGAAGGCAGGCGAAGCTACACCCGAAACAACAATTGCAAACTGTGAGGAGTTTTCAGTCTCATTTGACAACGGAGTGGAAGAATGGAACGCATTCGAACAAAAAGGCTGGAAGTCAAGGCTTATGACTGCAAAATCTGTTACGATTTCAGTTAAAGGAAAGCGCACACTTGGAGACGCAGGCAACGACCTTATTGCAGGACTTGCATACAAGAACGGCAGAGAATCAGAAGTTAATTTCCTTTGGGCGTTCCCCGACGGTTCAACTGTACTCTTTGAAAATGCCGTTGTTTCTGTAACTGCAAACGGTTCCGGAGCTTCAACAGGCGTTGCACCGCTTGAATTTGAGGTTATGTCAAACGGTAAACCTACATATACACCCGCAGTTTAAAAGTTTAAAAAACAGGGCAGGCTTAGTCCTGCCCTTAATCATTTAATTAAAGGAGAAAATAATATGTCTAAAATAATTGATATTACAGATAAACTTAATTTTGAGCAAAAGCCTATTATAAAGGTAAAAGACGTTGAGATAGAAGCAAACAACGACGCCGTTACAATGTTTAAGGTTGTTGCCCTATTTGACGGAGCAAAAAACGACATTAGCGTTAAAGATATTTTAACAATTTACAATCTACTTTTTGATGAAGAAAATCAGAAGAAAATTGAAAGTCTTAACCTTACAATGGAAGATTTCTCAACTTTTATCATTGAGAGCGCACAGGTTTTAATTAACAACGGCGAGGAAGTCGTCGAGGGGGAAACGAAGACTCCGGCTACGACCTGATAGACGATTTTGATTTAATTGTATCGTCCTTTAAGTCGAGTTACGGAGTCAGCATTTATTCAAAGGATTTTGCGAATATGACGTGGACGGAGTTCCGTTCTCTGCTATCAGGTCTTGGCCCCGATACGCCGCTCGCAAGAACCGTACAAATACGCCTCGAAAACGACAAAGACGTTTTGAAGCACTTTACATCATCACAACACCGCATAAGAAATAAGTGGCGTTCACGAAATGTTAAGAACTATACTCAAGATGATATGAACATAGTTTTAAGAGAGCTTCAGGAGGCTTTTGCGTCAATGTGACTTGATTTGTAGTTTTTATCCCTCTCCTTTGTTATATTTTGTTGACTTTTGGTAATTTATGTTATATTATTGTCTTGTAGTTATATTTTATAACAAAGGAGAGTTTATATGAAATGTCAAAATTGCGGAAAAGAATTACAAGCAAATGACAAGTTTTGCGATGGTTGCGGAGCCCCTGTTCAAAATCAGCAAAGTGACAACCGGGCAGAAACAAACTATCAGGTGGTTCAACCTGTACAATTTGAATCTGATTCAACGCTGTCGCAAGTACCACCTAATAATAAAAAACCTGTTTATAAAAAGTGGTGGTTTTGGTGGATTATTGTTATAGTAATTATTGCTGTATATGCAATAGGTATGGCAAATAAAGATGATTCAAATACAGGCACTTTAGAAACAACCGCCGCCGAAACGACTGTTGAGGAAACAACAGAAGAACCGACTACGGAAGAGCCGACTACCGTTGAACCTACAACAGAGAAACCAACAGAGAGCCCTGCCAAAGTTGAAAAGAAATTTAAAGACTCTTGTGAAACAATTGATTTTAAAACTTTGTCAAGAAATCCAGACAAATATAAAGGTAATAATTATAAATTTACCGGTGAAGTTATTCAGGTGCAAGAATCAAGTTGGGGAGATGCTGTTGATTTAAGGATTAATGTAACAAAGGAAACTTACGAATATATTGATGATGTATCTTGGACAGATACAATTTACGCAACTGTCGAAATTCCCGATGAAGCAGATAGAATACTCGAAGACGATATAATTACTTTTTGGGGAACTTGTGATGGTTTGTACTCATATACAAGTGTTTTAGGTTCGTCGGTTTCGCTTCCTAAAATTAATATTGAATATTACGAGATAACTACTGAATAAGCAAATAACCATTTTAAATTGAATGAATAAACTTGTAATTATTCAAAAATATTTAGGACAAAAATTATAACCGATTGCCTTGAAAGGGGAGTTTAATTTGAAAAGTAAGGCATATAAAATTAAAACAGGGATTATAGCAGCAATAGGAGGGGTGTCCGGAATATATTGTTTTTTTGCAATGCCTAATTATAACATTGTAGAAGGAACGAGTTCTCCGGATTTCTATTTGTTATTAAGCGTGTGGATATCAACATTTTTGGTATGCTCTATATTTTATGGCATTGCTTCAATTCTTGAATATCTTGAAGATTTAGGTGCATATCAGGACGAAAGTATTGAGACCAAAACACACGCTATTTCTCTAAAAAACGCCGAGAACATAGATAAAGGCGATTGGATTTGCCCTAAATGCGGAAACGTAAATAAAACATACGTTGGCTCTTGTGGTTGTGGATATTCAAAAGACAATACGGATTTATGGGAATGTCCAAAATGTCATGTGCTTACCCCGTATAACGACGATAAAGAATGTATGAATTGTCATTGGCGTCCATAATAACTTAAATCAAAGCTGCCCTGAAATGGGACGGCTCTTGAAAAGGGAGTAAAAGATGATATGAAATGTCAAAATTGCGGAAAAGAATTACAAGCAAATGACAAGTTTTGCGACGGTTGTGGTGCGCTTCTAACTCAACAGTATCAGCCAATACAACAACTAAAAAAAGGTCTAAAAGCTTGGCAGATTGTTCTAATTGTTATAGGCGGTATTTTTGCACTTATTGGTTTATTCTTTTGTTTTATTTTATGGTTAGGTTTTACTTTCGGCACAACTGAAAGTGAATCAAATGATTTAACAGCACAATCAATAGTTGAAACTACTAAATCTTCTTTAGCTGAATATACTTTAGATTCTGAAAATTCAATAGGTGATATAATATATTTTACCCCTTCTGAATTTCGAACAAGCGGTACTGATGGCGCTACTTTAGTGCATTTTAATCCAAATGATGATAAAATTTTCACAGCATATACAGATTTAAATATTGATATATCATCATTAGATGATGTGGATAAGCGGGAAATGATAGATGTTGTGGTTGATACTTTTGGTAAGTCTGAAGATGGTTTTGTGGAAGAAAAATCAATTTTAACCAAGATAAAAGGGTGTTATGGTGTTAATTATAAATATCATTCTGATTTAATGTATGTTCATTTATATGCTTTTTTGTATGAACAAGGATACTATATGCTTTCTTATTCTTCAAAACAACCCATTACTGATGAAAACGAACAGCTGTTTGAAGAGGTTATTGATTCTATAGTGTTGCAAAACTAAAATAAGCCGTTCCGAAAGGAGCGTCTAAAATAATGCAAAAATATTTTTAGCGTACATCTACGGATGTGCGCTATTTTTATACGAATTTTTAAGTATTTTGTAAATAATTATGAGGAGGTGAAAAAAGATGGATGCTAAAAAAATAGAAGAGTTGGCAAGGCCAATTTGTGATTTGATAAAAACAAATGGTAACCCATATACACAAGTAATAATTTCTTGTGAACAAGTACGGGTTACCGAGGATGTTTTAGGTGTACCTATGAAAGAATAATTTATAAAATTCTTTCATATCTGTGAATTTTTTCAATTAGAGATATTGAGTGTCCTATAGAATCCGAGTGCATGAGACTAATATATTCTGATTTAGTTACATCGTAATAATTATATACGGATCCATTTTTAAACTCAACTTGCAAGATGTTATTTTCCCAACCAATGCTTGCAACTCTAGTTGATGACACAGGTTGTCTATACATAATATCCACCTCCTTTCTGTGCGATTATATCACACAGAAAGGAGATTATCAACAAATATTGACAAATATTTTCTTATATCTAAGTAAAAAATAATGATTAAACTAAAAAATAAGGCATACGGTCTATAACCATATGCCGATAAATTAAACATTTAAATTTTCTCTGAGTGCATTTTGCAGCACATTTGAAAAATTTATATTATTTTCTTCTGCCAATGTGTTAAGCCATTCGGGAATTGTAAGGGTTTTCTTAACTGATTTTGTACTTGTACGTTTCATATATTCTACGGGGTCAAATTCAATCAAGACAATTTGTTCGTTTTCTGAAAGTTCTATATTGCAAATATCACTTGCAGTTGGATAGTTAAATTCTCCGGTTTGTTGACATTCAAGCCATAAACCCATTGCCTCCTGTGACATTTTATATGCTTCTTCTAAAGTGTCTCCCTCAGTAAAGCAGCCTTGCAAATCAGGAAATCGAACAGAATAACCAATGTCTTCTTTTGTAAAAATTGCAGGATAGAAAACTCTTTTCATAATATCACACTCCATATATTCAGTTATTTTATACCTGCTTCTTTTAGTATTCCCTGTTCTGTACCTTTTTTTAGTTCTTTACTATGATACGGAACAATTACTGTTTTGTTAGTTTGAGGATTATATAATTTTCTATGAGAACCGTTAGAACCTATTTCTTCAAAACCGTTTGACTTTAATAGTTTTATCATTTCTCTTGGCGTCATTGGCATTATATTATCACCTCGCTAATGTTATTTATATTATAACACGTATTAGCACGTGTGTCAACGATTTATTTCATTAATTAATACGTTACGTTAATTCGTAGCGTATTTTTTATACCCAAATTTATTAGAAAGGATGTGATTTTACGGCAACTACAGTTGGGCAAATAAAACTTAACATGATTCTCAACGGTGCGCAATTTAGGCAGCAGTTAAACAGTTTAAAAGGTCAGGCAAATACAGCAAGCACCAAAATTTCAAGTTCATTTAAAAAAGTTGGTGCAGCATTAGCGGCAACCTTTTCAACAGCTGCAATAGTTTCTTTCGGGAAATCGTGTATAAAGTTAGGCTCAGACCTTGCAGAAGTACAAAATGTTGTAGACGTTACGTTTACATCAATGTCCAATAGTGTAAATGAATGGGCAAAAAATGCCACAAAATCCTATGGTCTGTCTGAGACTATGGCAAAAAAGTATGTAGGCTTATATGGTACTATGAGTCGGCAATATGGCTTTACAGAAAAACAAGCATATGATATGTCAACTACACTTGCAGGGCTTGCAGGAGATGTTGCGTCGTATTATAACATCACGCAAGATGAGGCTTATACGAAGTTAAAAGCTGTATTTAGCGGCGAAACAGAAGTATTAAAAGATATTGGTATAGTTATGACCCAAAACGCTTTAGATGCTTACGCTCTTGCCAATGGATATGGTAAAACTACAGCAAAAATGTCTGAAATGGAAAAGGTATCATTAAGATACAATTTTATTCTTACTCAATTAAAGAGCGCAACAGGTGATTTTGTGCGCACGCAAGATAATTGGGCGAATCAGACAAGAATATTGACACTCCGATTTGACAGTTTAAAAGCTACACTCGGACAAGGCTTAATTAATGTTTTTACTCCGGTTATCAAAGTTGTTAATTCATTAATAGAAAGACTAACCACTGTTTCAGAAAAATTTAAGGCTTTAACTGAACGAATATTTGGTAACGCAGGAGGTTCTTCAGGTGGTACAACAAATGCGGCAATCGCAGATACAGTTAATTCCGCCGAAAATCTCACTAACGAAGCAAACAACAGTTCTGCTGCACTTGACAGCGTTGCAGACAGCGCGGAAAAGGCAAAAAGGAGTGTTGCAGGTTTTGACAAACTGAATATTCTCAGTAAAGAAACTAAAACTGAAACAACCTCGTCAACGCAGCCTGCAACGCAGACCACTGTGGGTAGCAACGGACTTGCTTCATCAATGTCAAAATCTGTTGACAGGCTTGTTTCTTCGTGGAACTCTAAAGGTCAAAAAGTCATTGACAGTATGAAAAAAGCCTTTAACAGCGTAAAGGGTGCAGTGCAGTCAATAGGCAAATCGTGGTCAAATGTTTGGAATAACGGTTCAGGTAAAAAATTGCTTGATAACATAAAGTTATTGTTATCTAACATTTTCGACAATGTAGGAAGCATAGCAGGTGCTTTTAAAAAGGCTTGGGATAATGCTGGACTCGGCAATCAGGTGGTTCAATCAATAATTGACCGTGCGAATAGTCTTATTGAATTAATAAATACCATAGCTGAAGATTTTAACGAGGTTTGGAATAACGGTGTAGGTGAACGTATTTGGAGCAATATACTTGAAATTATAAAGAATTGCAACAATTGGACTACTACACTACGTAATAAAATAAAAGAAGCATGGGATAAAAATGATGCAGGCAAAAGAATATGGGGAACTATTCTTGGCATTGTTGAAGATATTACAGAATTTTTAAAAGATATGTCTGAAATACGTCTTGAATGGCTTGAAAGCCTTGACCTGTCACCCATAACCGAAGCAGTTGCAGATTTAGGCGAAGCGTTCAGAGAGCTTTTAAAAGCCTGCGGTGATAAGCTCAAAACGGTTTACGAAAATATACTTTTACCTCTTGCAAAGTGGACTATAGAAAAAGCTGTGCCGAAGCTTGTAGAACTGCTTGCAGGTGCGTTTGAACTGCTCGGAAAATTTATTAAAAAAATACCTGTTTCTGTATTAACTGGCGTTGCCGCCGCTATCGGAACAATAGTAGCTGCTTTTAAGGCGTTTAAAATTGCACAAGAAGTTAAGAAAAATTTTGATAAGATAAAAGCAGCATTCCTCGGTTTCAAAGATAAAATTTTACAACATCCTTATGCCGCTCTTATAACAGCGATTGCAACAGCAGTCATAGGTGTTATTTCTGCGATGAAGGAATACAGCAACGAACAATGGTCGAATTCTTCGCTCAAAAAAGAAATCGACAAGACCACTGAACTTACTGAAAAATGGAGCGACCTTGCAGACGAAATGTCAACAGAAATTGAAGAAATCAATGATACGGAATTGACGATGAAAGTTGATTTTGAAAATGTTGATAAAATGAAGGAACGTCTTAAGGAAATCATTGAAGACGGCACAATTGATGAAAGCGAGGAAGGCGACTACAGGACTATCGTTGACTTGCTCGGTGATAAGGTCGATGGCTTTACAGAGGATTGGAATACCCTTACGCTTGAAGAAGTCGACGGTAAAATTGTGATTAAGGACAATATTGATGAGGTTAATCAAAAACTTGATGATCTTGTTACCAACTGGGAAATTACACAAGCAAAATTAACCTTTGGTGAGATTTATTCGAATTTGCAAACTGATGTTGAAAAGAAAAAGATAGATATTGATGTTGAAGATAAAAATAATTACGTAGATAAAGATAAAAAAGAATTAATTGATTATATTTATAGAAAAAGTAACCTCAGTAAAAAAGAATCAGAACTTCTTACAAACGAGTTAATAAAACAAAAAGGTGACTTTGAAAAGACTAATGAATCATTAATCAATCAATTCGAAAATGGAAGTATAAGCGGTCTTGAATATGAAAATCTATTTTCTGTTTTTCACAACGGACTTGGTCGTCGAAGTATTGGAAGAGTTTTTGGTTGGAATTATGATGATGTATCAGAACATGTAAAAGAAACAATAGATAACATAGATAATTTAAATGAACAACAAAGTAGAAATAAAGATACTTACGACGAACTTGTCGATACAATGGACGAGTATGAATCAGTTTTGAGTACTATAAACGGCGGAAGTAAAAATTACAATGACTATATAAAGTTATCTACTGAATATGGATTATCGCATGACGCTGTACTTTCTTTGCTAAAGGACGACGGTATAACAACTTGGGAAGAACTTGAATCAGCCGCCAAAAAATCAAGCGACGAGACTAATAAATCCTTAGATAAAACAGACGGTAAGTGGCAGGAAAGTTCAGCAGGAGTAGCTAAATCCGCACATAGTGCCGCCGATACAGTTGAAAAATGTACTGTAAAAGCTAAATCAAGTGTAGATAGTAATTTAGCCGAAGGTGTACCAAAGTCAATTTCTACTATGTGGCAAAGAATAAAGAGCGTATTCACGGACGGTGACGGCTTTGTAAAAATCAAAGATGCCATTTGGGGTGTATTCAAAAATGCAATAAACGAATTAATATCGGGCATTAACAGCCTGATTAGAAAACCGTTTGATATGCTTAATGACGCTTTTGATAATGTTCGCAACTTTGAAGTTTTCGGGCTAAAAGTTTTCGATTGGCTGCCTAAAATTGAAGCTCCACAAATTCCCAAACTGGCAAAGGGCGCAATCGTAAAAGCGCCCACCCTTGCTGTAGTAGGTGATAATGCAGGAGCAAATACAGGCAATCCCGAAGTTGTTGCGCCTCTTAATAAGCTCCAAAGCATGATTAACACATCAAGCGGTCAGGATGCAGTAATTCTCACTCAAATGCTTGATTACCTGAAACGTATTTACGAAATGTTCGTTGTATTCCGCAACAACGGCGGTAATACGTATCAATTTGTTGCAAAAATGAACGGTTCAGTCCTTTTTGAAGAAATCATAAATCAAAACGAGTTCTACAAAAAGCGTCACAACGGCAAGTCAGCATTTGCGTAAGGAGGCGGAATATGGCTAACAATTACAAAGGATATTTGATAAAATTCGGCAACAATATTATGCCGAACAAATATTTTCTTGAATATTCATCAACTCCCGACCAAAGGCTCGAAAGCGACGCAGAACGTGACAATACAGGCTACTTGCAGCGCTCTACACTTCCTAACGGTAAGACAAGCATTACATTCTCAACTCATATTTTAGACCTTGATGAAAAAATCAGATTTCAGGATTTAATCAATCTGAGCATTGTTAATGAATCTCAAAGAAAATGTAAAGTAACGTTTTGGGATGATGAAATAAACAACTACAAAACGTCTTATTTCTATATCCCCGATGTTGAGTTTTCAGTTATGGACGCAGATGAAAACAATATCAGATATAACCCAATCTCGGTTGAGTTAATTGAATATTAAGGTGGTGGTTAAATTGATTGCATTATCGCCTGAGATAAAGGCTCTGCTGCTCGAAAACAGCATACATAGAGAAATAATTATACGGTTTCCAAATGCCGCTGACGGCGAAATAAAAGAAATTGGAAGCGGTAATATTATTGCTGACAGCTTCGAGCTTACACAGTCTATTTGTGATGAAAATGAATTTGTTCTCGGCGGCTGTATTGCAGGTCAGCTTACAATACAGGTAATAGGAATTGAACAGGCATTAAATAATAAGCGCATAAATGTTTTTCTCCGTCAAACTTATGGAACAGGTGAATTATATCCCTCTGACGATTTATATCCGTCAGACAGCCTTTATCCCGGCTTGCGCACGGCAAGCATTGAAGTTCCGATATTCAGCGGTACTATTGACAGTTCTCTGAGACAGAAAAATCGCTCTGTAAAAGAGATAATTGCTTATGATGATATTTATATGATGTCACAGACAAATTGCAGTGCATGGCTGTTGGGGTACATTGAGCATACTTCAAAGTTTACTTTAAGAAATTTAATATATGCGGCATTAGAAAACTTGGAGATTAACACAGGCATAAAAGTCAGCCTAAATAATTTTCTTGGTTTTAATGATGATAAAGTCTTGTCAATTACTTTGTCTGTAGCTGAAAGTGTTATAAATAAGAATACTACGTTTGTTGACTTGTTAAAAGCATATTGTGAGCTAAACGCCTGTTTTGGAATTATTGACCCTAATGGCAATTTTCAATTTATAAGATTGTATCAGCAAATATCTTCTGCAAAAACATCAAAAAAGGCTGTTGATGAGATTATACCGTCATATGCTGATTTGACATTTGAGGAGTATGTTACACGCCCAATTAACCGTATCAGATTCACATACAATAAAAATAAAGATTTTGATTACGGCCATTCGCAGACAAGACAGAGCTGGTATATATCGGACAATTTGATTACAAAATGTTGTACAGATGTGGGCGCAATAGTAACCGCGTTCAATGATAACAAAGGCAATAACTACATATTCAGCGACTTGTATTCTTATCGTCCGTTCACAGCCGATGTGTTTGCACGTTGGTGGATTGAACCGGGAGACAAGATACAAATTAAAACAGGGTACAACGATACAGAAATTGTAGAAAGCTTTGTTTTTGCCCGAACCATTAAAGGAATAAACGGACTAAGAGTCAGTTTAAAAGCACAAGGAACAGAATTTTTAGGAAAGGATGAATTTGAAAGTGAATAACTATCAAAAACTTAATTTTGTAAATGGTAGTCCTCCTGCCATTAATGCGGCGGCATTAAATCATATGGACGACGGCATAGAAGCAGCGACAGAGGGAGTGACGGCTCTTGAAAAAGATGTAACTTCCCTCGAAAGTATTGTAGCCTCATTAAGCGCCGGTTCCGGCAGTACAGGCACAGTACCTCCAAATTTTTATGAATTACTCAGTAATAAAATTAAAACGTTTAATAAAAAGTTTTCCGACCCCGATAAATATCCTACCGCGCTTGCCGTCATAAAGTATCTCACTGATTACTATTATGACTATACAGAAATAGACGACAAACTTGACGGCAAAGCTGATAAAGAAACTTTAAACACCGAACTTTTAAAGAAAGCCGATAAGGAAACTGTAGACAAGGAACTTGCTCTGCGAGAACTAATCAGCAACAAGGTAAAAACATTTGATAAACGGTTCTCCGACCCAGACAAATATCCGACTGCACTCGCTGTTATGAATTACCTTTCGGGTTACTATTATGATTTTACAGAGGTAGACGATAAGCTTGATGAAAAAGCTGACAAGTTAAAAATCACCGTTTTATTTGATAGTAATTTCATACCAATAAAATGGGCAGGCGTTCCAGAATTAGGAGCTGGATTTGCTACAGGTAATGTAAA
>CANQZA010000047.1 GCA_947628175.1 uncultured Clostridia bacterium | reverse complement strand
AAAAAAGTGGTTATGTTTGTAGGTGACGGAGGATTTCATATGAATCTTTCCGAGCTTGCTACTATGGCGTCGTATAATATTCCTGTTGTTATGATTGTTATGAATAACACGGTTCTGGGTATGGTACGCCAGTGGCAGAAGATTTTTTACGGCCAAAGATTTGCTGATACCGATCCTCACCGCGCAACGGACTTTGTTAAGGTCGCCGAAGCATTCGGTGTTAAAGGTATGAGAATATCATCAAATGACGAAATCGATTCCGTTATCAAAGAAGCTGTTGATATGAACACGCCTGTTCTTATTGACTGTTTGATTTCGCCGGATTCAAATGTACTGCCGATGATTCCTCCCGGCGGAGCGGCAGAGGATATCATTGAAGAAATTAATCTTTGAGGAGGAGTAAAAAATGGCGCAGGTTAAGCTTGTTCTTTCTGTTCTTGTTGATAACACTTCGGGCGTTCTTCAGCGCGTGGCAAGTCTGTTTTCACGCAGAGGATATAATATCAGCTCACTCACGGTGAGCGAAACCGAAGATCCCGAATTTTCAAGAATGACTATTGAAACATATACGGACCCTGAAAATGTGCGACAGATTAAATCACAGCTTTTAAAACTGGAAATTGTTAAAAAAGTAGCGGAGCTTACCGATGAAAAATCTGTTTCAGCCGAGCTCCTTTTGGTTAAGGTCAGGGCAGAGGGCATTGACAATAAAAACGCGCTTCTTGCATTAAGTACACGATACGGCGCAAGAGTTCTGGATGTATCCAAGACGACTATGACGCTTGAATCCACAGGTGCGGGCGAAGTCATAGATGAATTTATCAAAGTTCTTGAGAGCGGCTTTGGAATCGTGGAGCTTGCCCGTACAGGTGTTACCTCGCTTGAAAGAGGAGAAGGTTCTTTTACAGACGATATTTAAAAAGTGGGTGATCAAAATGGGAATGACAATGACACAGAAAATTCTGGCCGCTCATGCGGGACTGGAAAGTGTCTGCGCGGGTCAGCTTATTGAGGCGGATTTGGATATGGTTCTCGGAAACGATGTAACATCTCCTGTCGCTATAAATGAAATGTATAAATTTTCAAAAACCTCTGTTTTTGACAAAACAAAAATTTCTTTGGTTATGGATCATTTTACGCCTAACAAGGATATTCAGTCAGCGGAAAACTGTAAGCAGGTCCGCGAATTTGCAAGAAAGAATGACATTCTTCATTACTACGATGTCGGAAATATGGGAATAGAGCATGCACTTCTGCCCGAAAAGGGTATTGTTACCTGCGGTGACTGCATAATCGGCGCAGATTCACATACCTGTACATATGGCGCACTCGGTGCCTTTTCAACAGGTGTTGGCTCGACCGATATGGCGGCGGGCATGGTGACGGGAAAGGCGTGGTTTAAAGTTCCGTCGGCAATCCAAGTTGTTGTAACAGGCAAAAAAGCTCCGTTTGTGAGCGGTAAGGATGTTGTTCTCCATCTGATTGGGAAAATAGGCGTTGACGGCGCTCTTTATAAGTCTCTTGAATTTACAGGCGAAGGCATCAGCGAGCTTTCCATGGACGATCGTCTGTGCATTTCAAATATGGCTATTGAGTGCGGGGCTAAAAACGGAATCTTCCCTGTGGATGATATTACACTTGAATATGTAAAGGGCAGAAGTCTGCGTGAATATAGAATTTATGAGGCAGACAGTGACGCTGAATATGACAGTGTTGTGACGATTGATCTCAGCTCACTCAGGCCTACGGTTGCTTGTCCGCATCTTCCGGAAAATACAAAAACAATTGATGAGATTGACAGAATTAAAATTGACCAGGTCGTTATAGGCTCATGCACAAACGGAAGAATAGAAGATATGCGCTGCGCGGCCCGGATTCTCAAGGGAAGAAAGGTTGCAGACGGTGTGCGTTGTATTATCATTCCCGCAACTCAGGCAGTATACCTTCAGTGTATCGAGGAGGGTATAGCAAAGATTTTTGTCGAGGCAGGCGCCATTGTATCAACGCCTACTTGCGGACCGTGTCTTGGCGGTCATATGGGTATTCTCGCCTCCGGTGAAAGGGCGGTATCCACATCAAACAGAAACTTTGTCGGCAGAATGGGTCACACCACATCAGAAATATATCTTGCATCTCCTGCAGTTGCCGCAGCTTCTGCTGTTAAAGGCTATATTGCAGACCCTGCAACGGTTTAAGGAGGTAGAAAAATGCACGCAAAAGGATTTGTTCATAAATTCGGTGATAATGTGGATACAGATGTTATAATCCCTGCCCGTTATCTTAATAAAAGTGATGAGGCATGGCTCGCATCTCACTGTATGGAGGATATTGACGCCGATTTTGTAAATAAGGTTAAGCCGGGCGACATAATGGTTGCAAAGGCTAATTTCGGTTGCGGCTCATCGCGTGAGCATGCTCCGATTGCAATTAAAGCGTCGGGAATTTCCTGTGTGATTGCTTCAACATTTGCACGCATTTTTTACAGAAATGCCATCAATATCGGTCTTGCCATTCTTGAGTGTGAAGAGGCCGCAAATGAGATTTGCGAATCCGACGAGGTTGAGGTCGATTTTGACAGCGGTGTTATTACCGACTGTACAACAGGCAAAACATATAAAGCACAGCCGTTTCCCGATTTTATTCAGAATATTATCAAAAACGGCGGATTAATGAATTCAATCAACAATAAATAACAGAGGGTTGACTGCGAATGTGTCTTATTTTGAATGAAGAAACGCTCCGCAGTGCTTGGAGTTCTTCAACTGAATTTTGGTTTTCTCGTTTGGACTATCATGTCCACAGCTCATATGATTTGGCTTGCAGCGACGATGCCAACCTCATTAAAACCGGCTTTATACCTTTTTTCTCCGTCACGAATGAGGAGGTAATAAGGGCATATATAAATTTCCTCGGCAATAAAAAGCTTTCTGCAAAATTTTCTAAGCTTTCCTCAAAGGATTATGTTGAAACCTTTTGGAAATATTTTAACGCTTATCCGGAAATTGAACAGGGATATGGGAAATTTGAAACCGATTATGTTTTGAAAAAGGCAGTCGATTGGTGCGAGGCAAATTCAATTGAATATAAAATTGAAATGTGATTCTATTTACCGTTTTAATCGGTATATGCAACTGAAAAGCGCACAGGAATTTCCTGCGCGCTTTTTATGATGCTGCGGTCTTGAAAATATGGAATGTTTTGTTACCCCTTGTTTTTTATATAAACGAGTGCTCTATTGTCACAACCAGGTTGATTTTTTCATCATACTTTTTTGCTTCGCACTTCAAATCCTGTAATATCCTGTTACTGCGTTTGCTCTGAGAATAAGGTGTGACCAGGTCAAAAATAAGATTTATGTTTTCTTTGCCTTTTACAACTCTGAAATCATGAAAGCTGAAGGAGTCGTCATAGTTGGTAATTACTGTGCTTATTATATCCTTATACTGATTCGATATGCTGTCATTTACAGCGATCGGATCCATATGAATACAAATAACAGTCTTGAGTTTTTTTGCTATCTGTTTTTCGGCGTTGTCAATAATGTCATGGATTTTGCATATATCAACATCCGACGGCACCTCTGCATGGGCGGAAGCAAGTATTCTTCCGGGTCCGTAATCATGTACTATAAGGTCGTGAACACCGAGTATAAGGTCGTTGTCAAGTATTATTTCATTTATGCTTTTTACAAGCTCGTCGCTTGGCGGCTGACCGAGCAGAGGACCGAGTATTTCCTTTACAATTCCGGCTCCTGCTGCAAGAATAACGCCCGCAACCGTTATGCCTATTATGCCGTCTGCTCTTTTAAACGGAGTCAGTGACGAAATAAGCATTGCAGCTATTGCTGCGGCGGTTGCGATACAGTCGCTGAGGCTGTCGCGGCACATTGCCTTCATATTCATATTTCCTGTCTGTTTGTAAATCGTGCTGTTAAAATACGCCATCCAAAGCTTTATCAGTATTGCTGCGATCATTATTATCAGCGACCATTTGCTGAATGTTACATTTTCGGGATGTATAATCTTTTTTACGGAGCTTTTGCCAAGTTCAAAGCCCATCAGAAATATGAAAAAGGATATTATGAGTGCAGAAATGTATTCGGCTCTTCCGTGACCGAAGGGATGCTCTTCATCAACCGGCTTGCTCGAAAGCTTCGCGCCGAAAACGGTTACCGCGCCGGAGCTTGCGTCGGACAGATTATTTATTGCATCTGCTGTGATTGACAGTGAATTTGTCAAAGTACCTGCCGTAAACTTAACGGCGCAGAGGATTACATTACAAAGGATACATACCATTCCGCTCAGAACAGCGTATTTTTCTCTTGAATCCTTTTCTTTGCTTTTTTTATTTATATATTTTATCAGAAGTCGGGTCATATTTGCCTCCTGTAACATTTTTAAATAATATAACTATAGCATATAATGGTCTTTTAAACAAGATTATTATATGCTATAATAAAACAGGTGATGAAAAATGAAAAGACTTTTGTTAATAAAAGGTTCCCCGAGAGACAACGGCGTTTGTCAGGAACTGATAAATCAGGTAAGAACATATTTTCTTGACTGCAGTGTTAAGGAGTATGACACATATAAAATGTCGCCGTCACCGTGTACTGACTGCAAATACTGCGAGTATCACAGTGGATGTTCCAATAAAGATCTTGATATTTTTTTTGAAGATTTTGAGCGTGCGGATTATATTGTTTTTTTTACGCCAGTTTACAACAATTTTTTTCCTGCCCCGCTTAAAGCTGTAATTGATCGCTTTCAGCGATACTACAGTGCAAGATTTAAAAGGGGAGCAAAGCCTCCCATTGAAAAGACTAAAAGAGTCGGTGTTGTCATTGCAAGCGGTTCAAATGCAAGACAGAGCGTGGATTTTATGACGGCTACATTAAAACAGGCGTTTACCATTTTAAACGGAGAGGTCTGCGCAAGATACTATATCCCGAATACTGACTCGGGTAAATATACATTCAATTTGATTGAACTTGAGAAGTTTATACATCAACTCAGGGGAATCAGATAAATTGATAAGAAAATCCGTTTGCCGACTGTTAATCCCTGCAAGCCTATTGCGGGGATTATTAATTATAATTTAATCTTATTATTTGTTGCATAACATTTGCGATTGTGATATAATGAATAAACTTCAAATTGGGGAAGTGTATATGATTATTCTTGGTATTGATCCCGGTTATGCTATTGTAGGCTGGGGTGTTCTCGAATATAAGGCAAATCAATTCCGCGTTCTCGGCTACGGCGCAATTACAACGGAGGCGCATACTCCGTTTGGTCTGAGGCTTCAGACGATTTATAACGATATGTGCTATCTGTTTGAAAAATATAAGCCTGATGTTATGAGCATGGAAAAGCTGTTTTATAACAGTAACGCAAAGACGGTCATTGATGTTGCTCAGGCGAGAGGTGTTATCACACTTTCGGCTCAGAATTATAATACGGACATTTATGAATATACGCCGCTTCAGGTGAAGCAGTCTGTTGTCGGTTACGGCAGGGCGGAAAAAAAGCAGGTTCAGGAAATGGCAAGAATTATTCTCGGGCTTGATAAAATTCCTAAGCCCGACGATACGGCCGATGCTCTGGCAATGGCTATATGCCACGGTCATTGCAGCGGTTCTCTTATGGGAACGGTCAAAAATGCTGATAATGGTGATTGAATATGATATATAGTTTAAACGGAGTGCTTACCCATACCGATGTGAATTATATAGTGGTTGAGTGTTCGGGTGTAGGCTTTAAATGTTTCACAACGATTAATACGGTCCGAGATCTCGGCAAAACTGGTGAAAAGGTAAATGTTTTCACCTATCTTGCGGTAAGAGAGGACGCAATGGATCTGTACGGTTTTGCAACCTTGGCGGAGCTTGATGCGTTTAAGCTTCTCATTAGCGTATCAGGTATAGGTCCTAAGGCTGCGGTTTCCATACTTTCGGAATTAACTCCCGACAAACTGGCAGTCTGTATTGCAGGCGGTGACGCAAAATCAATTACAAGGGCACAGGGAATTGGAAAAAAAACCGCCGAAAGGATTGTACTTGAGTTAAAGGATAAGATGACCTCCTTTGAAAATGAAAATACCTCAGCCGCTGTGAGCAGTGCTGCGTCGGCGACAAAGGACTCTGATTCAGCAGAGGCTGTTGCGGCTCTTGTCGCGCTCGGATTTTCACAGTCTGATGCTGCTGTTGCTGTAGGCGCGATGGATAAATCTCTTTCGGTAGATGAGATGATAAGACTCGGACTCAAACAGCTTTCGAGAACTCTTTAAGAGGAGTGAAAAACGATGCAGGAAACAGAAATGGATTTTGAAAGCAGAATAGTTACTTCTGCATTCACACCTGAGGATAATGATATTGAAAATTCGTTAAGGCCTAAAACCCTTGACGATTATATCGGTCAGGAGAAAGTCAAGGAAAATCTGTCTGTCTATATACAAGCGGCAAAGGGCAGAGGAGAAGCTCTTGATCATGTCCTCTTGTACGGTCCCCCGGGTCTTGGTAAAACAACACTTGCCGGAATCATTGCAAATGAAATGGGTGTTAATATCCGTATCACAAGCGGTCCCGCCATAGAAAAGCAGGGAGATCTGGCGGCACTTCTCACAAATCTGCAGGAGGGTGATGTGCTGTTTATTGACGAGATACACCGTCTCAACAGACAGGTGGAGGAAGTGCTTTATCCGGCAATGGAGGATGGCGCCCTTGATATCATTATAGGAAAAGGTCCTTCGGCACGCTCAATCAGGCTTGACCTTCCGCATTTTACGCTCATAGGCGCGACAACGAGAGCAGGGCAGCTTTCAGCTCCGCTCAGAGACAGATTCGGCGTTATTTTCAGGCTTGAAATGTATACTGAACGGCAGCTTGCCATGATAGTGAAAAGGAGCGCCTCAATTCTTGAAATGCCGGTAGATGACGGCGGAGCCGCTCTGATTGCTTCCCGTTCAAGAGGTACGCCCCGTATTGCAAACAGACTTCTAAAGAGAAGCAGGGATTTTGCGCAGGTTAAATATGACGGAATCATAAGCAAAAGGGCAGCGGAAGATGCACTCGACAGAATGGAAATTGATGCGCTTGGTCTTGATAATATTGACAGAATTCTTTTAAGAACAATCATAAAAAATTATAACGGCGGTCCTGTAGGACTTGAGACAATTGCTGCCGCCATTGGCGAAGAAGCAGTAACCATTGAAGATGTTTACGAACCGTATTTAATGCAGATAGGTTTTCTTTCAAGAACGCCCAGAGGCAGGTGTGCTACCGCTCTTGCCTACAGGCATTTGGGAATAGAACAGGACGGGCAGCAGTCACTGCTGTAATTTATTATTATTAAAAATTGAGGTGTTTTATGGGCAGATTATTCGGAACAGACGGTGTAAGAGGAATTGCAAATGCGGATTTGACGGCGGAGCTTGCACTTAAAATCGGCAGAGCCGCGGCAATGGTACTTTTGAGAGAGAGCAAATCGGTCAAGCCTACTATTCTTATCGGTAAGGATACAAGAGCTTCGGGAGACCTTCTTGAAGCCGCGCTGACAGCAGGCTTTTGTTCTGTCGGCTGTAATGTTCTTTCAGTCGGTATTGTTCCGACTCCGGCGGTTGCCTTTCTGGTGTGCAAATACGAGTGTGAGGCAGGCGTAATGATTTCCGCATCGCATAATCCCTGTGAATATAACGGAATTAAGATTTTTCAGGGGAACGGATACAAGCTGGATGATTCCATTGAAGATGAAATTGAAAGCATCATTCTTGATCATTCCGAGGATATTCCCGTTTTGACGGGCGGCGATGTCGGCAACAGACTGTACTGTAAAACTGCCGTAAAGGATTATGTTGAGCATGTTGTCTCTACGGCTGATGTACGATTTGACGGGATTTCAATAGCGATTGACTGTGCAAACGGCAGTGCTTCCGTCTGCGCGAAGGATATTTTTACATCTCTCGGCGCAAAATGTCTTATGCTTTCCGATACTCCGGACGGAACGAATATAAATGATAACTGCGGTTCCACTCATCCTGAGGAATTGATGAAATTTGTTAAAGATGCTTCACTTGATTTGGGGCTTGCTTTTGACGGTGATGCGGACAGAATGCTGGCGGTTGACGAAAACGGAGAGCTCGTTGACGGCGATAAGGTAATAGCAATCTGCTCGAACCGTATGAAAAATGAAGGCAGACTTAAAAAGAATACGGCCGTTGTGACTGTTATGAGCAATATGGGATTTTTTAAGTTCTGTGAGAATAACGATATAAAATGTGCCAAAACCGCTGTCGGTGACAGATATGTTCTTGAAAAAATGCTCAAGGACGGATATAATATCGGCGGTGAACAGAGCGGTCATGTTATTTTTCTTGATTATGCCACAACGGGTGATGGCGAGCTTTCGGGTGTTCAGCTTGTTGAGACTGTAGTCAAATCAGGCAAAAAGCTCTCAGAACTTGCAGATATAATGAAGGTTTATCCGCAAGTGCTTATCAATGTCAGAGTAACGCCTGAAGGAAAGCAAAAGTACAACAACGATGAATATATTATATCCGCCGTTCAGCAGGCGGAAATGGAACTGATGGGAGAAGGCAGGGTGCTTGTCCGCGTCAGCGGAACAGAACCTCTTATCCGTGTAATGCTTGAGGGCAGTGACATAGAAAAAATTACGGTTCTTGGGAACAGGATTGCTGATGTTGTCCGTGAAAGGTTAATGTAATGAGATATACAAAGGACTGGACAGATTATGAGCTTATTGACTGTACAAATGGCGAAAAGCTTGAAAGATGGACAAGAGAAATTCTCATAAGACCTGATCCTCAGGTTATATGGAAAAGTGAAAAGGAACACAGGCTATGGTATCAGCCGTCAGCAAAATATGTCCGTTCAAGAACCGGCGGCGGAAAATGGCAGGTTTTTAAACGAATGCCCGAGGCATGGCAGGTAAGATATAAAGACCTTATTTTTAATGTAAAAACAATGGGCTTTAAGCATACGGGGTTGTTCCCTGAGCAGGCAGTTAACTGGGACTATGTAAGAAAAGCCATCCGAACTTCAGGCAGAGATAATGTCAGGGTGCTCAATCTTTTTGCCTATACGGGTGGAGCAACCGTAGCCTGCCTTAAAGAGGGTGCGAGTGTTGTCCATGTTGATGCCTCAAAGGGAATGGTGCAATGGGCTAAGGAAAATGCTGTCGCATCGTCCGTAAGCGACGGTGATGTGCGCTGGATAGTGGATGACTGTATGAAATTTGCTCAGCGCGAAATCAGGCGGGAAAATAAGTATGATATTATCATTCTCGATCCTCCGAGCTACGGAAGAGGTCCTAAAGGAGAAGTATGGCATATTGAAGACAGTATTTATGATTTTGTAAAGCTGGTTTCAAAGCTCATTTCCGAAGAACCGATAATGGTTCTTATCAATTCATACACAACAGGTCTTTCCCCATCTGTTATGAAATATATACTGGATGATATTATTACTAAAGAAAAAGGCGGAACGGTTCAGGCTGATGAAATAGGGCTTTTCGTTTCATCAAAAAATCAGGTGCTCCCGTGCGGTTCATCTGCAATCTGGACCTTGGAATAAATGAGTTTAATTGAGTTTAGAAATGTCAGTTTTGCCTATACCGTTGACGACGGTGACAGGCAGATGAAAATTCCTGTTATAGAAAATTTCAATTTAAGTATTGAGCGAGGCTCTTTTGTCGCAGTTTTGGGTCATAACGGCTCGGGCAAATCAACGATTGCCAAACTCACAAACGGAATTCTGTTTCCGAATGATGGGCAGGTTGTTGTTGACGGGATTCAGACAAAGGATGATGACTCCATTTTTGATGTGAGAAAAAGAGTCGGCATGGTGTTTCAGAATCCGGATAATCAGATTGTATCCTCAATAGTTGAAGAGGATGTTGCCTTTGGTGTTGAAAATCTCGGTATTCCGCCTGAAGAATGCCGTAAAAGGGTAGACGAGGCGCTGAAAACGGTTGGTATGTATGAATATCGTACAAAAGCGCCGAGCAAGCTTTCCGGAGGACAGAAACAAAGAGTTGCCGTTGCGGGCATTATTGCTATGAAACCTGAATGTATAGTGCTTGACGAGCCGACAGCGATGCTTGATCCGAGCGGCAGGCGAGAGGTGATGTCAACCATAAAAAAGCTCAATCGTGAGGAGGGCATTACAATAGTCCTGATCACACACTATATGGATGAAGCGGTGCAGGCAGACAGGATTGTTGTTGTTGATAACGGCAGGATAAAAATGGATGATGCTCCGTCCGGAGTTTTTTCAAAGGTTGACGAAATAAAGGCTATCGGTCTTGATGTTCCGCAGTCTACGGAACTGATTTATCGTCTGGGATTGAAAAGTAAAAATACAATACTAAACGCGGACGATTGCGTTGCATTTTTAAAATTACAGTTGGAGGAAAAGGGATAATGGCCGTTATTGCCTGTGAAAATTTAAAATATCTTTACAGCGTCGGCACACCCTTTGAAACTGCTGCGATAAATAATATAAATTTTGAGATTGAACAAGGAGAGATTATAGGTATAATTGGTCATACCGGTTCCGGAAAATCCACTTTGATTCAGCACCTCAACGGACTTCTTGAACCGCATAACGGAAAAGTTTTTCTTGACGGAAGTGATATTTGGTCAAAGGAAAACAAAAAGAAAATAAGGCAGGTCCGCTTTGCCGTGGGGCTGTGCTTTCAGTATCCGGAATATCAGATTTTTGAGGATACAGTATATAAGGAAATTGCATTCGGACCCAAGCAGATGGGTCTTGACACGGAAGAAATTGACAGGCGTGTCAAAAAAAGTATGGACTTTGTCGGTATGTCTCTCGATTATTTGAATCAATCACCGTTTGATCTTTCCGGCGGGCAGAAAAGGCGGGTTGCTATTGCTTCCATTATCGCAATGGAGCCTAAGGTGCTTGTTCTTGATGAACCTTGCGCAGGTCTTGATCCAAGGGGAAGAGATGCGATTCTGAATCTTATCCGATCATACCAAATGTATATGGGAAATACCGTTATTCTTGTTTCTCATTCTATGGAGGATGTTGCAAAGCTTTGCAAAAAAGTCATTGTTATGAATAAAGGCGAGCTTGCGATGTTCGGCAGTGTTGACGAAGTGTATTCTTGTGCGGACGAGCTGAAAAGTATGGGGCTGAATGTGCCTGAAATCACGGATATTTTTATTAAACTCAAAGCCTCCGGTATCGACTGTAAAACCAATATATACACAGTTGAGCAAGGTGTTGAGGAAATAAAAAGACTTCAAAGGGGGAGTGCTCGGATATGATAAGCGATATTACGATCGGGCAGTATTTCCCCGGGAATTCACTGCTTCACAGGCTTGATGCAAGAATGAAAATAGTTTTGATTGCCATTCTGATTGTTTCCATATTTATCTGTAAGAATTTTCTCTCGCTTGCAGCAGTAATAATCGGTGTGACATTGATGATTGCTGTATCAAAAATTCCGTTTAAAACTGTTATAAAAAGCGTTAAGCCTCTTGCCATTATTATTGTTATTACATCACTTCTTAATTTGTTCTACGGCAGAGGAGATCCGATTTTAACTGTATGGAAACTCAAAATCACGCTCAATGGTATTTATACTGCCGTGTTTATGGTATTTCGTATTATTACACTTGTTGTAATAAGCTCAATGCTTACCTATACCACATCTCCGACCGAGCTTACAGACGCGCTTGAAAGCCTGTTCAAGCCGCTTAAAGTGATAAAGGTTGATACCCATACAATAGCCATGACCATGACCATCGCGCTGAGATTCATACCTACGCTCGTTGAAGAAATTGATAAAATTATGTCGGCCCAAAAATCGAGAGGCGCCGATATGGAATCAGGTAATCTGGTACACAGAGTAAAGGCTCTTGTGCCTGTTTTAATTCCGTTATTCGTGTCGTCCTTCAGGCGGGCCAATGAGCTGGCGTACGCAATGGAATGCCGTTGCTACAGGGGAGGCGGTGCAAGGACAAAGATGAAAGTTATGAAACTTTCCGCAAAAGATTATATTTCGCTTGCATTAACGGTGGCTTTTGTAGCTGTTCTGGTTATTTTAAATCATTTGATGAGTGCAGTTGTATGAGAAATTTGCTTTTAACAATACAATATGACGGCTCCGCCTACCATGGTTGGCAGGTACAGAAAAATGCCTTGACGGTTCAGGAGGTATTCCAGAACGCCGTTGAAAAGGTGTTTGGGGAAAGGCTGGATGTCAAGGGCTGCAGCAGGACTGATTCGGGTGTTCACGCAAATATGTATTGCCTGAGTCTTAAAACAGATATGAATATATCATGCAGCGGAGTAGTTTGCGCACTGAATGCAAAGCTCCCTGATGATATTTGCGTAAAAGCGTGCAAGGAGACTGCTGACGATTTTCACCCACGCTATTCGTGCAAATCAAAGGAATATCTCTATAAGATTTATAACGGCAAAATAAGAAATCCATTTTATTCAAAATATGCATATCATTACCGTCCTCATATAGATGCCGATTATTTAAACGAGCAGGCAAAGGCTTTTATAGGTACTCATGATTATTCCGGTTTTTGCTCTGTGAAAAGCGATGTTGAGGATACTCTGAGAACGGTTACGGATTTTCAGGTCTGGCGTGAACAGGATATGGTATATTTTAAGGTCGAGGCAGACGGTTTTTTATATAATATGGTGCGCATAATGATAGGAACGCTTCTGTTTGTTTCAGAGGGCAAAATAAAGGAAAATCAGCTTGAGAGCATCATTGAATCAAAGGACAGACGAAGGGCAGGGAAGACTGCTCCGCCCCATGGATTATATCTCAATAAAATCAATTATTAGGCAGGTGTTAATATGGCAGGCAATCAGCGCGAAATGCACAGGCGTGAAAAACGCGCGAAAAGGGATAAAAAAAACAGAATGATCATATGGATTATTATTGCGTTGATTGTTGTTGTTCTTGCAGTCATGAAAATTTGTGAGGTAAACATCAATTCCGTCAAAAATCATTTTACGGATGAAAACGGTAACTTTACGCTTACAAACGGTGTTGTTGAAGATAATTTTCCGTATAATCTTGATGCGTCGGGTAATGTTGTCTTAAAACCGGTCAATAATAAACTCGGTGTCCTTACCCCGGGCAGTTTTTCCGTTTTGAACAGCAGTGACGCCGAGGTTGAATATACCTTTGAACACGGTTATTCAAACCCGATTATAAGCACTTGCGGTATCTATTCTCTTATTTACGATCAGGGCGCAAAGAAATTCAGGCTTGATACAACAAGCGCAAATGTCTATGAAAGTGAGACGAAAAACAGCGTTATCTGTGCGGATGTTGCAAAAAACGGCACAGCGGTTTATGCAGAAAACGCGGGCAGTAATAAAAGCGATATCTGCGTTATATCAAAGTCCTTGGAGGAAAAGCTGAGGTACAGTGTCTCTTACGGATATGTTATTGCCGTTGCGATTAATGACAGCGCTGATAAAATTGCATTTGCCGCTGTGAACAGCGAAAACGCACAGCTTAAAACGAAACTTTATACCATGAATATTTCCGGCGGTGAAATTAAAGGCGAATTTGAAATCGGTGCAGGCAATATTATCGATCTTGAATATTCCGGACGAGGACTTGTTGTTTTAGGCGATAATTTTGCAGGCAGAGTATCCAACCAAAAGAAATACGAAGAAATTTTAAAGACAGGTACAATCAATACCGTCTGCTATACCTATACACCGTCAGGTGATCTTGTACTGGTGTATAACGATTATGATCATTCTACGGATAATAAGCTGGTAAGAATAAAAAATTCCTCTGTCAAAAAAAGTATTGATGTTACGGGAAATGTAAAGGCAGTGTCTGCGTCCTCAGGTCTTGTAAGCGTTCTTACAAATAGTGAAATCATAACATATAATTTGTCAAACGGCACCCAAAAGGAAAAGTCAAAGACAGACGACTCAGTCAAAACCATTTGCCGTATGGGGTCGGATGTCTTTATTCACAGACAGTCGCTTATAGACAGAAATGAGGCGGAATGATGAAATGAATGTTGTTGATGTAATCTTTATATTGATCATTGTTTTTATGGCATTTACCGGCGCAAAACGGGGCTTTCTTGTCTCTTTTCTGAGCGCAGTTCGCTTTATTATAGGTGTTCCTTTGTCATTTGGTATAAGCGACAGATATTATCAGACGGTTTATGACAGCTATGTGCGCCAATCTATATATGACTATGTGCTTAAAAATATCAATAAGCAATCGGATGTTAAGAGCTATCTTTCAGAATTGTCCGAAAGTATTGAACAGCTCCCGATATTTTTTACGGATAAGCCCGATACATCACTTTTATCGACATTTTCAACTGAAAAGCTTGCTGCTTATGTTACCGATAATCTTATTGAGCCGATTGCAGTTATAACGGTTAAAGTTGTGATGTTTGTTGGCGTTTTCATTGCGTTTTATATAATCAGCGGAATTCTTATAAATTTAATAAAGGGTTTAAGGAAAAGAAAAGATACTCCGCTTCACAAAACAGGCGGCTTTTTGGGCGCCCTGTTCGGAATTCTTAAATCGGCAGTATTTATTTATACCCTTTGCACCATAGCAGGCTTTTTGACAAAATCGGGAATTAACGGAACGCTTGTTGATGCGCTGAGAGGCAGTATGATAATAGAATTTGTAAACAGGTTTAATCTGTTGGTATAGGAGGTTGCATATGGGCGAGTTAAAAAATAATTTGAAGGAGCTTTTTGACGGTTGGAACACGGTTCCCAATTGGCTTTCTTTTATAAGAATTGCACTGATTCCGGTATTTGCCGTTTTATTTATAAAAGGTTATGTCCTCACAGCGGTTATTATTATGATTTGCGCCGCGCTTACTGATTTGTTTGACGGTAAAATTGCGAGAAAGTTTAATCAGGTGTCAAATCTCGGCAAAATACTTGATCCCATTGCTGATAAGCTTTCACAAATGGCAATTGTAGTTGTGCTGATTGCTACATACTGGGATAATGCAATAAAATATTTGTTTATGTTTTTTATCGTTAAAGAACTGATAATGATAATAGGCGGTGCGATACTGATTGCCATAGGATTAAGACCTACTGCCGCTGAAATCTGGGGTAAAATTGCGACAAATGTATTTTATATAGGTATGATTTTTATTCTCGCCTTCGGCAAAAACGGTGCGCTTTGTGATATTACAGGCTTCACGCTGCCGGATGCGGTTACTTGGGTACTTGTGGCAATTTCGGCTGTATGTACTCTGATTTCTCTTCTCGGATATGCTCCGGGATTTATTCGCCAGCTCAAAAGCAAAAATAAAGACTGAGCCGGGCAAAACGAGGTGATTCAATGAAACAACAGATGTGTTCACGCTGCGGAGAAAGACCTGCGGTAATCTATATTCAAAAAATGGAGGGGGAGAAAGTCACTCCCGAAGGACTGTGCATTAAATGCGCAAGAGAGCTTAATATAGGATCAATCAATCAGATGATTGAAAAAATGGGAATATCGGATGAGGATCTTGAGATGGCTTCGGAGCAGATGGCAAGCTTTATGGAGAATATGGGCGATTTTGATTTCGGCAATCTTGGTGAAATGTTCAATCCCGATAATATGGACGGTGCGCAAACAATGCCTTTTGCAAATCTGTTTGGCGGCGAAGCAATAACGCCTTCCGATAATTCGGAAAAATCCAATTCAAAAAAGCGCTCCAAGCGCCCGAATAAGAATTCACAGGATGAGTCGAGAAAATTTCTCAACACTTACTGCAATAACCTTACGCATCGCGCCAGAAACGGTAAAATCGATAATATAATAGGCAGAGAAAATGAGATTTCCCGCGCAATACAAATTTTGTGCAGAAGAACAAAAAATAACCCCTGCCTTATAGGCGAACCGGGTGTCGGAAAAACAGCTATTGCGGAAGGACTCGCCATAAGAATCGCGAAAGGGCAGGTTCCCGCCCGTCTTGCGGATAAGGAAATATATCTTCTTGATCTGACTGCCCTTGTTGCCGGTACGCAATTCAGAGGTCAGTTTGAGGGCAGAATAAAAGGATTGGTAGACGAGGTGAAACATGAGGGTAATATTATCCTCTTTATTGATGAGGTTCACAATCTTGTCGGCACAGGTGATTCTGAGGGTACAATGAATGCCGCAAATATTCTCAAGCCTGCCCTTTCAAGAGGGGAGATACAGGTTATCGGAGCAACAACATTTAACGAATACCGTAAATATATTGAAAAGGACGCTGCGCTTGAAAGGCGTTTTCAGCCGATAAAAATTGAGGAGCCATCCATTGAGGATGCCTATAAAATGCTTATCGGAATAAAAGGATATTATGAGGATTATCATAAGGTTTCCATTTCAGATACGCTTGTATATAAGGCTGTAACAATGTCCGAGCGGTTTGTAACAGACCGTTATCTTCCTGATAAGGCGATAGATTTGCTGGATGAAAGCTGTACGAGCGCCAATTTGAGGAATCCTGCCATTAGTCAGTATCAGATGTCGCTTGAAAGAAAAAAGCTCCTGGAGGGGAATATAGAAAAGCTTTCCTCGCCTGAGGAAAACGATGTTATTGACTATGAGCTGATTACAAAGCTGAAAAGTGAAATTATACAGTTGGATAACAGCCTTGCGGAGCTGGAGGAAAAGGCAAGGGACAATCAGGTGCTTGAGTCGGATCTCGCACGGGTTATTTCAATGTGGACGGGAATACCTGCATCAAAAATTGAGCAAAACGATGTAAAGAAGCTTGCTTCACTTGAGGAAGAACTGAAAAAGCATATTATTGGTCAGGATGAGGCAATTGAAAAGGTTTCAAACGCAGTAAGACGGGGAAGAGTTCAGATAAGTCCTAAAAAAAGACCTCAGTCCTTTATATTTGTCGGGCCTACCGGAGTCGGCAAAACCGAGCTTGTCAAACGGCTTGCCGATTCTCTGTTTGACAGTCCTGACAATCTTATACGACTTGATATGTCCGAGTTTATGGAAAAATTCAGTGTTTCAAGAATTATAGGCTCTCCTCCCGGATATGTAGGTTATGACGATGCGGGTCAGCTTACGGAAAAGGTGAGAAGAAAGCCTTACAGCGTAATACTTTTTGATGAAATAGAAAAGGCACATAAAGATGTTTTAAATATACTTCTTCAGATTCTGGATGAGGGTAGAATAACAGATGCACAGGGCAGGACGGTTAATTTTGAAAATACCGTTATCATAATGACCTCAAATGCGGGTTCAACGGATTCTGCTTCACTCGGTTTCAATAAGTCGGCAGACGATATTAATAAAGATGTTACAATGAAAGCTCTTGAGAGATTTCTTCGTCCTGAATTCTTAGGCAGAGTGGATGAAATTGTCATTTTCAATGAACTTACGCATGATAATTTTGAAAAAATTGCTCGCTTGATGTTGGATGAGCTTGTTGAGGGTTTGAAAGATAAGGCGATTGAGCTTGTCTATGATGACAGTGTTCCCATTTTTCTCGCTAAGCAGGCCTATGGCTCAAAGAAAAACGCAAGAGGGCTTCGCGACAGCGTAAGACGCCTTGTTGAGGAAAAGCTTGCTAATGTAATTGTTTTTAATCAGGATACCGATATAAAACGATTTTCCCTCTCTGCCGCAAATGAAATTGAAATAAAGATTAACTAATTTTAAAAAAAGTCTTGACACAACGGCGGTCTTTAGTTATAATAATGACCGTCGCAATTCGCGGGTGTAGTTCAATGGTAGAATCCCAGCCTTCCAAGCTGGTCGTGTGGGTTCGATTCCCATCACCCGCTCCATT
>CANQZA010000046.1 GCA_947628175.1 uncultured Clostridia bacterium | reverse complement strand
AATGGAATGTTTATGTGCAAGCTCCCCTATTTCCCTGATAGGAAACAAACATCCGAAAACATTTGAGGCATGCATACACACAATAAGCTTTGTATTAGGTTTAATCAAATGCCTGAAATGATTAACCGTTTCCTCTTTATCGTAGCTGAATGAGGCAGTATCATAGGTAATCATATTTTTCAGCGCCAATGCCTCAACAGGTCGTGAAACAGCATTATGCTCAAGATTGGAAATGATTATATGATCGCCTTTTTTGATACTGCCTTTGATTGCCATATTCAATGCTGCCGTACAATTAAGCGTGAAGGCAACATTTTGCGGCTCCAGACCGAATAGAGCGGCTGCTTTTTCGCGTGAAGCAAAAATTTTTTGAGCGGTATCGACCGATTTTTTATATCCGCCTCTGCCGCTGTTAAAGCTATAATTTATAAAAGCATTATTTGTTGTGAATATAACATTTTTCGGTTTTGGATTTGTTGTGGCACTGTTGTCAAAATAAATCATGTTTATCTGAACTCCGTTCCCAAAACCGATATTCCGTTCTTGCTGAGTATTTGTGCCGGTTCGATATTTTCGGTTTTTACCTCCAGTGCATATCCGCATCCGTCACCGGGAGCCGGATTATCTATTTTTTTCATCTGAACACGGTAACCGTTTGCGCGCAGAATCTTCTGACCGCGCTGTGCATTAGTAATCGAACCCACCTTTATATATAAAATCATAATAATAACCCCATTTCATTACATACTATATAGTATGCTGAAACGGGGCTGTTTGGTAACTATGCCATTAAAGATTATTTGTTTTTATTATTTTTTGCTTTTTTGCGCTGCGCAAGCTCTTCTTCTAATTCCTTCTGCTTGAGCGCCGCCTTTTCCTCCTTGATTCTTTCCTCTTCTTCCGCGCGCGCCTTTGCCTCATCATACATAGCCGCTATCTCGTCAAAATGAGAGAAATTCTCTTTTTGAATAAGCAGTTTTCTTGCGTCGATATATGCCTGTGCCGCGCGGTTGAAATGAGCGTGTCTGTCCATTTCTTCCTTGGATGCCTTGCGAGCTTCCTTGCGTTTTTGCTCATATTCCTTAATCTGAGCCTTTAATGTATGGACCTCTCCAAAATCTTTATTCTTCTTTGCGGCGTTAATCTGCTTTGAAAGCTGAGCGATGTTGTCATTGCAGTCATCTTCAATCTTAAAGAAATCTTCAAGAACTGTCATATCAGGCTCCGAAAAATCATTTACCGAACCGAAGAATTTCTCATATGCTTTGATTGAAGAAAGCTTCTTTTTCGCAACCTCTATCTCAAATTTACGGATTTCCTTTTCCGACTGTGTTGTTTTCGGAAGAGCTTTTGCGGCCTTGAGAGCTGCTGACGCCTCTGAGGCGGACAAATTTCTGATTCCGTCAAGACCTTCGTCATATACTTTCTGATATACACTGACCTGATGCTTTATAAAATCGGTATTGAATTTATCGAGTTCCTCACAGACAAACTGGGAAATTTCGATTTCATCATTATATTCAAGGGCTTCTTTATATGCTTTCTTAGCGGCTCTTTTTGCTTCCTTGCCCTTTGCTGACTTATAATCCTTCTTCGACACATTTTTAGGCTGTGCCACGGCCATTCTTCTTGCTTCATTGACCGTGTCAATGGCTTCAACAAGATCGCGGTCACCAAGAGCATTATTGCCGTAATCCTCAAAAAGCGCTCTTATTTTCAGTACTCTTATTATTGATTTCTGCTTTTTCTCTTCAAAGTCATACCAAAAATAAGGTATAACATTCAGCAGCGCACCGACTGCGGAAACAATAATCAGAACATGGAGCAAAGGCAGAAGAACGCCGTCCACATCATAAAGTGCCGAGGCAGGATTTATATAGTTATTCTGCCCCTGTGCAAACTGCTCCTGAAGTATAGTGCCGATATTCTTACTTGTACCCGGTAGCTCTCTTGCAAGGATTACAGCATTGCTGGTAACTCTTTTTGCATTTTCAACCGTCATACCGAGTTTTTCCTGAATGGCAGGAATAACGCCGGACATTACCAATGTAAGCAGCGAACCGATTGTAGCAACTGCCGCAAACATTCCGTCAATTCTCTCACCTGTTCTATACTGCTGATAATCTCTTATATCCGCCTGAATCGCAGGATTGACAATATGCATAAATGCACCGACTATTCCGTTAAGATACATACAAAGCAATATACACCAAATGGTGTATTGATTTATGCTCTGCGTAAAAAGAATCATTGACAAAATAAATATGATATTAAGAAAGTTTGTAAAAACAAGAACCCTTTTCTTGCCCCATTTGCGCACGCAAAACGGAGCCATAATCATACCCCACAAGGCGGAATTTCCGTTTAATGTAACTACAATGGAAAACACATCACCCGAGCAGGCACCGCCGTAGTTATAAAGCCAGTTGAGAATATTGTTATATGCCGTCTCAAGAAAGCCTATCCAACTTGCAAGCGAAATAATCCAAAAATATTTATTCTTTGCAACTGCTTTGAGAGCGTCGATAAATTTAATCTGAATAACATGTGTTTTTGCCTGAACAATTTTTTCAGATGTATTAGCGTAAACAACAATACAAAGGAGAATACCCAAAAAGCCGAGTATCGGGAAAAGAAGCCTGTAAACGCGGATATCCGTCTGGTTTGTATGAAATACATTCTGCGCAATAATAGGCATAATAAAGTTTACAATGGACGGACCGAGCGAATATATGATACTCTTGATAGACGCAACATCGGCTCTTTCCTGTGAGTTTGAGGAGAGAACATGAATAAGATTTTCATAAGCGTCATAGAAGAAATTATAGAAAAACTGCAAAAGTAGATTGAAAAACAAAATAACCGCACATTTTGCAATATAGTCGGCACTCTTGCCTAAGAATTCACCTGTTCCGACGATTAATTTAAGTGAGTCGTATGGAAACCATGTTATACCCACAAAAAGAATGACGGTGGGAATTCCCATACTCAGAATATAAGGTCTGTACTTACCCTCTTTATTTCGTGTATTATCAATAATATTGGCTCTGAGTCCCGTAAGTGGGATATTGGCAAGCGTTGCGATAATATAAAGTATGTACATATCCGTAGGTCCGATACCGATTGTACCGGTAACAAACACATTCGTTGCAGCCAGCAGACATGTATAACTCATACTTACTATCAGATACGCGCCGATGCCACCAAAGGAATAGGCAAATATTTCCTTAAAAGACATCTGTCTGCCTTTAGGCGGTTTTTTCCAATAATACCCAACCTGTTCAATCAAAGAACGGGCTTTTTCTTTCAAAGCTATATTTGCCATAAAAATTCCCCTTTATAATCATGTGTCTATTATTTTAACACATAAATTAAACAAATACAACAAAAACAGATTCAAAAATTAATATTTTTTGTTGAGACTATAAAAATTGCAGATTATGGAAAGAATCAAAGTATAAATAGATACATTTATCGGCTGTCAGCATTCAAATGTAAAATCATCGTCAGAGGCGAGATGGACAATAACCTTTTTTCCTTCCATTTTATAGGAGCGTGCATCACTGAGCTTTGAAAAAGTGTCATCCTCAAGCTCTTCGACAGCAGTCTGGTCGGTATATACAAATTGATCAGAGCCGTATCTTTTTTGAGCCCTTTTTGTATTCATGGCAAAGCATACAAGCCCTTTGCCCGCAGTTTCGATGATTTCGTCAGCGGGATTAAAGTAATACCACTCACCCTTGAACTTCGCCATGGACATAGGATTTGATATACCGCTGCCGTTGATATTCATAATATGACATGCCGGAACGGAGGCCTGATGCAGCAGATATTCAAACATTCCGCTCACTGCCGCATTTACTCCCTTTGCGTGAATAACCGTCTCAAATATCGTAGTATATGCATTATCAACCGAAACATTACCTGCAACATAACTGTATACATTAAGTACATACATATCGTTGCTTACAGTGCCATATCCGCACTGTGTCATTATATTGTCAATTTTAGATTTAAAATCATCTATCAGCTTTTTGTGTTCGGTTTCATCGTACTTGAAATGAATCTCTATTCCCGTATTATCCTGCAAAAAAGAAATACTTTCAACCAGTGCATAAAACGGAGAAGTGTAAAACAGTTGATTAACGCTGTCAATAAGGGAAATATTAAATTTGATTTCCTTTTTGTAATTCAAAACCGCATCAATAATTTTTTCATACGCACGAACAGCACTGTCATCCATGTCCGCGTAATGAGAGTCCATTGTGATAATAAGGTCCCTTTGTACAGAATTATTTTCCGTATCACTTTCCCGCTTTGAAGAACAAGAGGAAAACAGTGAGCATAAAATAGCGGCAGCTATTAACAAAGACAAAGTTTTTTTCATAATGGTTAACCTTTCATTTTTAACATTTTTTCATATGATGACGAGAAAAAGGATTTATAAGCATCACAGTAGTCCGCATTTTGCTTATTTCTCCTGCAACCGCCGCCACGGCAAACTGTAAAAAATTCACATTTTTTGCATGTATCATCAAGCTTAAAGGAGGTTTTCAGAAATTCTACCGCACCTTTGCTTTTATACAAAACAGAAAAGGATGTCTCATTTATATTTCCAAGATACCAGTCATCCGTACAGTAAAAATCGCACGGATACACGCTTCCGTCACCTTCCACAACAAACTGTGTTGAGCAAAAACCGTTCATTGAACACTGCTCCGCATTTTTACCGGATGCAAGCAATATGTAATTATCAAATGACCTCACCGAGACATATTCGCCTCTCATATAATCATTATAATAAATATTAAAGCATTTTGTCAGAAAATATGAATAATCATCGTTATTCATATACATATTCTCCTCAAAGCTGCTGTTGAGGGGTCTCAGGCACGGAATAAACTGGATATATTTTAAATCATTCTGCTTAAAAAAACGGTAGGCTCTGCGAAAATTCAATGCCGTATTCTTGGTCAGAACCGATAAAATATTAAACGGAACATCATGTTGCTTTAATCTATCTATACCTTTTATTACCTCATCAAACGATGGCGAACCGTCAGGATACAGACGATACGAATTCATATCCCTGTCGCCGTCAAGTGAGACACCAACCAGAAAATTATTCTTTTTAAAAAATTCCGCAAATTCATCATTTATCAAAGTACCGTTGGTCTGAAGACAGTAATTTATCCGAGATGATTTCATGTTTTTTTTATTGGCGTATTCAACAAAATCTCTGAAAAATTCAATGCTGCTCAAAAGCGGCTCCCCACCCTGAAATGTGAAGTAAACCGGATCACCCTGCGCAAATTCAAAGGCACTGTCAATAACATTGCAGGCTGTTTGGCTGCTCATCATTCCCATTGAAAAATCGGAGCGCTCGCGTGACAACGAGTGATAAAAGCAATATTCGCATTTCAAATTACAGTTGCTTGAAGAAGGCTTAATCATTATTGAAACTGTCAATCTATCACCCCTGATTCTTTTATTGAACCTTTTTTTAGTATATAACAATAAAGAATATTTAACAAGTGCTATTTGCCATTATCACGGCAAAAAAGAGAATATTTGCAGTTTATATAATGATTATCTCTGTATAAAGCGTTTCTGAAATTAACCGCCGAAACGGCACAGTCCATAATATTTTCAAAATGACAATCGCTTATAACAATATGATCCTGATAAAGGTCCCTGAAATAATTATGTGTACCTATACCGCGATAAACATTTTTAAATTTACAGTTTTCTATAGTAATACTGTCGTTCATAGTGTAGTCGTAGCTTGTGAAGCCGTAAAAATGTACTCGGTCAAGTATATCAAGTTGAATTGCTTCAGAAGAATTCACGCTCAGATCAGACACCTGACCTTTAAAAACACAATTTTTGAATGTAATATTTTTTGATGCTGCAATTTCACAATGATGGGAATAATAATTATTGGTAAAACAAACATTTTCAATGAAAACATTGCGTGAATGGCACAGACGAAGAATACAGGACCGATTATGGTTGAAATTACCATCGAGCGTTCCGTTTTTAATCACACACTGTTCAAGCGAAGAATACAAAGGATATTCCCTGTCCTCAGGAGATTTAAAAATATTACCCCGCTTCTCGTTGCAGTTATAAAGTCTGGATAAACCTAAATCAACAATGGTAAAGCTTGACAGGTAAAGCGTCTGTTTTACATTGTATGTTCCCTTTCTTATTGCCACTGTTAAAATATTGTTTGACGAGGCATTTTTCCCTGTGTAATCAAGCGCCTTTTTTAATGCCCTTGTAATGTCGCGCGAGGAGTAATAGTTTTTCAAAATTTTGCCGTATTCAGTTTTGACACACACTGCCGAGGAGGCAGCCCCTGTTGTGAGGACAACACCTGTCATCAGCAGAAATATCATAAGTGTTGAAAAAATCTTCTGTTTCATAATTTCCTCTTGAATATTGTCTTACAGGTTCATTTATATTTTTTCACCGTAAAGAATAATAATACTTTACTTTATTTGGAACTGTTTGACATTATTGATAGATAATGCTATAATTTGTATATTATAATCTAAGGAAGTATCCTAAATTGAAAAACTATTCAATCTGTTTGCCAAGCTACTCAATCGGCGATGATGTCTATTCCTCTATTGAAAAAATATGTTCGCCTTTCGGCAAAAAAATTGTCTGCATAGGCGGCAAAACAGCAATTTCAAAAGTAAGGGATTTAATTGAAAAAAGCATTGAAAATACCGATCTCATAATTCTTGACTTCTTATGGTACGGAGGAGAAGCAAGCTATGAAAATGTTCATATGCTTGAAAATACCGATACCGTATCGGATGCCGATATGATTTTTGCCATCGGCGGAGGAAAGGCACTTGACACTTCAAAAGCGCTTGCCTTCAGAACCGGTAAACCTGTATTTACTTTCCCGACAATCGCATCAAACTGTTCGGGAACAACGGCTGTTTCCATTATGTATAACAGCGACGGCAGTTTTAAGGAGCCATTCTTTTTTCCTTCACCGGCAAAGCATTGTTTTATTCACACACCCACTATCGCACATTCCCCTTCCAAATACATATGGGCAGGTATGGGTGATACTTATGCAAAATATTTTGAATCTGTTATGTCAAGCCGCGGCGAGGATTTGGTACACTACCATAATCTCGGAGTCACTGCAAGCCGGCTTTGCCTTTATCCTCTGCTTAAATACGGCAAAAAGGCTCTTGATGATTTCAGAAAAGGAGAGGCAAGTTTTGAGGTTGAACAGATAATTCTTTCTGTTGTTGTCACTACGGGAATCGCCTCAATCCTTTTGACTGCGGAGCATATCATTGATTATAACACGGGACTTGCACACGCAGTTTTTTACGCCCTGACCTCATATCCCCATATTGAAGAAAAGCATCTGCACGGTGAGGTTGTCGCCTACGGAGTACTGATACTCCTTCTTGTTGACAATGACCGGGAAATGTTCAAAACGATATTCGACTTCAACAAATCAATCTCTCTGCCAACATGCCTTGCGGATATTGAGATGAAAAGTGAAGATCTTGAAAATCTTGTGCCCAAAGTATGCGCCATGAAGGACATTGACCATAATCCATATAAAATTACCGAAGAAATGGTAATGAAAGCTTTTATCGAGCTTGAAGAATATAACAATAATATTTAAAGGAGAAATCAATATGAAAAAAAGCATCAAAAAAATTACCGCTCTGATCTTTGCAGTATTAATGATTGTGTCATGCCTTACTGCATGCTCAGGGAATTCCAAAAACGAAAACGAGAGCACTACTCCCGAAACCGCAAAACCCGCAAAATTCGGCATTGTCCTTCAGACGGGCGCAAACGGCGCTTTTGTCGATATGAAAGACGGTATTATTGAAAAAATGAAGGAAGCAGGATATACCGACGCAACTTATGATTATAAAGATGCTCAGGGTGATCCCGCCGCGCTAACAACCATAATCAATTCCATGGACGACGGCACTTATGACGCCATATTCACCGTCGGAACCGCATGCACACAGACACTTGTCAATCTCGGCTCACAGACACCGTGCTTCTTCTGCGCCGTATCCGCACCCGTTGAGGCAAAGGTTATCACCGATATGAAAGCGCCTGATAAAAATGCAACGGGTACCTCAAACGCAATCCCCGTATCGGATATAATAGAAATGGGTTACAAGATAACCCCCGATGTAAAAAAATGGGGATTCATTTATGCAACCTCTCAGATTAATGCGGTCAATACCGTAAATGACGCACAGGATTATCTCAAATCAAAAAACATTGCATTTGACTCTGTAACTGTTGAGACATCTGCCGATGTTAAATCTGCCGCCGAAACACTGATTTCAAATGGCTGTGATGTTATTTTTGTTCCCAATGACGCGATTGTTCAGGACGGTGTAAAAGCACTCGCGCAGATATGCAGCGAGGAAAAAATACCCACCTACGCCTCATCCGCTACGACAGTAAACAGCGGCTGCCTTGCAACGCTTGCGATTGACGATAAAGGCATTGGGGCAAAGACCGCTGAAAAATGTATCGAATATATGAACGGAAAAGCAATATCCGAAATTCCGTCTGAAGTAGTAGGCATCGATTACTGCACCTTTAACGGAGGCGTTGCTGCCACACTGGGTATTGAAACACCGACGGAAAATACAATCGGTTATCAGATTCAGGTTGTAAACAAATAAAAGCAGAAAATAAAACCACTGAATGCTTCTCAGTGGTTTTTATACCGTGAAAAATATTTAGTAAAAATGAATTGATTTTAAGGAAATGAACTATGCAAGTCTATATCACCGCCGTTGAAGAAGGCTTTTTATACGGCCTTCTTGCTCTTGGCATTTACATATCACTGAGAATTCTTGACATACCCGATCTCACAACGGAGGGCTCCTTCGGCTTCGGCTCGGCTGTTGCGGCAGTTGTCGCGGCACAGGGGTTCAGTTTTCTCAGCTTTATTGCCGCTTTTTTGGCAGGCGTTCTTGCTGGAATTGTCACAGGACTTTTACAGACAAAGCTGGCTGTTCACCCCGTTCTTGCAGGAATTATAACTATGAGCGGACTGTATTCCATAAATCTGATGGTGAGGGGCTCGTCAAATCTCAACTTTAATGCCGATTCCATTTTCACAAAGCTCTTTAATGCAATGAACATCAGTGGCGTTGATAAAAAAATTGCCGGTCTTATAGTAGGCGCTGTTATATGTATTATTATTTTAGTACTGGCCATTATATTTTTCAGGACACATCTTGGTCTTTGCATAAGGGCAACAGGCGATAATCCCGATATGGTTAAGGCGTCGTCAATAAATGTTGATTTTTCTCTGATATTCGGTCTTGCTCTTGCAAACGGGCTTATTGCGTTATCGGGAGCACTGATTTCACATTACCTTGGACTGTCGGATCAGAGCTTTTCCAACGGAATGCTGATCTACGGTCTGGCGGCTGTCATAATCGGCGAGGCCCTCTTTGGAAAAAAGAGTGTTGCGCTCGGTCTTGCAAGCGCAGTAGTAGGCTCTATCATTTATAAAATTATTGTTGCCTTTGTTATTGATGTCTCCCTCTTCGGAAAAAACAGTGAAAATCTTATGAAGCTTACTTGTGCCATTATTGTTGCCGCAACACTTGTTATACCTGAAATGAAAAAACAAGTGTTAAACGCAAAGCTCAAAAAGGAGACTAAAAATAATGCTTGAAATAAGAAATCTTTCCAAAACCTTTGCCAGGGATACAGTCAACGAGCACACTGCTTTGAAGAATATTCATTTTACACTTGACGACGGAGAATTTGTAACAGTTGTCGGCTCAAACGGAGCGGGAAAATCAACACTCTTTAATATAATCTGCGGAACATATCTCCAGGATAAAGGCAGAATCATTCTGGATGGCACTGATATTTCCTTTATGCCTGAGCACAAGCGCGCACGCCTGATAGGAAGAGTCTTTCAGGATCCTATGAAGGGTACTGCGCCAAATATGACTATTGAAGAAAATCTTGCTCTTGCCTATTCAAGAGCAGGCTCAGGATTCTTCACACAGGCAGTAGGCAGAAAAAAGAGGGAGCTTTTTACCGAGGAACTCTCGATGTTTAATATGGGGCTCGAGGACAGAATGAAAACAAAAATAGGTTTGCTCTCGGGCGGTCAGAGGCAGGTTGTGACACTTATGATGTGCACAATCGTTACACCAAAACTCCTTTTGCTTGACGAACACACTGCCGCTCTGGATCCGGTAACGGCCGATAAAGTTATGAATATTACAAACGAAATTGTTAAAAAGAACAATATCACCACCATTATGATAACACACAATATGTCAAGCGCTCTCACAACCGGAACAAGAACCATTATGATGGACAGCGGTCAGATTATTATTGATCTCAACAGCAAAGAAAGAGAAAAAATGACCGTTTCAGACTTGCTCAGAATGTATAAGGAAAAGGAAAGCAAAGATTTTGATAATGACAGAATACTTCTGCAAAACGATTAGAACAAAGGATTAACATATAATAAAACTCATTATAAAAGCCAAAAAAGCTGACCTTAATATCAGCTTTTTTGGCTTTTTATCATATATTCTTTAGCATTATTTATATGCTGTGACATCATCTTCTCCGACAGCAAAGCATCTTTACTCTGTATCGCAAGAAAAATCCGCTTATGTTCATCAAAGGATAATTTTGCTCTTTCCTGAGACTTATAGGATTTTTCTCTGTAATGAAGCGTATAATGATGCAACTGGTTTAGCATTCTTTCCAGAAAAACATTATTGCTTTGATTATGAATGATATTATGAAATTTATTATCATAATATACTGTTTTCTCAAGATTGAAGTTTTGAATATAAAATTCCTCAAGAATTAAAATTTCATTCAATTGCAATAAATTTTCCTCATCAATATTCTGCGCACAAAGTTTTGCGCTGAAAGCCTCCAATATTTCCCTCAAATCATAGATATTGATTATGTCATTCGTATTGAATTTACATACAATATATCCCTTATTGGAAACACTGTGCTTAATAAGATAATTTGATTCCAACAATTGCAGAGCTTCGCGTATCGGTGTTCTGCTGACATTAAACTCTTCTGAAATATCCTTTTCTTTAATGCAGTATTCATCATCATAATAATCCGAAAGTATTCTGGATTCTAAAATATCATATAATTTTAAAGTCAAATTCTCATTCATTTTTGATATCCCATCCTGTTTTATCAATTAACGCCACAATTTCTTTATCATTTATATATGATAATCTTGAATGATTTTCATATTCATTATTGATATAATTACAGATAATATCAACCAGAGGATGATTTTTTGATATTCTGTTATCCAAATTATAATAGGAATTAATCCAATATGCAATACCGGCTCTGCCCGAGGTTTTATTAAGGCATACACGCGGTGAGGAATTCAGGAATTTATATGTATCATATGAATTGTAAATATCACTGCTCTTCAGCAAACCGTCAGCATGAATCCCTGCCTTGGTGGTATTGAAATTGCTTCCGACAAAAGGAGTATTATCAGGCAGATTATATTGAATATCATGAATGAAATAATCCTTAATTTCGGATATCGCTTTCATATTAGCACCGCCAAAAGAGCCGGTTAAGGACGCATACTCAAAAAGCATTGCCTCCAGAGGTATATTCCCTATTCTCTCCCCTATACCGAAAAGCGTGCAGTTAACTGCCGAAACACCATGCATCCATGCTGAGGATGCGTTGATCACCGCTTTATAAAAATCATTATGCCCGTGCCACTCAAGTTGATTCGGGGATATACCCGTATTCTCGTACAACGCCTTCAGTAAGTCGGGAACACCCCTTGGCTGTACTGATGACTCAAACGGCAGTCCGACACCCAATGTATCACATAACCTGAACTTAATGCATTTTTCATTATTGCCGGCTAATTCATTCAATTTATTTATTAACGGAACAACAAAGCCGTGAATATCTGCTCTTGTTATATCCTCAAAATGACACCGAAGTATTATATTCTTTTCAAGAATTTTATTTGCGGTTTCAAGATATTTTTCAGCTGCTTTTTCCTTATCTGTCCTTAACTTTTTAAAAATATGATAATCTGAGCAGCTCATCAAAACACCTGTTTCACCGATTTCCAGTGACTCAAGCATTTTTATATCTTCTTCATTTGCTCTGATCCAAGTCGTTATCTGCGGAAATTTCAAATCCAATTCTTTGCATTTTTCAATCGCTTTTTGATCTTTATCAGAATACACAAAAAATTCTGTCTGTCGGATTAAGCCGTTTTCACCGCCGAGCTTCGAGAGCAATTTATATAATGTCACCATCTGCTCGACGGAAAACGCAGGCATTGCCTGCTGTCCGTCTCTGAATGTTGTATCTGTAAGATAAATATTGCTTTGCATATGATTTGCCGTATCGACAGGCGGAAAATCAAACGCAAAGGCATCCTTATGATAGTCAGCATTGTTATTGATTACGGTATTTTTCATCAAATCACCTGTTTGTATTTATGTATACTCTGTATACAAGTATACATAAATAGCACCAAAATGTCAACCCTTAACAGATAGCGCTTGTATAGATGTAGGTACGGATACTTTGACCGATTTATAATTCTTTTGGCGTCATATTGTTATATTTTTTAAAGGACTTGAAAAGTGCGGTTGATTGATGAGAAGGTGAAGCCTTTATAAAAAGACAACACCCTTCAAATGTATCATTATAAAGCACAGAAAATGCTTACCGGCAATACCTGTTTTTATAACAACACATCTGAAGGGAGTTTATAATATACTATTAACTTTATCGGTTACGCGCCGCGTACTTCGGATACTCTTGCAAGGAGCTCATGCCAGCGACGGTCTACTTCCTTCTGGAACGCTTCAATCATCCATTCGTTTTCCGGCTTGAACATATGCTTGAATCTTCCCTGTTTTGAGAGCCATTCCTCAATGGGAACATAATTTCTCGGCTCATAGTTGAGAATCCACTCACCATCGACAACCTCAAAAAGAGGCCAGTATCTTGTTTCAACAGCAAGCTTGCAGATTTCCATAATATCAGGCGTATTGTATCTCCAGCCGCGCGGGCATGGTGCCATTATGTTCAAAAAAGCCGGACCGTGGGTGTATATAGCCTTTTCGGACTTTCGGTAAAGATCGCGGAAATTCTGTACAAATGTAGTCTGTGCTACATACGGTACCTTATGCTCAGCTATAATTGCGGTAAGATCCTTTCTGTACTGTGGCTTACCGCCGGACTGCTTACCGACAGGCGTTGTCGTTGTGTCCGCAAACATAGGTGTTGCGGAGGAACGCTGGATACCGGTATTCATATACGCTCCGTTATCGTAGCAGACATAAACCATGTCGTGTCCGCGCTCCATAGCGCCGCTGAGTGATTGAAAACCGATATCATATGTACCGCCGTCGCCGCCGAAAGTTATAAATTTATATGTTTCATCCAGCTTGCCTTTTCTTTTTAAAACATTATATGCACCCTCTATGCCTGCCATTGTTGCACCGGCGTTTTCAAACGCATTATGAATATAGCTGTCCTTATATGAGGTATAAGGATACATAAACGATGAAACCTCAAGACAGCCTGTTGCATTACCGACAACAGCCTTATCTCCGGGCTTAATTGCCTTTAAAACATTTCTTACAGCTATTGTGCCGCCGCAGCCTGCGCACATTCTGTGGCCGCCTGCAAGACGGTCTTCTCTTCCTGCAAATTCTTTAAAATTATACATTATAAACCGCCTCCTTATTCTCTTACGCCCATATAGCGGTACGGCTGAGTCACCTTACCGTCTTTCGTAATTTTTTCAAGCTCGTTATAAACATTCAGCATATCTGAAACCTTGACATCTCTGCCGCCGAGTCCGTATACATAGTTTAAAGTGAGCGCATTGGATTTTGCTCTGTAGAGAGCTGTTGAAACCTCTGCACCTATAGGTCCGCAACAGTCATTGTATGATTCTGTCCTGTCCATAAGCGCAACGGCTTTGACATTCATTAAAGACTGTGCAATTTCTTCACCCGGGAAAGGTCTGAACAGTCTGATTTTTATAAGTCCTGCCTTTACACCCTTATCGCGGAGCATATCAACAGCATCCTTTGCCGTTCCTGCCGCAGAGCCGATAATAACCACTGCATACTCGGCGTCATCCATTTTATATTCCTCAAACAGTCCGTATTCCCTGCCGGTAATTTTTGCGTATTCCTTGGCAACATCGAGTGTAACCTGTTTTGCATTCTGCATTGCAAGAGCTTGTGCCCTCTTCGCCTCAAAATAATAATTTGTAACGCTGTAAGGACCTACTGCCATAGGACATTCGGGATTTAAAAGATAATTCTCCGGCTCATACTCACCCACAAAATTTTTAACTTCTTCATCCTCGTTGAGTATAATATTCTCAACAGCATGGGAAGTTATAAAGCCATCCTGACAAATCATAACAGGCAGCTTCACATCCTTATGCTCCGCAATACGATAAGCCATGCAGAGGTTATCATAGACCTCCTGATTGTTTTCTGCGTATATCTGAATCCATCCCGAATCTCTTGCACCCATGGAGTCACTGTGGTCACAGTTAATATTGATAGGTCCCGAAAGCGCTCTGTTTACAAGAGTAAGCACACATGGCAGGCGATTTGAAGCAGCCAGATAAAGCTCCTCCCACATCAGCGCCATACCTGCTGAAGAAGTTGCGGTAACACTTCTCGCCCCTGCTGCCTGCGCGCCAATTACCGCGGACATAGCCGAATGTTCAGACTCAACCGGGATAAATTCACTGTCAACCTTTCCGTTTGCAACAAGCTTTGAAAAATACTGCGGAATTTCTGTTGAAGGAGTAATGGGAAAGGCCGCCATAACATCCGGATTAATCTGACGCAAAGCCTCAGCAACTGCTTCATTTCCGCTCAATCGATCTTTTCTTGCCATATTATTTTACTCCTTTCATAGTGATTGCACCCACATGGCACGCCTTTACACAAATACCGCAGCCCTTACAATGCGCATAGTCAAAGGGACCTCTTTTATTATCAACAACAGAAATAACGCTGTCAGGACATACAGGCACGCACATAAGACAGTGTATGCACTTGCTCTCGTCAAGTTCAGGCTGAACAGAGGTCCATTCACCTGTATTGAAATCAAGTGAAGTCATTTCACCGTAAATCTGCATTCCTTCGGTGAGATCCTGCCATTTACATTCAAGATTCAGCTTATTTACATCTGATTTCATTGTTTCCCCTCCTCTATTTAACTGCATCAAAAGCCATTTTGAGCGCATTCATATTGCCCTCAATCACTTCAGGCTTTGACGCAAATTTGTGTGAAAAAGAATGTTCCATCTCCTTGAGAAAAGTTTCCTTATCCATAACCTGTGAAACCTTAACAATAGCGGCAAGCATAGGAGTATTGGGAAAATATTTGCCAAGGCAGGCAACCGATACTTTTCTCGCGTCAATGGTATATATTTCTCCGCTATACCCATTCAGCTTTTCGGCAATTTCAGCGGGAGTTTTTGATGTATTGACAACAATTGCTCCGCTTTCCTTTAATCCCTGAGTCACATCAACCGTTTCAAGAAGACCCTCATCAACAACGACAACATAATCGGGATCATAAATATTTGAATGAACCCGTATCTGTGAAGAACTGATTCTGTTGTACGCGGTAATAGGAGCACCCATACGCTCTGGACCGTATTCAGGAAAACCCTGAACAAACTTACCTGTTTTAAAGGCAACATCTGCAAGAAGCAGGGCAGCTGTTTTAGCGCCCTGTCCGCCCCTGCCGTGCCAACGGATTTCTACTAAATCTGCCATTATTCTCTATCCCTCTTTCAAAAATAAATAAAAACGCCCCTATGCCCTAAGGCAAAGAGACGATAAAAAACCGTGGTACCACTCTTTTTCGTTTAAAAACAAACGCACTTTATGTACTTACATACACTATCCCTGTAACGGAGGAGACCGTCTGTGCTTACTGACCAATTTCGGCACAGCTGCTCTGGGAGGATAACTAAACTGAATTCTGTATCGGCTTTCACCAACCGCCGACTCTCTTTTACAGATAAAAAGTAAGCCGTGTTCCCGTCAACGCATTAACTATCAGTATAAATATAATAATACCTTAAAATCCGTTTGTCAAGATTTTTATAAATACTTAATAGGAGAAAATAAAATCCATAAGGCACAATGCAATGTACCTTATGGATTTTAAGTACTAAATATGAATATGATGAAAGATATCAATACATACCGCCCTGTGCGGCAGCCATTGCTGCTGCGTTTGCAGCCGCATCAGCCTGAGGATCTTTAATATCGGTAACAAGTGACTCTGTTGTGAGTACCATTGCGGCAACAGAAGCCGCATTCTGGATTGCCGAGCGTGTAACCTTTGCAGGATCAACAATTCCCTTTTCAATCATATCACAATACTCATTTGTAGCAAAGTTATAGCCATAGCCGACTTTACCGGAGCTCTTGATTTTATCAACAATAACAGAACCTTCAAGACCTGCATTGACAGCTATCTGGCGAATAGGCTCTTCCAAAGCTTTAAGAACAATATTAACACCTGTTTTAAAATCAGCGTCATCTGTATCAAGCAGAGCCTCAACTGCACCGATTGCATTGATAAGAGCAACACCGCCGCCTGCTACGATACCCTCTTCAACTGCTGCCTTTGTGGCGGCAAGGGCATCCTCAATACGAAGCTTTCTTTCCTTCATTTCTGTTTCCGTTGCGGCACCTACCTTGATAACTGCAACACCACCTGCAAGCTTTGCGAGACGCTCGTGAAGCTTTTCCTTATCAAAATCGGATGTAGAAGTATCAATAGCGGCTTTAATCTGGCCTATGCGATTTTTAATCTCGGCAGAATCACCTGCTCCGTCAACAATAATTGTATTTTCTTTAGTGACCTTAACCTGACGAGCCTTTCCGAGCATTTCCATTGTAGCATCTTTAAGCTCGAGACCAAGATCTGATGTAACAACCTGACCGCCTGTGAGAATTGCTATATCCTGAAGCATATCCTTTCTTCTGTCACCAAAGCCGGGTGCTTTAACACATACGCATGTAAAGGTTCCACGGAGCTTGTTGAGCAGAATGGTCTGCAATGCTTCGCCCTCCACATCTTCAGCAATAATGACAAGCTTCTGACCGGATTTGAGTACAGACTCAAGAAGAGGAAGGATATCCTGCACGGTAGAGATTTTTTTATCGGTAATAAGAAGCATTGCGTCGTCAATTACCGCTTCCATTTTATCTGTATCTGTTACCATGTAAGGTGAGATATAGCCGCGGTCAAACTGCATACCCTCAACAACCTCACAGACTGTGTCGGCTGTTTTGGATTCCTCAATAGTAATAACACCGTCAGCAGATACCTTATCCATGGCGTCCGCAATAAGAGTGCCTACATATTCGTCCGAAGCGGATACTGTAGCTACTCTTGCGATATCGTCAGAGCCCTTTACCTGCTGTGAATTTGATTTGACAGCGTCAACTGCTGTATCAACGGCAGTTTTGATTCCGTTTTTAACAACCATGGGATTAGCACCCGCGGCAACATTTTTCATACCCTCGCGAACAAGTGCCTGCGCAAGAAGTGTTGCAGTTGTTGTGCCGTCACCGGCATCATCGTTTGTTTTGGAAGAAACCTCTTTAACAAGCTGTGCTCCCATATTTTCAAAAGGATCATCAAGTTCAATTTCCTTTGCGATTGTAACACCGTCATTTGTGATAAGCGGTGAGCCGTACTTTTTATCAAGCACTACATTTCTGCCCTTAGGGCCGAGTGTAATTTTTACGGTATTGGCAAGCTTG